>JANMKN010000373.1:0-13630 GCA_031372065.1 Abditibacteriaceae bacterium | reverse complement strand
ATTCGCTTTCTAACTTGCGAATTTGCAAAGTGACGGCGGCCTGCGTCACATAATTTTCACTGGCTACCTTGGTGAAATTGCCAGTTTCTGCCAGGTCAACGAACAACTTTAACTGATAAAGTTCCATCGAGCCTCCCTGATTTAATTCTCACCGTTATATTTCACCAGATTATGAGTGTTTTTTGTAGTGATAACTCCATATTTTCATAGCTTTTCTACGTTTGCACGCCAAAACCACGCTTTGTGCGCCCCAAAAACGGCGACACAATCGTTATTTCACCGATTGTGTCGCCGAAATTTTCCGGGTCCTCAAAACTTGCGCGTCATTTCCACATAGAAAAAGTTGCCGTTGTTGCCCGCCGGATAGGACGTGCCGATGGCACCGCCGCCACTGGCGTGCGCGAGGTAAGCGGTAAATGCGGTTTGCGGGTTCAAGTTGTAATCGAGGCTGAGGTCGAAAACGTTCGCCAAGCCATTTTTGCCGCCGCTCGGACGGCCCTGATAGCCGAAAACGCCATCATTAAACGCGCCGCCACCCAAATACCACAGGTCGCCCGCTGAACTTAAACGCACGCGATGGGCATCGGCGCGCAAAGTGGTTTTGGGATTCGGTTTGGCAATCGCTTGCACGAAAAGGTCTTCATTGTTCATCAAGTTGTAAAACGGAAAACGCGCGTAAACGCGGGGCGTGGGCAACATCTGAAAGAATGTTTCATGCTTGCCGCCCAAAGCGCCTTCGGGCGTGCTGTCGCCGCTACCGTTGAAATAACCGGTGCGAAACCACGGCTTCCATTTCATGTTCTTCGGCTGGTAACCGGCTTCCAAGGCAATCGCGTTGGCGCGGTGCGATTGACTGCCCCATGAGCCGGTTTGCAGGCTGCCCCACGCCAAAACGTCGGCTTTGCCGCACGTTAAATCGAAAGTTTTGATGTAGTTCGCGCCAAAGTTGTTGATGTCAATGTCGCCCTTATCGGCGGCGCGCACCCCGGCAGGACGATTGTCCACCGGCGTGAGATTGCGCCCGTCGTGGTAGCGAATATAAAACAAGCGCGCATCGGCGGATTTCATCGGTTTGGTGTAAGCGCCATAAAACGTATAAACGTTTTTGACTTCGCCCATGCCATTCAATTGAAAAACGCCTTCTGTCGGCGCGCCCAAAAACATCGTGATGTTACTTTTGGTGTTGTTATGCGAAAACTGGCCGCCATCAAACGAGCGTTGAACATGGGTGAAGCCAAAGTTGCCAATCAAACGGTCAGCAATGCGCGCGCGTTTGAGCCACGCCAAAGACGGGTCTTTGGGCAGCACTTCGAGGCCATCAATAAATTCAAAACGGCCCAAGCGAACTGAGTTGGCAGCGCTGCCGAGGTTTTTGAAGCGCACGGCTGCGGTTTTGATGAACAAACTGGCATCTTGCCCGCCGTTGATGGCGCGATAAGTAGCGCCGGGGCCAAGTTGTCCGGCCGGGGCGGGCGCCGTGGAATTGCCGGGCAAACTATAAAGCGTGGGCTGCGCAATTTCCAGCGTGATGTCATTGCTTTTGGTGCTTTTGGTGGCGCCAAGACGCAAAAGCGAAGCGCCATATAAATCGCTGTCGTTGAAACCGGGCGCGTCGAACCAATCCATATATTCGCCGCGTGCGCGCAAACTGCCGCTGATTGTCCAGTCGCCGATTTTATAAGGCTTGGGAGTCGCTGCCGGTTTAGGCGTGGCGACTGGCGCAGGCACAGGCGCCGCATTTTGGGCATTGACGGCAGAAACGAGAGCCAAAGGGCTGAGAAAAATCAACCCCCGCACGGCGACGGCGTGAGAAAAATGCATGATAGCTCCTTAAATTGTGCGGCTTAAACGCAAACGGGGAAGGCTTAAGCTGTTTCAAAAGTCGAAAAAGAGAGTGCCTGTCATTCTGAGGAAGGCTACCGCCCAGAGGGCACCCGGACCGAAGAATCTCCCGTAGGCAAAGGGGATTCTTCAAGGTGCCGAAACACCTTTCAGAATGACATACCAACTTTTGAAACAGCCTCTAATTCTCTGGTTTTGCCTGCTGTTTTCGTGCTTCAAAGCCCAGTGGCGGCTCGAAAGTTTCGCTTGATTCTTCGGCTTCGCTGGCGCGCGGATGGGCACAAGGAAAGTCTTTTTCGATGAAATAGCGAATCGCTTCGCCTTCGGGGCCAGCTTTGGTCGAAAAGTAAACGCCTTCGTTTTCGGGTTTGGCTAACGCTTCGACATCGTGCGGCGCAAGGCTAACTTGCATCATCATTTTTTCGATCCAAAACGAGGTTTTATCTGACACGCTCAGGTAGGCTTCCCACGAGCCGTTGCCCCATTCCATCACTTCAGAAATGGGCTGATGATGTTTCAGACTTTCCAATTCGCCCGGCGTAATGCGAAAGCGCACGCTATTATTTGTCCATCGGATTTTCATAAAGCGCAGTTTACGCGGTTGGAAATCATCTTCGCGGCGCGGATGTGAGCCTTCCGCAAGCCCATCGGAACGTTCCCGAAGCGCATCGGAACGTTCCTGAAGCTCATCAGAACGTTGCTGAAGCTCATCGAAACGTTCGCGGAACGGATCAGAACGTTCCGCAAGCGGATCAGAGCCTTCGCGGAACGGATCGAAGCGTTCCCGAAGCTCATCGAAGCCTTCCTTTTACCCATTCATTCCGCTAAATGGCCTTCGTTGGCCCATTCGCCGATTTCGCGCACGAGGCTTTTGCACGAGCCGCAGCCGGTTCCGGCGCGCGTTTTCGACATAATGCCACTCATGGTTTTGGCGCCCGCCAGCACGCATTTGCGAATCGTGCCTTTATTGACGCCGTTACACTGGCAAACTGGCGCTTCGTCGGGCATTTCGAGCATCGAATAGCGTTTGACCGGCGCGCCGGTATCGAAAAGCAGCGAAGAACGGTCTTCGGGCAACAGCGAGCCGCGATCAAAAGCGGGCATCAATTCGCTGGCTTTGGTTAAATCTCCCATCAAAATGCCGCCGATTAACTGGTCGTCGCGGATGACGAGTTTTTTGTAAATGCCGTGCTTCGGCTCGGCATAAGAAACGATTTCGTCGTCTTCCTGCGAAGCCTGCGTTTGGCCCCAACTGGCGAGTTCAACGCCCAAAACTTTGAGTTTGGTGGAGATTTTCGAGCCTTCGTAAATCGATTCGGGCTTGGTTCCGGTGATTTGGTCGGCCAAAACCGCACCTTGCTCCCACAGCGGCGCCACGAGGCCGTAAACCTTGCCGCGATGCTGCGCGCATTCGCCGACGACATAAACGTTTTCGTCGTCCACCGAACGCATCTTGTCGTCCACGACAATCGCGCGTTCGACGCTCAGACCGCATTCTTTGGCGAGTTCGACGTTGGGCCGCACGCCGCAGGAAATAACCACCATATCGCAATCGAGAACGCTACCGTCTTTGAACTGAAGACCCGTCACCATGTCGTCGCCCAAAATGGCGGACGTGACTTTTTCGAGATGCACCTTCACGCCCATGTTCGCCATCGCAGTTTGCAAAATCTTAGCGCCTTCGGCGTCAAGTTGCATATCCATCAGGCGCTCCATCAAATGAACGACGTGAACTTCGCAGCCGAAATTTAAAAGGCCGCGCGCTGCTTCCAAACCAAGCAAACCGCCGCCGATAACCGCGACTTTGTTGCATTTATTGGCGTATCCGGCGATGCGGCGACAGTCTTCCAGTGTTCGGAACACAAAAATACCCGGCTTGGGCGTGTCGTCTTCGAGTTTCAATCCTTCCATCGGCGGCACGAAGGGGCGGCTGCCGGTAGCGATCAACAATTTGTCATAGGGCACGGTTTGGCCGTTGTCGCCAGTGACGGTTTTCGCTTCGCGGTTGATTTGCGTCACGCGCACGCCGGCGTGCAGTTTGATGCCGTTCCACGCATACCATTCCTGCGGGTGCAGAAAAATTTCGCGCACATCGCGCGAGCCGTTCAGCACCTGCGAGAGCAGTATGCGATTGTAATTTCCGCTCGGCTCATCGCCGAACATAGTGATCTCGAATTGCTTATCGCCGCCGCGCGTGAGAATGTCCTCAACAGTGCGCGCTCCGGCCATGCCGTTGCCGATGACAACTAATTTTTGCTTTTCCATAATTTTGCTTCTTTAAATAGAACGCGAATTCCGCAAATTACCGCGATTTTACGCCAATCCTTTGAAATTATTTGCGTAAATTTGCGAACATTCGCGTGATTTGCGTTCTATTGTGCTTTTTCAATGCGCGCCGCGCAGATTTTGAATTCCGGCATCTTGGAAATTGGGTCGAGTGCCGGGTTGGTCAGCAGATTGGCGCGCTGATTTTTGGCCCAGTGAAAGGGCATAAAAATCGTGTCGCGCCGGATATTTGTGGTTACTTTGGCGGGCACAATCGCCGCGCCGCGCCGCGTTTCTACCTTCACCAAATCGCCGTCCGCGATGTCGAAACGCTTTGCTACCGTTGGATGGAGTTCGACGAAGCCTTCGGGCGCGGTTTCGTTCAGCGCCTTGATGCGGCGCGTTTGCGTGCCCGATTGATACTGCGCCATGACGCGGCCCGTCGTGAAATACAGAGGATATTCGTCGTCTGGTTCTTCGGCGGCGGGCTTGTGGCGCACAGCATGAAACTTCGCCTTGCCGTCCGGCGTGGCGAATGAATCAAGGAACATTCGCGGCGTGCCTTGCGAACCGCGCGGGCAGGGCCAAAAAACGCCGTCTTCGGCGAGAATGCGCTCGTAAGTGATGCCCGAATAATCGGCCACGCCGCCTTCGCTGGCGCGGCCCAATTCCTCGAAAATCGCTTGCGGCTCATCGGTAAAAAAGGCGCCGAAACCTAAACGTTTTGCCAGTTCCGTCACGATTTCGGCGTCCGATTTCACGCCTTCGGGCGCGGTTGTGGCGGCTTGGCGCAGCAAAACGCGGCCTTCCAAATTGGTCATGGTGCCGGTTTCTTCGGCCCATTGAGTGACAGGCAAAACCACATCGGCGCGTTCGGCGGTTTCGGACAGAAAAATGTCGGCCACCATCAGAAAATCGAGCGCATCGAGGCGATTTTGAACGTGTCCGGCGTTGGGCGCCGAAACCACGATGTTGGAAGCGTGAACCATCAAAGCGCGCACGCCGCCTTCTTCGCCAAGGGTGTCCAACATTTCGTAAGCCGAGCGGCCCGGAAGCGGCAAATCGTCGGGATCGATGCCCCAAACTTTCGCCACATGAGCGCGGTGCGCCGGGTTGTCAATTTTGCGATAACCCGGCAATTGATCGGCTTTTTGGCCGTGTTCTCGCCCGCCCTGACCGTTGCCTTGACCTGTAATGCAGCCGTAGCCGCAATGCGCTTTGCCCATTTTGCCCAGCGCTAAGGCGAGGTTGATGAACGCCAAAACCGTTTCCACGCCCTTCGATTGCTGCTCGGCACCGCGCGCCGTCAGAATCATCGCGGTTTTGGCGTTGCCCAGCAGGTGCGCGGCCTGAATCAGCTTGGCGGCGGGCACGCCGGTGATGTGTTCCACGCGGTCGGGCCAATACGCCGCGACGGTGCGTTTTACTTCGTCAAAGCCGTCGGTGCGCGCCGCGATAAAGGCTTCGTCAATCAGCTTTTCTTGAATGCAAATGTGTAAGAGGCCGTTGGCTAACGCGAGGTCGGTGCCCGGCGTGAGTTGCAAATGCAGCGCGCCGTTGGCCGCTGTGGGCGTCAAACGAGGGTCGGCGACGATGAGTTGGCCGCCGTTCGCGCGTTGCGCGTCGAACCACTGCATAATCGGCGGCATCGTTTCGGCGCTGTTGCTGCCGACTAATAGAATGGTTTCCGCGCCGGGAATATCTTCAAGCGGAAACGGCAAACCGCGATCTAAACCGAAGGCTTTGAGGCTCGCCGCCGCCGCGCTGCTCATGCAAAAGCGGCCATTGTAGTCAATCTGCGAGGTTTTGAGGGCCACACGGGCGAATTTGCCGAGCAAATAGGCTTTTTCGTTGGTCAAACCGCCGCCGCCGAAGACGCCGACGGCGTCGTTTCCATACAATTTTTGCGCGCGCCCAATTTCGCTGACAATGCGATCCAGCGCGTCCTCCCACGAAGAAGGCGCCAATTCGCCGCGCTTGTTGCGAATCAGTGGCGAAGTCAGGCGGTCGGGATGCGCCAGCAATTCCACCGAAGTCCAGCCCTTGCGGCACAATCCGCCCCGATTAGTCGGAAAGTCGCGCGGCTCGATATGAATCGCGTTGCCGCCGTTTTGTAAATTCATGCCGCACTGCAAAGCGCAGTAAGGACAATGGGTGGAAGTAGTCATTTCAGTGGACAGTGGATAGTGGACAGTGGGGAAATTTCTGCCCACTGCTCACTGTCCACCGAATTTACGCCGTTACCGCTTTGCCACCGGCGCCGAGCCAACCGGCGCGCTGCCAGACGGGATGAAGAACCAAAATCAGGCCGATAGCGATGGCTGCCGCGAAAGCGAAGATGCCGAATCCCGCGCCGAAGCTGCCCATGTTCTGCTTGACGTAGCCAAGCAGCGTCGGCAGGAAGAAGCCGCCCAACCCGCCCGCCGCGCCGACGATGCCGGTCATCACGCCGATTTGACGCGGAAAACGTTGCGGCACCAATTGAAACACCGCGCCGTTGCCGCAGCCGAGCGTTGCCATCAACACGAAAAGCAGCGTGGTCGCCAAAGCTAAAGCGGGCAACTGCGCGACGGCGAACGCTAAAATGCCGACACAGCTATAAATCGCCACTAAAATGCGGACTCCGCCGAAACGGTCGGCCAAATAGCCGCCGATGGGCCGCACGAAACTGCCCGCAAAAACGCAAGCGGCAGTGAAAGTTCCGGCTTGAATTTTGTCAAGGCCGTATTGGTCAACGAAAAACGTCGGCAGAAAGCTGGCGAGTCCCACGAAACCGCCAAACGTGATCGAGTAAAACAAGCAAAACCACAGCGTATCGCTTTGTTTCAGCACGCCGAGATATTCGGCCATGCCTTTGGGTGCGGGCTTGTCGGGACTGTCTTTGGCCATGAAGGCGACGAGGAACCAAGTAAGCACAATCGGAATGATGGCGTAAGCCAAAACGATGTGCCAGTCGCCGCCGTGCGCTTTAGCGATGCGCGGCGCGAAAAGCGCGGCCAAAACGGTTCCGCTGTTGCCGGCGCCCGCGATGCCCATTGCCAAGCCTTGATGCTCCGCCGGATACCAGCGCGAAGCCATCGGCAACGCGGCGGCGAAACTGGCGCCCGCCACGCCGAGCAAAAGCCCGACAAAGTGCAGTTCGGTCAGCGATTTGGCGCCGAGCCAGCCCCAAGTTAGCGGAATCAGCGTCACGCTCAAGCCGAAAAGCGCGGTTTTCTTAGCGCCGATGCGGTCGGTCATGGCGCCCAAAACGAGGCGCATAAACGAGCCTCCCAAAATCGGCAGCGCGACGAGCAAGCCTTTTTGGGCCGGTGTCAGATGAAAATCTTCGGTGATGAACACGGCGAGCGGCCCCAGCAGCACCCAAACCATGAAGCTGATATCGAAATACATGAACGCGCTGAACAGCGTGGGTGTGTGGCCGCTTTTTTTGAAGTCGGACAAATGCATTGTGTCTCCTTGTCAAACGAAAGTTATTGTTTCCAGTTGGAATTTCCGGCGGTTTTGGCCTAACCAATAATATAGAGTGACAGGCCGTTGTTTCCCTGTCCTACTTCGCTAAATGTCTTTTAAGTGAACTTTTTGTTTCCAGCGTGTGAACCGATTTTCGCGGCCAGCACAACTGTAAAAACGAAAACGGCCAAACCTCGAAATTCATCGAAGTTTGGCCGTTTTATGAGAATTTTTCTTTTTACCTAACTCGCTACGTAAGACTCGCTACGCAAGGGCAAATTTTGGATTCGCCTTTTAAACGGGCGCCTATACAAATAGGCTCTTGGTTTTACTTCAACGAATTAGCGACACGCTGCGCTGGGGCGTCCGGCAAACCCAAAACTATGAAGCGACTGCCGCCTTTTTGCACGAACCATCCGCCGGTTTTCGTTTTTTGCAGCTTGAAAACGACGCCATCGCCGGTGTGTTGTTGGAAAATCGAAAACCGACTGAGACCGTTGGCATAACGCAGCCACGCTTCGCCTTTACCGCCATTGCCGGAAGCATCAACGACGGCGCTTTCAAAATCATAGCCGGAAGGTAGACTGTTTGGCGCCGACAACCAAGAAGCGCCGCGTTGTGCTTGTAAAAAGTCATTATAAAGCGTGCCACTGGTGCGCGTGATCTGTGCGCCTGCCGGCGGCGACCATTGAAAAAGACGAGGCGGAACGGCACCGAAATTTATTTTCTGCATAGCCATCGTGCTTTTAGCGGCGCCGCTACCCCGCTCCACACGCAAACGCGCAAAGACTTTTTGATCAATCCAAACCTTGAGCGGCGATTGGTTTTTGTCACGCGGCTTTAAAGCAACAATCCATGCATCGCGCCCGGCGACTTTGCCGCTACCTTCGACTTTGGCGGTCATGGATTGCGCCAAACGATGCCAGTCTATTTCTGCGGCGCCGCGCGTTTGCACAGCGTTGTTTTCCGAAGAAAAATAGTGCCATACACTGTTGCCATCATCCACTAACAAATCGCCGCGCGAAACCGGCGGCGCTGTCCATTCGAGGCGTCGTTTTTCGCCATCGTGCCAGATTTGAAGTGTTTTTGAGGGCACACCGGGCCGGGCCACTACAGCGGTGCCACTGTAACGCAAGGTTTTATCGGCTTTTTCCGTGGCTTGCAACAACTTATCGGCTTGGGGAGCCGCCAACACCACTCCGTGTGCCAAAGGCACAAGAAAAGCCACCAGCTTAAAAATAATTGGACGTTTCATGAGAGTTAATTCAATTAAAGCACCTTCGGGAACAAGGGGCAAAATCACATTATAAAAACGAAGGGCCATTCCGTTTGGCGGAATGGCCCTTTTTGCGCCTCGCGGCATTACGGAGTGCTTCCGCCGGGTTCGTCGTCTTCATCGCCGGTTTCGCCGCTGGCTAAATCGCCAACGGGCGCGCTGCCCAAAGGCTGCGACGCAACAAAAGCATTGTGTCGCTGCGTTGCCATTTTGATGAACATTTCCGCATCGGGCGGCAACTCTCCCGCTACTACAGGCTGCTGCGATTGCTTCGGCGCGAACCACACGCCCATTAGCGCGATGACAATCGCGACGGCTGCCACGCGCATCGAGAAACCATTGCGCGATTGCGACAAACCCGGTTGCGGCCAAATCCAGCCAGCCATTTGCGTCCAGATTGAACGGCGCGGCGCCTTGGCAGGCAGTCCGTTGCGCACTTTGATCCAAAAATCGTCGCTGGCGCGCACCGGTTCGCGTTCATCTAATTCGTGCAGTTCTTGCATCGAAACACGCATGATCTCTACCAGTTCGCGATCTTCGGCGTCGGAGGCTAAATGCGCTTCGATTTGCGCGCGGCACGTTTCGTCCAGCGTGCCGTCCAAATAATCCATCATTTCGTTTGGGTCTAATTTCATGATTGTCACCCCGCTTTCGCGGTTCTTACTTCACACCCCGGATATACGGCTTCAAACGACGCGCCAGATCAGCGCGAGCATGAAACAACCGGCTTTTCACGGTGCCCAGAGGCACATCTAAAACTTGCGCGATATTTTCGTAGCTCATGCCTTGGATATCGCACATCACGATGACAGCACGCAGTTTTTCGGGCATTTCAGCCACGGTTTCGCGCACCCGGCGGCGCACTTCGTCGCGTTCAACGGCCATCGAAGGCTCAAAAGTTGAATCCGGCAACTCGCGCCCACCTTTGTCTTCGTCTTTGTCGAATGGCTCGTCCAAAGAATACGCGGGTTTCGGGCTGCGCTTGATTTTGCGCACGCGGTCAATGCAAAGATTAGTGGCGATGCGATAAAGCCACGTTGAAAAAGAACTTTCGCCGCGAAAAGAAGCCAGCGAGCGATAAGCCTTGATAAATGTTTCTTGCGCTACGTCTTCGGCTTCGGTCGAATCGTTCAACATTCGCGCCGCGTAGCCGGTGATTTTGTTTTGGTAACGCGACACCAACTGCTCGAACGCTGCCAGATCATTATCCAGCACGCGCTCAACCAAAGCGGCATCGCTATCGGGTTCTTGAGTGTTAGGCCACACTTTTGAGTATGTCATCGCAACCATGCGCAGCACCTCTTTTGGTCAAACTCCGTCTTGTCTCCGTCTTTCACGGTTCTGGCAGACGGCAGCTTGTGCCAATTGTTCACTGCGCCAAAAAATAATTTGCGGCGTGCCCCAAGTGTAGCAAGGCAGGTAAAACGACGCGCTGTTGAAGCGGGGAATCCGTTACGGCACTGCTTTGAAATTTAACGCACGCAAGTTAATTGGCTTCCAGTCAGCCGCTGTTTTGAGTTGTAATGTCACATTGCCCGGTGCGGCGATTTCGATGGTGCCGAGCGTGGCTTTTTGAAACGTCGCGTAATCGCCGGTTTGCGGAATGGCAGCGCGCACTTTTTGCGTGCCGAGAACTAAATCCAGCGATGTCGCATCCGGCGCGGCGACTTCGGCAGATATTTCGTATTTGCCCGCGCGCACCGCTTTGAAATTCCATTCGACAAAGTCATCGGCGCTCATCCAAAAACCGAGATTGTCTTTGCCGCCCGCTTTTTGCTCGATTTTGATTTCGCCATGCGCGATGGCGTCACTGGGTGAAAGTGTCAGCGTGCCATCGGCATTTTGCGTGAGCAACTGCGGCGCATCATCCACTTGCGCTTCGCCTTTGAAAGCCAGCACAATCGTTGAACTAATGGCATCGGGCGCCTTTTCGGGCACGGCTAAAGTAACGCCTGTTTCGCTATTCGTAGCCGTTAATTTCACTTTACCCTCTAACATTTGGGCAAATTTCACTTCGTTTTTCAAGCCCGGCACGACGAGTTTGCCGTCGGTGGGCCAATTAAAAACGTGCAAATACAGCGTGGTGTTTTTGCCATCCCACTTTTTGGTGGCGCGGCCCCAACTTAACTTTTTAAACGGACTGGCCGTGGTGTCGTAAATGGCGTCGTGATTGACCTTCATCCACGCGCCGATTTCTTTTAAGCGCTCCACGCTGGGGCCGGGAATGAGGCCTTCAGAAGTGGGGCCGACATTCAGCAAATAGTTGCCGCCTTTGCTGGCGCAGTCAATCAGGTTGCGCACCAGCATTTGCGTGGACTTCCAGTTCTGGTCATTCTTGTTGTAGCCCCAGTGATTGTTCATCGTCATACACGATTCCCAATCTACGCCGGGGCCAAAACCTGTAGGGGGAATCTCTTGTTCAGGCGTGCCGTAATCGCCGACGCCCTGCCCTTTGTTCATGCCCTGCATTCCAGAACGGCCTTTGCCGACGCGATTGTTGACAATGGTTTGCGGCTGCAAAGTGCGAACGTAATTATAAAGATCAACGCCGCGATCATGTGTCCACGGGCTTTCCCACTCGCCGTCGAACCACACAATACCAATCGGGCCGTATTCGGTGAGAAGTTCTTTCAGTTGGCCTTTCATGTAAGCCGTGTAACGATCCATGTCCGGCGTGCCAGTGGCCTTATCGTTCCACGCGCGGCGCGTGCCCCAATCGGGATGATGCCAATCCATAATTGAGTGATAAAAGCACAATTTGAGGCCTTCTTTTTTGCAGGCGGCAGCTAATTCTTTAAGCGGATCGCGCTTGAACGGCGTGCGCCCGATATTCCAATCGCCGAGTTTCGAGGGATATATATCGAAGCCATCGTGATGCTTGGAAGTGATCACGATGTATTTCATGCCCGCGTCTTTGGCGAGGCGCACCCATTCGTTGGCGTCAAACTGCACCGGATTAAATTGGTCGGCGAATTTTTCGTATTGAGAAACTGGCATCTTGGTTTCTTCCATGAACCATTCGCCGTAGTTTTTTTTGCCGTCCCATTCGCCAGCGGGCACCGAATAAACGCCCCAGTGAATGAACAAGCCAAAACGCGATTCGCGAAACCACTCCATGCGCTTGTCGCGCTGTTCTTTGGTTTCGGGCAGCGGTTTGAGTTCGGTTTTCGCTTCGGGTTTGGCCTCTTGTGCCAAAACTTGCGGCGCCAATAGCGCGCCGGACAACATTGCGATTTTAAAGAGTTGTTTCATGGTGACCTTTGGGAGATTGAGGAAAGTTTAACCTTGCCCGCCTTGCAAGTGAACTACTTAAAGAGAAATCGCAATGCAGGTTTTAGCCCACGGGCAGTAAGTCAGTCGAGGAAAAGCATAATTATTCGTGCGGCCACGTTAAAGTTTCGCCCATCGCGGCGAGTTTTGTCGCGGGAAAAATGGCTTGCGCGGCTTGGTCTGATGCTTCGCGATGCGAGCCGCCGACGTGAACGAGGCGCAAAGTTTTCGCTTGGGCTTCCAGCGCCGTTTGTGCGGCATCGCTGGCGCGCGAATGGCCGTAGCGCTCGTCCAATTTGCCACTCGGCGATAGGCTGGCTTCGTGAATCAGCAAGTCGGCGCCGCGCGCCAGAGGCGCGAAGGCCGCGTTCGGCGCGGTGTCGCCGCTAAAAGCGATCACAACGCCGGTTTTTTTGTCGGTTAAACGCCCGCAAACGCCCGTCACCGGATGCAGCGCGCGCACGGTTTGAATTTCGTAGCGTTCGGTTTCCCACGTCGCGCCCGGTTCGAGCGGCACCAGTTCCAGCGCCGGTTGCAGCGCCGAAAATCGGGCTTCCTGCAAGAATTGCCGAGCCAGTTCTACCACTATTGGCAAATCGTCCGGTGGGCCAACAATACGCAGCGGTGCCATTGTGCCGGTTTGATGGGCGCGCATGGCGCGATAAAAAAACAGCGCGGGCAACCCCAGATAATGATCGTGATGGCAGTGCGTGAAAAACAGCGTGCGCACTTGAAGCGGGTCGAAGCCAAATTCGCGCATTTTCAGCACGTTGCACCAGCCACAATCGAACAATAGCTCGCTATTGACCAAGAAACTGGCCGTATCTTCGCCCGCTTCCGGCACCGCCGAAGCGATGCCGAGAAAGGTAAGTGAGGTTTGGGTCATGAATTGATGTTTTGCTGCCTCCAAAAATCGGGATTACTTATTTAAAGCCGCCAGAATCCGCTCCACTAACAAATAAATTCTTGTGCCGGGCGCGATAGGCCACGGTTGCGCTTCGCTAATGTTACCGCGCTCGTTTTGCCGGGCGCGCTGGCAGGCCGCACTCGCATGGGGAATGAGAATACCTCGCCAGTAAGTTGTAGCGCTTTGCGGTAAATAGTGGCGCCATAATCGTTTGAGATTGTCGCCCGCTTTTCTGCCTTGCGCGGCAACGGCAATCTCATCGTCGTCGCATTCGGCAAAGTGCTGGCATAGCCAAACTTCGAAACAAGGATTGGCTATCGCTACTTGATAACCAACATTTAGAGCCTCGCGGCACACGCGGGCTAAATCAATGGCGTCCCAATAGTCAACATCCATGACCAGCCAAATTTCGTCGCGCGGATCAAAACGATAACCTTCGACAAAATTATGCACTCCCTCAATGAGTTGCGCCGGAGCCGAGCGATTCTCAAGCGGAGGCAGCGGATGAACTCTGACTGGCGAGGGAGAAAACGGTTTGCGCTGCTCAGGCAGGGAATTGAATGCTTCAAAATACAAGCAAGCCTCTTTCGCATCTTCCGTAGCCACCAAAAATATCT
>JANMKN010000372.1:0-1754 GCA_031372065.1 Abditibacteriaceae bacterium | reverse complement strand
AAGCCGATTTGCATTGTCACATTTTGCCCGACTGGGACGACGGCCCGGAAACCTTAGAAGAATCATTGGCGATAGCTCGACGCGGCGCCGAATTAGGTTTGAAAAAAATTCTCGTCACGCCCCACGTTGGGCGCAGCATTCGTGGACGCGAAAAGCGCGCGCGCGAAATTCCAGAAGCTACCAAACTTTTGCAAGCAGAAATTGATCGCGTCGGAATACCTATCGAACTCGTGCCCGGCGGCGAATTGTCGCTCGCGGCGCCCGATCTGATTGACCGCGTGGCGAACAACCCTTACATGACAGTCGGCGGGCAAGGCAAATATATTTTGCTCGAATCACCATTCAACGAATGGCCCTCTGTTGCGGAAAAAATGCTTTATCAATTGGCGCTCACTGGTGTGACCATTATCATCGCGCACCCCGAACGTTACACGAATGTGCAGCGAGATTTAACCATCATGGAAGCTGCCGTGCAGCAAGGCGCGCTCTTGCAAATCACGGCGCGCGCGTTTGTGACGCCGGAAAGCCGTCCGGTGCATAAAACCGCCGTGCAAATGTTGGAAAGAGGCATGGTTTCGATTATCGCGTCCGATTCGCACACGGCGGCGGGCGCGCACATCATTGATTCTGTAGGTTTCGTCACCAAAGCTGTAGGCGAAGAAGCCGCGCGTCAGATTTTTATTGAAAATCCGCATTCCATTTTGACCGGCGATTTCGTCAACAGCCCCGATGTGCGGGCTACGCCGAAAAAACAAGGCTTGCTATCGCGCTTGTTTCATCGGTAAGCGAGATAAGTGCAATCTATAGGAACTTTGGCGGCGCATATTGCGTTGATGGGAGGATGCCGGTTATAATCGGCATCGGATTTCAAATTTTTTGGGAAATCCTGAAATTTGCGACCCCGGCCTTGAACCGGGCAATCGGCAAGGAGAAGCAAAATGATTAATTTGTCAGATCGCGCTTCGGCGCAGATCAAAGGTTTGCTGCAAGAACAAGAAACACCCAACGCGATGTTGCGTGTTTTCGTGGCCGGAGGCGGCTGTTCGGGCCTGCAATATGGCATGAGCCTCGAAGAAGAAGTCATGGAAGGCGATCAGCGCCTCGAAGCCAACGGTGTCAGCGTGATTGTTGATCCGCGTTCGGCCCCGTATCTGGATGGGGCCGAAATTGACTTTGTGGATGGCCTGATGGGCGGCGGCTTCAAGATCGAAAACCCCAATGCCAAATCAAGTTGCGGCTGCGGCACCAGTTTCACACCCAAAGACGAAGAAGAGCCAGAAGCGGCAATGGCCGGTGGCGGTGGAGGCTGCGGTTCCTGCGGGAACAGCGGTTTTTAAGCAGTAACCACCACGATGACCGATTAACCAAGCGGCGCGGCATTCTTCCCAGAATGTCGCGCCTTTTTTTGAGTGTTCGGTGAGCAGTGTTCGGTGGTCAGAATGGTTCTAATAACTGCTCCCTGACTACTGACCACTGACTACTGACTACGGCTTTGTTGCATGAATGCAAAAAGTGGTCGTGATTTGTCCTAACGGCCCCTTGGGGGCGGTTATTACTGCATAACTGCCCGGCATTCCCAGACTGGTCATCTGGTTTAATACAGCGCAGCGGTTTAACGACTCAGTGGCCTGCGCTTGGAGGGAGCGGGCGCTCAATTTGTCGCCAAATAGGCTTTTTAATCGAAACATAGTTGTCTCCACCAGACTGCGCCGATGATAGCCGCTTTCTGATTTCCACCGCGCTCGCCCAATCTG
>JANMKN010000077.1:0-19167 GCA_031372065.1 Abditibacteriaceae bacterium | reverse complement strand
GGGCAGGAGGCCGGGGGTGAGGGGCTTAATTAGAAAACGCCCTTTTAAGCCATTTTTTGGCCGCTTAACATTCCCAAAACGCCTCTCATAGCGCCCATGTGGTCGCTCGCATATCGCTTGGTATGGCACGCATATCGTCTGGGACGGCTCGCATATCGTTTGGGATGGCTCGCATATCGTCTGTGGTCGCATCCATATCGTCTGTGGTCGCTCACATATCGTTTGGGATGGCACGCATATCGTTTGGTATCGCTCACATATCCGATATGGATGCGACCACAGACGATATGCGTGCGACCACAGACGATATGCGCGCGACTACAGACGGTATGAGATTAAAAAGAGCCTTAACTCCATGCCATTGGGCGCAAGCCCCGCTATAAAGACTTGTGCCGCAAGCGCGACGTGATTTTTCCGGCCAAACGAGTCCAAATCCAATCAAATTCGGGAATGTTAAAACGGCTTGACGCCACAGCAAAAACGGGCCACGACAGCAAACTGATGAGCGCAAAGCGTGCGAGAGAGAGCATTTTGCCATGCAACGGCAAAAAGTCGCTGCACATTAGGCCGATTAAGCCCGCAATGCCCATCAAAGCGCACGCCGCAGTCGTGCGCAGCAGCGTGCCACAAACGCGCTGCGCGTCGAGATTCGCTTGATAATCGCGCGTTAGTTTTCTCTCGAACGCGATAAGCATCGCCGAAAAATGCACGCAGGCACCAATACTGGTCGCCAAGGCCAAAAACAACACCGGATTGTCTTGCAATGAGCAGAATTTTACCAGCGGGATGAAAAAGAAAAGCGTAATCACGCTGCCGATAATTGTCGGCGTGCGCGTGTCTTTTAGCGCATAAAAACCGCGCGCAATCAGTTGCTGTCCGGCCCACGCGAACAATCCGACGCTGTAAAACGCATACGCCACCGCCGTGTCGTGCAAAGAAGCAAAGCCTTTAAATTTGCCGTAACCATACAACAAATCCACGGTGGGACGCGAGGTTAGCATCATCCAAGTCGCCAGCGGCAAAGTAATAAAAGTCAAGCGGCGCAAGCCTTGCCGCACAAAATCAGCGAGCTTTTGCCAATCCTGCGCCGCACTATTCGAGGCCAAATATGGAAACGCCGCCACTGCTGCCGCTTGCGCCAAGACGCTTTGCGCCACGATCATCAAACGGTTGCCCGCGCCCAAATAGGTCAGCCAACCGCTGCCTTCCGAAGCGAAATAGCCGATCACAATCTGATCTACGATGGGAAACGACACGCCGAGCATAATCGGCAAGGCGGTGAGAAAATACTGCTTCAACAAAGGATGACGCAGCGAAAACTGCCAACTCGGACGCAATTCGCGCGGCCCTGACAAGACAGCCCAGAGCGGCAAAATCAAGTATCCCGCGAACGCGCCCAGCAAAATGCCCCACGCAAACGCGACTTCCTTGCCGGTAATCTTCCACAAAATCACAGCGCCGATAATCGCCACCACGTTATACAGCGCGCCCGTAAAACCTGTGGCGCCGAAACGCTTTTGCGCGTTCAACACGCCGACGAGCAGGCCGCCGAGGATGAAAAAAATCTGCCCCGGCAAAATGATTTGCGACATTTGCACGGCTAAATCGAACGTGCCTGCCGGATGTTTTGGCCCATCAAGGCCCGGAGCGAACAAGTGCATCAACGGCGCGGCGGCGAAAACACAAATCACAACAACGGTTGTGGTTATCAAGCCCATCAAGAGAAGCAGCGTCGAGAAGAAATTCCAGCCTTCTTTTTCGCGCCCACTTTCGCAAAGTTCGGTAAACAGCGGGATAAACGTAATCGAAAGCGCGCCGCCTGCGACGAGATAATTCACGAAGTCAGTCAGGCGAAAAGCTGCCGTGTAAGCGTCGGTGGCTTTGGTCGGCAAAACCGCCATGATGATTTGCTGCTGCACCAAACCAGTCAATTTCGAGAGAAAATACAGCACCGACAGCAAAGCCGCCGCTTGCAATGCAGTGGAGCGGCGGGCGCTGGATTTAATGGAGGAGGAAGTGGTTTCGACGGGAGTCACTATTTTGTCGCGAGACGCGGATTCGGAAGACACGAAAGATAATTATGGCACGAAAAAGCGAGGCTGGCGCGCTTTTTCAAACCATAACAGTCTGAAAAAGGCACCAACCCCGCTTTTTGCTGGGCGTAATGCTTTGGCTCGTCTAACGAGGCACAATCACACGCGTTTTCTCGGTGCCACGCACCACAGTAATTTCGCGAATGTCTGGTGTAGGAAGCGGCGTAGGCAATCCACCCGTATTCATCGGCCCAATTTGAGGTGGCGGAATAACCGGATTCATGCGCTTGACATCTTGCATCTCAATTATCTTCCAGCGCCGCTCATCCTGCTTCCTGATGTTATTCAGGCGACGCTCGACAGCGGCATCGCGAACTTTCAGCACCACAGGATCAACCGGATTAGCTGGATATTCGCGCACGCCGGAAACGGGGAAATTTTCACGAGTTTGCGGGTCGCGGATGGTGATATGCAATTCACCCGTGGTGTTGGCCGCCACCAGACGTTCCGCTATTTCAGGAGGCGCTGCCACGACCACGCGCGTAAAGGTTCTCTGTCCCGGTTGCGGCGGCGGCGTGGGTGCCGGAGGTGGAGTAGGAGTAGACGCCGGTGCGCTTGGAGCGGGTGCCGATGCCGGCTTCGTCGCCGCTTCTAACGAGCGATCTACGGCCAAAACTTGCAAGTCCTGAGCGATAGTGCGGCCCGATGCGATTTCGCCCGTGCTGTTGTTGCCGGTGATTTTTAATTTATGCACCGCAATAATGTCCACGCGGTCACCTTTATCCACCAGCCCGGCAGCGGTTTGCAATGGGTCAACCCAAATCGCTACGGCACGCAAATTCTGCTGATCTTGTTTCGGTATGGCAAACGAGGCCGGAATCACGCGTTCGAGTTCCTCGGTTGTCATGCGGGATTTTACCACTTGACCTTTATAAATTGGCTCGGCGGACAACTTTCCCACGACCTGATCCATATCGGTGATTGCGCCCGCTGTCGGCTTGGCTTCGGTGGATTCGGTCAGCATATTGGCCGTGATGACAGTGCGTGGCGGGATGTCTTTGGCAGCTACAAAGGTTTTCACCGGTGCTGGCGTTGGCGCGGGGCCAACAGGCGTTGATTGGGAATTGCCTCGTCCCTTTAACACATAGGCCGTAAGTCCCACGCCAATGACGAAAAAGACCGCCAGTCCCATTAAAAGCATATTGTTGCGATTCATGAATGTCTCCTTGTGGTCTGGCCGAGGTTTATTTCGACCAGACCTATTGGCTGGGATTTACTGGCCGCCTCCGCTGCCGCCGCTACCGCTGGCAGCAGTCGAAAAGGCTGTGTTATCCACAAAGGACGGAATACCGGTGGTGCCCATAACCACTTTGGCAGATTCGCTTTCGCCAACCGAATACGGACGCGCGGGCGCCATCTGCCCATCTTTCAGTTTAGTTTCCAGCAAGCGCGGCGTCACGAAGATAACCAGTTCGGTTTCGTTCTTTTGGAAACGCTTGCTTGAAAACAGCGCGCCCAAAACCGGAATTCTACTGAGCAAAGGAATTTCGCGGCGCGTTTGCGTAATGTTATTGGAAATCAGTCCGCCAAGGGCCAAAGTGCCGCCCGGCTCAATGGTCACTTCGGTTTGCGCCTGACGCTGCGAGAAGCCGGGAATAATGCCACCGCCGCCGGGAGGCACCACACCGATAGTGAAGTCGGGTTGCGAAACCTCGGTGCGAATTTGCGCGGTAATGACGCCATCATCGCTGACAACCGGCGTCACGTCCATCAGAATGCCAAACGGCTTGAAAATAATCGTCGTGGTAGCATTGCCATTTCCTGACAACGTGGACACGCCGGGAATGGGCACTTCACCGCCGACTTTGAAAGTCGCCGTGCGGCCCGACAAAACTGTGGTGCGCGGATTGGAAAGAATGCGCGCGTTGCCATTAGTCACTTCGGCGCGAATCGCGGCCTGGATCGGCGACAGAAATTGAATGGCGCGACTGACAGGCGTGGCGCTGACTAAGCCCGGCGCCCCTTGACCGATAACAAAACCAGTGGGATTCGTGGCAGTGCTGTCGAGTAGCGAGGTGAATGTGACACCTAAATTTTTCAAGTTGGTTTTGTTGATTTCCAAAACCGTGATGTCCACATCAATTTGTTGCGGGCGCGGCGTGAGCAAAAGGTTGTCTACTTTTTTGCTGTAACTGCGCGCGATTTGCTCGGCCAACACTGCCGAAGTGGTTGAAGGAATGGTTCCGGTCAGCACCAAGCGGTCTTTGCCACCACTGACCATCACTTTCGCGCCCGGAATGGAGCGATTGATCGCTGTAGCAATACCATTGAGTGCCTGAACATCCTCGGAAAGCGCTTGCGGTGCCGTAGCGATGACGACACGACTCACCACATTTAAACCGGTGCGCGTGGCAATTTCTTGAGCCTGCTTGATTTCGTCAGCCGTGAGCGCCACGCCTTCGAGAACGATTTGATCGGCTACCTGACGGGCTATGATGCGCGTCATCGGTTGCAGCGGAGCCGGGATCACGCCGGGCATATCAGGGGCCGGAGGCGGCGCCTGCATTGGCTTCAGCGTGTCATTAACCTGATCAAGCGTGAGCAGTTTTGGAATAGGTGGCAGTGGCAGCGCGGGCAAGGTAATCAGGTTCTGGACTTCCATGTCCTTCGCCAAAGCCTTGGCGACAGCTTCAGCCGTCGCGCGTTGTGCTTCGCTGGGCACCTGACCTTCCAATAAGACGGTATTGCCCAAAACGCGCACTTCCACGCCGCCCGTGCGAATCGCGTTTTTAATTTGCGCATCCAGCGGCACTTGCGGGCCTTCGTTTGTCACAGTGGGACGAATCTGGGTGTGATTCACCACTTTGCTGGCAAACAAACTGGCAATGTCGCCCGCCATTTTCTGTTCGTCCGCGTTGGCAACCTGCCCGCTCAAAGCAATCGAACCATTAATGGCGCGCACTTGCACATTGGGAAGGTTAATCGCTGCTGCCACGGCATCGGCCATATCGCCCGGCTTGTTGCCAGTCGAAGGCACAACTTGCACATGATATTGGCGGATTTTCTTGTCAACAATGACCAGACTGGTCGCGCCCGGTTTTTTGCCATTGACCAGCACCGCGCGCGAATTCACCACGACGACATCGGCAATATCAGGATCAGCGATAGCGACAGTTTGCAAATCATCAGGCGCAATTAGCACCACAAAGGTGCTGACCGTCACTTCAATTTGGTTCGAAGCACTCGGCTCCGGCATTGCATTACCGGGCGCCCCGGCTTGTGCCAGACGCGGCAACGATGAAATGAATTTAGTGTCCGCAGGCACCGAAGCGGCTTGCAACTTAGGCGGCAGGGGCTGGCTGGGCGGAGGCAATTTCAACGCGGTGGCGTTGACTACTTTGCCCATTTTCGACAAATCAGGCGTGCCATCGGCCTTTTGCAGCAAGGGAGGAAGTTGTCCGCTGGAAGATTGTGCCTTGATTTCGTCTTTGGCATCAGCGAATCGAACTGGCCCTTCTGCCGGAACGCTGACAAGCCCGCTTTTCCATACATAAGGCAACGCGCTGATAGAGGCGTCGCCGCGAGGCCCGGTCTTGGCAGGCATATTATCGTTGATGAGCCGTGCGAGCGAAATGCCGGTTGGCCGCTCTACGGCCACGCCACGCAATACCGAAGAAGTCCTGTTTTCCGGCAAGCGGGCTTTTGCCAGCAGCGACAAAGGAAACATGGCGCGTGTGGGATGCGGGTTATCCGCCCCATCGTTGGCACGAGCGCGTGGCAAAAGCCATTGTAAATCACTGCGCCAATCGGGTGAGGCCGCAGCCGCAGTCAAGGCCACACGCTCTAAGCCCGCAGGTTTGGTCGCGGGCTTGACTGCGGGCGCCAACGCATTTAATGCAGTGGCAGGAGCAATCTTGCAGACTTGTTTTTTGCCCAGAGTCTTGCCCGGTAACGAGGCATACACCATGCTATCCGTGCCCGCAGCGGTCAACACCCCAAAAGCAGTGGGGCCACACAAGGCCAGCAGCAGGCACAGCGCCGCTAAACGATCAGTGCGGGCCGCACGCAGGTCGAACGCAAGAGGCACGTTCGAGGGTTCTTCAGTCGCGAGGGAGTCAAGCATTTTCATAGCGGAAGCATCGGCAGGGGAACTGCCGGAAGTCGGGGGCGCAGCACCGCGAGATACACATTCTGAGGTGCGGGGCCGCGCAGGGGTCGGCTTAATCATTTCGTCTCTCCTTAAAAGCGGAAGATGATCTCCAGATGATCTTCTAAGGTGCGTCAGGTTGCCGGCGGCGATGGTTGTTGCATTTGGCCTTCGCTGGCGACGACTAATGAATTCCCGAATAACTTTTGCGCCACATCAGACCACACGAACATTCAACTTAAAACGGCTGAATGTGGCGGAAGCAGCTCACGCGTCTGCTGCTCCTAAAGACTCGATTATCAAAGAAATTTTAAACCATTCGTCGCACTATGCCAAATCTACCATATTCGCAAACAGGATTTAGCGAAATTCGACAGCCATAGGCGCTTTTTTCTCATTCTCTCAAAATGGCGAAACAGAACCCTCCCCATCAAGAAAAGAGCATGAAACGACGCTTGGGTTTTTCTTCGACTTCGGCTGGCAGTTTAAATAAGCGTTGCGCGATTACGCGCAGGTTGATCGCCAGTTCGCTGTCCTTTTGTGTCAGCGCGAAAGGCGAACCCATATTGATAGCCGCCGATGCAATTTGCGGCTGATTCGGCAGCGTCGCTAAAACTTTGGTGTTGAGCGTTTTTTCAAAATCATCGCGGCTGATCATATCCGTGGCATCGGCCCGGTTAATGATAATACGCACACGCTGCTCAATTTCCGGCGGCACCATTTCTAAAAACGATTTGGTCGCCTTCAGCGCCAGCAAATCCGACGACGACGAAACTACCACAATTATATCTACCAGCGGCAGTGAAGTCTGCGCTTCTTCGGGTGACAACAATGGAAAATCTACAATGGTCGCCGAAAAAGTGCGCCGGAACATTTCAAAAGTGTTAGAGAAAAAATCGTCGGGAATGCCTTCGGGCGCCTGCGTGGAAATGCCCTGCCATGTGAAATATTGAATGCCTGTGCGGTGAATGGAAGTGAAATGGGTCAACCATTCGGGTTTAAAAGCCGTTTCGTCATAAGCGGCGCCCGCCATGTCCAATAATCCCAGTTTTGGTTGCAGCGACAACAAAACCGAAGCATCGCCCGATTCCAATCCTACCAAGGCCGCCGTGCGCCCCGGCGTTTTCGCGACGATGGCGGCCAAGTTCGTTGCTATTGTGGTTTTGCCCAAACCGCCTTTTCCCGAAACAATGCCAACCACGATTCCACCACCATCGGGCGTGGGACTGGCTTCCACATTATCCTGCACCACGCGTAAAGTGCGATGCGAGGCCACGGCGATAATGGCGTCGCGCATTGCCACAGCGTCTAACGGCTTGATGAGATACTCTTCGACGCCCGCCAGCATAGCGCGGCGCAAGCGGTCAGGCGAACTATCACTGGAAAGAATAACAACCGCCACATTCGGCAACGCAGCCAAGACGGCTTCTGTTAAGGTGAAGGCATCTATGCCGGGTTTATCGCCATCAAGCAGCAATAAATCGGCTTCCGTAGCCCGAAGCGATATAATAACGGCCTCTGGCGCCTCAACTTCTGGCATGGGTTCAATCACATAGCCGGTAGGCGCCTTTTCCCAACCGTCAGGCAATGGTTCGGTCAGACAGGCCGGCAAAATGCGAATCAGCGAGCTTTGCATAATAGCGAATTAATTCAGATTAAGGTTAGCACAGTCGCACTCAAAACGCGGGCGACATAATGCGCAGTTTCATAGACCAAAAAGCAAAAAATTGAGCACGGAACAAGGGAACAGCAAGCAAAACTACCGATTGCTTGCTCCTATCGTGGAAATCTTGCCTAAATACTGCGTTTTGCCGTTGTGAGGAGCTTTCTACGCCTCCAGAATGATCGTGACTGGTCCATCGTTTTCGACAGAGACGTTCATCATAGCCGCAAAAATGCCAGTTTCTACCGGCACTTTTTGGCCGCGAAGCAGTGTAACAAAGGCTTGATAAAGTTGATTTGCCTCGTCCGGTGGCGCCGCCTGCGTAAAATTAGGTCGCGTGCCTTTTTTTGTATCGCCACAAAGCGTGAAATTGGAAATAACCAAGGCGTCGCCGCCAATATCTAAAATCGAGCGATTAAAGCGGCCTTCGTCATCATTAAAAATGCGCAGCGTAGCAATCTTGCGCGCTAATTTTTCGGCGGCGGCTTCGTCATCGCCCTTCGCTACACCTAAAAAAATCGTCAAACCGGCGCCGATTTCGCCGACAATTTTGCCTTCGACTTCCACTTTGGCGCGGTGACAGCGTTGAATGACAGCTTTCATGAGAGTGAAGAATTTGGAATTGAGAGTTTTGAGTTAATTTGCAATCTTTCGCCCCATGATACCAATTTTCAGGTCGGGAAGCCAATTTTCAACCGTGAGGGTGCGATTTTCAAGCTGAGAAGCCAATTTTCGAGCCGGGAAGCCGTCTTTCAACTGTGAGGGTGCATATTTCAGGCTGAGAAGCCATATTTCAGGCTGAGAAGCCATATTTCAAGCTGAGAAGCCATATTTCAGGCTGAGAAGCTATATTTCAACCTGAGAAGCCATATTTCAAGCTGAGAAGCTATATTTCAAGCTGAGAAGCCATATTTCAAGCGCAAAATGCACTCTTACGAACAAAAAACGCCAAAAAACCTGCCAAAGCAGCATTTTGTCGGCGAGAAATGCTTTTGCGCCAAATTGTCGGGCAAGGTATACCTCGCCCCGACAAAAAGACAAATTAAACGCGATGCACTTCAACGGCGCCGGGAACCGAGCGCAAGGCATTCATCAAATCCGTTAATTTTTGCGAATCGGAAATCGTGACGGCGATATTTAATCGGGCGCGGCTGTTTTTCAGCGGATAAGTGTTCACGCCACAGATATTAACGCCGCGCGTCGCGATTATGCCGGTGACATCGTGTAAAAGGCCCGCGCGATCCATACATTCCATGCCAATCAGCGCCGAAAAAGGCTTGTCGCTTTGACCGATCCAGCGCACGTTCATCAAACGGTTCGGCTCTTTTTCTTCGTATTGTTTCAAGTTGGCGCAATCGGCGCGATGCACGGTCACGCCGCGCCCGCGCGTGACGTAGCCACACACTTCATCGCCCGCAATCGGCGAACAACAACGCGCCAAGGAATACAACAAATCTTTGTGTTCGCCCGCCGAACCGTGCCCAGATGTTTCGCCCGTCGCGGGAATGGAAAATTCCAATGTGCCGGACAAATCGGGCATATCGGTCATTAAATTGACCTTGCGATCCATCAAACGCCGTGCGGAGCCTGATAAATTGTCATCTTGCGCGCCGATTAAGCGTGGTTTGGCCGCAGGCTTGGTTTCTTTGGTTTCGGCGCGCACTTTGTTGATGACATTTTCCGCCGATTGATCGCCGTAACCAATAGCCGCAATCAAATCTTCGGCGCTTTTGTAATTCATCGCGTGAGCGATGGCTTTAATGGCATCATTGTCCGCTGGCGGGCCAAGTTTTAGGCGCTCCGCTTGGGCGATTTTTTCTAAACGCGTCACGCCTTCGCGGAAATTTTCGTCGAAATTCTGGCGCTTAAGGTGATTGCGAATGCGATTCTTGGCGTGCGGCGTGACAACCCAATCGAGCCAGCCATGTTTGGGGCCGGTGCTGCTGCGACTGGTGATAATTTCGCAAATGTCGCCGTTGTGCAATTTGTAGGACAGCGGCACAATGCGCCCGTTGACGCGCGCTCCGGTGCAATGAAAGCCGACTTCCGAGTGAATGCGATAAGCAAAATCAACCGGCGACGAATCTTGCGGCATATAAATCGCGTCGCCTTTGGGCGTAAAGGCAAAAATCTGCTCGTTGGAAACGTCTAATTTGAGCGAATCCAAAAACTCGCGTGCATTTCCCGTCGTGTCGGAATCTATTTCCAAAACCAAACGCAGCCAACGCAGTTTATCGCCCCAATTTTGCGCGGGCTTGTCACCTTGTTTATAGCGCCAGTGCGCCGCGATGCCAAATTCGGCGTCGCGGTGCATTTCCTTGGTGCGAATCTGCACTTCAATCACATCGCCGCCCGCCACTAACACTTTGGTGTGCAACGACTGATAACCATTTGGCTTTGGCATTCCGACATAATCAAAAAACATTTCCGGCACCATTTGCCACGAATTATGCACGATGCCCAGCGCTTGATAACAATCGGATGTTGAATTGCAAATGACACGCAAGGCGATAAGGTCATGAATTGCATCGAACTTCAAACCTTGCTTGATCATTTTTTGATAAATCGAATAAAAATGCTTCGGGCGCCCGGTGACTTCGGCTTCGATGCCTTGTTCCTGCAACTGCTCTTGCAAAGTGTGAATGCAACGCTGCACTAAGGCGCTGCGCTCGGCGCGGGTGCGATTGACTTTCTCGTAAATCTGGCGATATTCGTCGGAATGCGTGTATTTAAAAGCGCGATCTTCCAATTCCCACTTGATGCGCCAAATGCCAAGGCGATGCGCAATCGGCGCGAAAATATACAAAGTTTCCTGCGCGATTTCGGTGCGACGCGGGTCTTTAATGCCTTCCAACGTGCGCATATTATGCAGGCGATCCGCCAATTTCACAATAATCACGCGCACATCGCCCGCCATCGCTAAAAACAACTTGCGCAAATTTTCGGCTTGTTTTTCTTGTTTATCTGTAAAATCAATGCGCCGCAGTTTGGTAACGCCTTCGACCAGTTGCGCCACTTCGGCACCAAATCGCTGCACAATTTCTTCGTAAGGCACAGCACAATCTTCGGGCACATCATGCAGCAATCCGGCAGCAATTGTCGGGTCGTCCATGCCCAATTCGGCCAAAATGCCCGCGACGGCAATCGGATGTTCGATGTAAGCTTCGCCCGTTTTGCGATGCTGATCGTGAATTGTTTGGTGCTGCAAATACGCGAATGCGTAAGCGTCTTCTAACAATCCCGTATCGGTTGCGGGGCGCGCCGCTTTGGTATTTTCAATGAGCGCCGTAATTTTTTGCAAGGCCAACTCTTCGCTGGAAAGCGTGGAGCCAGTGCCCTCTGTGGCGACTTCATCTTGCGCCACTTCCACCGACTCAGCCGCGACAGAATCTACGATGATTTCGAGCGTCGCCGCATCGTTGTGCGCATCGTTGTGCTTGGCCTCTGGCACTTCGCCATTAAAAACAGCGGACTTGCCGGACGATGCAACAAGGCCGCTGGAAGTTTGCGTCACAGTGGGCGGGGAAGTGGAAACTGCTGGCTTTGAAATAGGGTTCAAAGTTCCGGAAGAGGAAAACGTCTTCATGTTCGCGACACCTTCATGGCATTAATCGTGGCATTAATGCGTTTAGTGCTTCGTAAAGCCTTACAAGCCATTATAGCAAGGCATTCGATCTTTGCACGACGCAATTTCCGGGAACTCGTTGCAGGATGTTGCCACTGTTAAGGGCGGCCAAATCCTTATGTTCCTTTAGAGAGCGTAGGACGCGGCCTTTTTTATGTCTGTTTCAAATTCATTTGCCGAAACGCTTGATCCACGCCGCTGGATGGCCTTGGCCGTCATTTTGGGCGCACTTTTTCTGGCTGTTCTCGATTTTTTGATCGTCAACATCGCCCTACCCGCCATTCAAACCAATTTGAATGCCACATCAGCCCAATTGCAATTGGTCGTTGTCGGTTATGGCTTAACTTATGCCGTCAGCCTGATAACCGGCGGGCGCTTGGGCGATATTTATGGACGGCGACGCGTTTTTTTGTGCGGCGTCGCGGCTTTTACGCTCGCTTCGCTGCTGTGCGGATTGGCACCTTCGGCTGGTTTTCTTATCGCTGCGCGCGTTTTGCAGGGCGGCACAGCGGCTTTAATGGTGCCGCAGATTTTTTCCATTATTCAGGTCAGTTTTCCACCGCACGAGCGCGCCAGAGCCTTCGCCATTTTGGGCATTGTGGTCGGCATCGCTTCGTTTATTGGCAACGTTTTGGGCGGCTATTTAATCAGCGCGAATTTCGGGGGGCAGTCATGGCGCCCGATATTCTTCGTGAATCTGCCTGTCGGCTTGCTTTCGCTATTGCTGACACCGCGCTTCGTGCCCGAATCTTATGCGCCGCACTCGCGAAAGCTCGATTTAATCGGTGTCGGCTTGGTTTCCGCTGGCTTATTTTTGCTGGTGTTCCCGCTCGCTGAAGGCCGCGAAGCCGGTTGGCCGCTGTGGGCGTGGCTGTGCGTGGCTTTTTCGCTATTTGTTTTACGCGGTTTCGTCGCTTTTGAAGCACGGCTTTCGCAGCGCGGCGGCACACCTTTGATTGACCTGAACTTGTTCCAAGACTCCAATTTCGTGGCTGGCTTGCTGTGTATGATGTCCACCTTCATGGGCATGAGTTCATTTGCGTTAATGCTGACTTTATTCTTGCAAGACGGCATGGGTTTAGTGCCCAAAGTTGCCGGATTAACTTTCGCGCCGCTGTCGTTGGCCTTTTTATTAGCGTCGCTTTATGCCTTGCGCATGGCTGACCAATTGGGCACACGACTGTTACAGGCTGGAGTGTTGATTATGATAGCGGGCGCGCTGTGGCTGATTTTTTTGATGCAAACGCGCGGCGTTGCGCTATCGCCACGCGATTTATGGGCGCCGATTGCCATTTACGGCTTCGGGCAAGGACTTTTAGTGCCCCAACTCAGCGGTGTGGTGTTGCGTGGCATCGCGCCGCATTTTGCGGGCACGGCTTCGGGCGTTTTAACAACAGGGCAACAAATTTCCGGTTCGCTCGGCATCGCCATTATCGGGAGCATCTTTTTCACGCTCCTTGGCCCAGCGCCTGAACCGGCGCGCTACGCTTACGCGTTTTCGCACACCTTCATTTTCAATCTGGTTTTGATGGCCGTCACATTTATTTTGCTATTGCGCTTGCCGCGTTTTGGCGAAGTGCCGCTAATTGCCGAAGCTGCGGCTTAAATGCGTTTTAAAACGCGCTTGTGGCTGCAATTTTGAGAAGCGCCGGGCCTAAAATGACAATAAACAACGCCGGAAAAATGAAAAACACCAGCGGAATCACCATTTTAATCGGCGCTTTTTGAGCCGCTTCGCGAGCGCGCTGAGAGCGCTTTTCGCGCAAACGTTCGCTTTGCACGCGCAAAACGTTGGCAATCGCCAAACCAAGCATATCGGCTTGCACAATCGCCGAAATTAACGACGACAAATCGGGCACGTCCACGCGGCGCGCTAAATCGCGCATGGATTCGATATTAGAGCGCCCCAATCGCACTTCTTGCAAGGCGCGTTCAAATTCCTCACTGAGTGGGTTATCGAAACGCGCCGAAATGCGCTGAATGGCACCATATAAACTCAACCCGGCTTCCACCGACACGGTGATGAGGTCAATCATATCGGGCAGCACGCTTTGTATTTCCTGTTGGCGCCGGCGCGTGACCATGTTTACCCAAATTTCAGGTGCTTTATAGCCGTAAATCAAACCCAAAACAGCCGCAACGGGGCCGCTAAACCAAAACGGCAGATAACTACCGAAAACGCTTTCTAAAATCGGAACCCAAAGCAAGAAAAGTAAACTGACGCTAAAAGTCAGAAAAATCTGCAAGCCAATAAAAGCCGCAGCGGTCAACCCGGCAGGAAAACCAGCGCGCATTAAGCGCATCCGCACTTCGTCTCGATTGATATTGCGCGCCAGCATATTGCCGGGAGCGGCAATCTTTTCCAGAAACGGCAGCGCCACGCGCGTGAAAAACGAGCCTTGCTGCTGCCTTGGGCGACGCGCATCCTGCGTAAGACGCGCCAAAGGATCTTCTTCATTCAGGCGCACCTTGCGAGAGTCGCCTTGAGCCATTGTTTTTACGCGTGCCTGTGAACGATTGAGCATGAACAGCTATCCTTTTGGGAGTCCCCTAAAACTGTGCGACAAACATCAAACGAATCAAGCGAAATTTAAACCTTAATGTCCACAATCTTCATGATGATGATGAAACCAATGACTTGCAGCGCGAGGCCAATGCCAAGCAAGTAATTACCTTGAATTGTTGACAACAAGGGCTGCACAAACGATGGTTCATTGGGCGTGGTTAAAGCGCCGACGAAGTGAATCGCTATGCCCAGCGAAAGCGGCAAAAAACCTAAAATCGCGCCCGTTAAGCGCCCTTGCGCCGTGAGGGTGCGAATTTCACCGCGAATACGAATGCGTTCGCCAATGACTCTGGAAATAACTTCTAAAATTTCAGCCAAGCTACTGCCAACCTCGCGCTGAATTAACACGGCAGTTATCACGAGATCAAGGTCAGTAGAATGCACACGGGCGCCCATATTCTCCAAAGCCTGATTAACTGGCACACCGATGGAAATTTCCTGCGTTAAACGCTGAAATTCATCGGCTACTGGCGGCATTGCTTCACGCGACACCATTTCCAAACTTTGCAAAAACGAAAATCCGGCGCGCAGGCTATTCGCCATGAGCATCAGCGTATCGGCCAGTTGCTGTTCAAATTGCCGTGCATATTTCATTTTTAAGAGGCGCACATAAGCCCACGGCAAACCAAAACAGGCTACCGCAATAGGCGCTGAAATAAAAACGGGAAAATGCATCATTATTAGAATGATGAAGGTAACAATTGCCGCGAAAATGCTGAAAACAAACAATTCCATGGCGCGCCAAGGAGAGCGGGCTTGCAACAACTCTTCTTCAAGGCGCCTGAAAACTTGAACCGAAATGGCGACTTTACTGAGCGCCGGCACGAAGGTTTCACGCCGTTGCTGGCGCACGCGCTTTTCTTCGCGTTTGGCAAATTCCCGATCAATTTCTTTTTCGCGGGCCGATTGACCATCGGGCGAAATTTCATCGCGGCGGGCACGCACACGCGTCAATTTTTCAGCAGCGGTTTCCTCCGCTTCCTGTGGCCCCTGCATCAGTCCCGCGATAAACAGCACTATCCCGGTAAACAAAGCCAGACCAATAATTAAGGTTTCCATGGCAGTAAGAATTTTTGATTTTGAATTTTTAATTTCGAACAATTAAAAATTCAAAATTTATCAACGTCCGCCCATGATACGCGCTTTGGGAGTAACTGCATCAGCAAAGCCTCGCGGCACGAAAACATCTGAGGCCAGTTTGACACCAGAGTGCAAAATCTGATTGTAGCACTTGGGATGCAAGCCAGTAGGCTGCAAGCGCCCATGAATTTTGCCTGCATCGTCAATATATTCCTGTTCAAACAAGAACACATCCTGCGTGGTAATAACATCGCCTTCCATGCCAGCGATTTCGGTAATCGCCGTGATTTTGCGCGTGCCATCTCTCATACGCGACTGATGCACAATGACATCCACAGCCATCGCAATTTGCTCGCGGATAGCGCGCATCGGCAAGTCGAAACCGGCCATCATTACCATGGTTTCCAAACGCTTAATCATGTCACGCGGCGAGTTCGAGTGACCGGTGGTCAAAGAACCGTCATGCCCCGTGTTCATTGCTTGCAACATATCCAACGCTTCGGAACCGCGACATTCGCCGACCACAATGCGATCTGGGCGCATACGAAGCGAGTTTCGCACCAAATCGCGAATGGTAATTGCTCCTGCGCCTTCGATGTTGGGCGGGCGCGTTTCCAAACGGACAACGTGATCTTGACGCAACTGCAATTCCGCTGCGTCTTCGATGGTCACAATGCGCTCATTAGAAGGAATAAACGACGACAACACGTTCAGCGAAGTGGTTTTGCCAGAACCGGTGCCACCCGACACCACAATGTTCAACCGCGCCTCAACACAGGCTTGCAAAAACTGCGCGGCTTCTCGCGTAATCGTGTTGAAGTTAATCAAGTCCGTCATGGTGAACGGGTCTTTGGCGAATTTGCGAATCGTTAACGTGGCGCCAGCCAGTGCCAAGGGCGGAATAATGGCATGAAAACGCGAACCATCACGCAAACGGCCATCCACATAAGGCGTTTTTTCATCTACACGGCGACCCAGTGGAGCAATGATGCGTTCAACAATTTGCATGACGTGCTGATTGTCACGAAAACGCTGATTTGTCAGCGTCAACTTGCCGTGTCGTTCCACATAAATCGCGTCGGCACCGTTGACCATGATTTCGTCCACTTCGGGGTCATTCAATAGCGGTTCCAGCGGGCCGAGGCCCACGATTTCATGAATCAATTCGACAACTAACGAAGCTCGTTCGGCGCGTGACATGGCAATGCGCTCTTCATGCATCACCTGATTGATCATATCTTCGACTTGACTACGCATTTGGTCGGGATTGGTCGCCGCCATAACCGAGCGATCAAGTTCCTGAATCAGTTTTTGCTGAATTCGTTCACGCAAAGCACCAAAAGGCGCCGATTCGGGGCGTTGTTCCTGAGCCTGTGCGCGGCGCAGGGCTTCAAACGGGTTGCCCGTTGTTTTTTCGATGGAAAGTGAGGGATGTGGCGACAACGGCGGCACTTTGGCGCGCACGCGTCCGCCGTCGGGCAAAGGACGATCAAGCAACGGCACTTTGGGATCAAGGCGGCTGCCCACAATGCCCGCAATGCGATGAATCAGCCCTAAAAGGTGATCGTTATCCCGGAAGGAAACAGGCGTCGTCTCATTTTGCCCCAGACGATCAATGATGACTTCGTTGGAGCCTTCAACCATGATTTTCGTGATCGCGGCATCATCCAAAAAGGGCGTGAGCGGGCCAAAATCAGCCACTTCATGGAGGAACTCAGTCACCAGCCAAGTGCGCTCGTGGCGCGTGATGGTCAGGCTGGCTCCGGCGATGGCTTTATCAATCGCCTTTTCTAAAATGCTGCGAATCAATTCACGTTGCGGCTGTTGCCACAAACGCTGATCTACCGCCCCCAGCACTTCATTGAAAATCATGTGCTTGTGGCGATAGTAGCGCCGCATTTCATCTTCGCTTTCGGGCACACCTTCCACCGCGTCCATGCCTTGCATGGTAGCGATTGTTTGTGAAATACGTGGGCTGCCAAGAGCCTCGCGGCCTTCGGCGCGAACGACACTCGCGCCTTCCTCACCGGGCGCAGTTAATTGGGGCGGAGTTGTTTCACCCTCGCCTAAGGCTGGTGCAGCACCTTCGACGGCTTCGACTTCGTCTGCATTTTCCAAAGAGGCATCTTTGCTACGAACCCGATCCAAACGGGACAAAAGGGACATTGTTTTCCTCCAGACTCTTTACCCGCCGGTCAATATAGTTTCCGGTCATCGGGCAGTGGCGCGCGGTTGCAACGCGGAACGGCTGAGTGGTAATAAACCGCAGACACCAACTCGCAACTTGGCGAGTCCATACGGATATACATAACACAGCCTGTAGTTTACGCATTACGACACTGCTTTCGCGAGGCAGTTTTGGCGTTTACGGCTGTTTTTTATCGGCAAAACCAAACGGCGAACCCAACACGCCAAGATGTTGCTTAGCATAAGCTAATCGCCAGTTTAACGCAACATCGCTATGTCCTTACAAGGCTCTGTCTTATTTCATGAAAGCGGAAAAGCCTCGTTGCTTCTTTCCTATTCCACAAAATGAAGAACATGACGGCACATAATAGAAATTTCCGATGCAATATTCAGCTCAAAATTACGAATTGCGCGCCGCAAAAATCATTTTTTCCTTGCGCGTGTGCAAATTTTCCTCAAGGCCCGATTGATAACGATGCGGATTTTCAAAACGCTTGATGCCATCGGGCAGCAATTCCATGTTTCTCTGCGCTAAAGCGCGAATCTCATGAATGGACGGCAATTCGCCAACGCGCCGCCCGCCTTGCAAAACCGGCACCAGCAAATCATCGCTTTCCATTTGCGGCGTCACTTTCCAACGCAAAAGCGAATCAGTCGGGTCAACAATCACCCAATCACGCGGCGGATTTTGAACATCGTAAATCGCATCCGCAAATAACTGCCCCGTTTTATCGCCTGATGCGCGCCGAAAGCGCCGCACTTGTAAAATGCCGGGGTTGGAAATTTTCACGCTTTGCTCGGATAGTTTTAAACGCGGTTGCCATTCGCCATTTTCGAGAACTGCCGATAATTTATACACGCCGCCCAGTGCCGGTTGGTCGTAAGCCGTCGCCAAGCGCGTCCCGACGCCCCAAACCGAAATTTTGGCGCCTTGATCTTTGAGCGAGCGAATCAGATATTCATCCAAATCGTTGCTTGCCACGATAGCGGCGTTTTCAAAACCAGCTTCGTCTAAAATCTGCCGCGCGCCGATGGAAAGTGTGGCCAAATCGCCCGAATCCAAGCGCACACCCAGCAATTCATGGCCGTTTTCGCGCAGCCATTTGCCAACTTCAACGGCATGGCGCACGCCTTCTAAGGTATCGTAAGTGTCCACCAAAAACACGCAATTATTGGGCATGGTGCGCGCGTAAGTTTGAAAGGCTTCGCGTTCGTCCTCGAAAAGCATCACCCAACTGTGCGCGTGCGTGCCTTTAACGGGAATATCCCATACCCGGCCCGCTAAAACGTTGGAAGTGGCCGCGCAGCCGCCAATATAGGCGGCGCGACTGGCCGTAAGCGCGCCGTCCACGCCTTGAGCGCGCCGCGCGCCAAATTCCAAAACCGCTTCGCCGCGCGCCGCAATGTTGACACGCGCCGCTTTGGTGGCAATCAGCGTTTGAAAATTGATAATCGTCAGCAGCAGCGTTTCGATGATTTGCGCTTGCAAAATCGGGCCTTGGACACGCACCAGTGGCTCATAAGGGAAAACCGGTGTGCCTTCAGGAACAGCGTCCACTTGACAGCAAAACTTCAAATCGCGCAGATAATCCAAAAATCCCTGCTCAAAAAGCGGCTTTTGGTCGTTTCCGGTCAAGGTTTTCAAATAATTGAGGTCATCTTCGTCAAAATGCAATTCTTCCAGATATTCAATGGCTTGTTGCAAGCCACAAGCGAGCGTAAAACCGCCGCTGTTCCAAACGCAGAGGTGATTCTGAGCAAACTCAAGGTCCCATTGCCTCCAGACCTACCGCCGACTCTCTGGGATGCAAAGGGGTGCAACGCCTGTTCAGCGTTTCGGGCGTCCTGATGGCCGAGAAGCCGCGC
>JANMKN010000344.1:0-4154 GCA_031372065.1 Abditibacteriaceae bacterium | reverse complement strand
CGCCACCAACGGCGCTTCGCAGTTGCAATCCGTGTCCGGCCTCGACGTGACTACTTACGACAACTCCCAGCTTGCCCTCGCCATCGTTGACGCGGCGCTGCAACTCCATCGTTTGCGTGGGATGCTCGTCGGAATCATCCCACGCGGGCGCCGTCACGACGATTTTGGGGATCGTGCAAACTTTGGTGAGTGCGGGCGCAGCGGGCACCTCCGGCGCATCCTCGATAGAGGAGCCGCAACGCACGCAGCGCGCCAATTCAACGCTATAGGTCCAGCCGGGCGGGCAACAATAGCCCTCGCCGCCACCTCCACCGCCACCCCCGCCGCCTTCTTCATCCACGATAAACGTTAACGTTGCGGGCACACTGGTTTCGCCGCCCGCTTTCTTGACCGTAACCGAAGCGATGTAATCTCCGGGGTCAAGGTCAACTAAGCAGGTCGCGATAGGTTCGCCCGAAGTGATGAACCCGCTATCGTAAAGCGTGGCGCCGCCCACGGCATTGACGCGAATAAGCAGGCGACGCTCGGTTTGGGGGCCAAAGACGGTGCGCCATTCAAAGGCTGGCGTGGCATCTTCTGTATGCCACCGCGCACCCAGAAAAGTGGCACCAATCAATGCTAAATCTCGAACGCCCAGCACGGGAACAAACTCAATGCTGCTTTGCGGCCCCCACGTCAGGCCGTGTGAATTGCCCAGCATCCACACCAGTGGCGCCGGAGAGATAAGGCCGATGCCGATGGTTGTCTCGATGGTTTCGACATCAATGTCAGCGATCCCGGTATTTACCGTATCGTCGGGAGCTTCTTTGACGTGCAAACGCGCGAAGTCGGTGCCGGGGTTGCCTAAAAAGGCAGCGCTGGCATCATAACCAATATCGGCGATGGATGCGCCCAGACACGTAATGCTGGCGATGTGCAAGATGTTATCGCCGTCTTGCGGCGAATCCAATTCCGGCGCAGCGTCTGTGAAGATGAGCGGCCCCGTTTCGCCAAACAGTTCAGGAAAATCCGTGGGATTCAGGTCAAAGCCAAACTGAGGCCCCGCCGTCTCGCCGGTTCCATTCTTGGAAAACCATTGCAAATAGCCACGATAGCCGATGCTGGTGATCGCCGGCACGTTAATCCAACCGCTGGCATTGGTTAAATCCGCCGATTGATAGAACAAAGAGCCAGAGACATCATAGACGCGAAACACCATTGAGGTCGCGCCAGCAGGCAACGGATTGTTGGCAAGGCACCGCAAAGTGTGGCCGGAACCCGAATTGTAGCTTTCAACGAAATCTCTGTAATCGGCGATGGTTGGCGCAGCGGCTAAAGGCATTATTTCACTCCGTGAAGGGCATTTTGACGGCTTTCGTGCAGACGAAACTGCTTTTGCAGTTCAGGAAACTCATTTTTGGTGTAACCCGTAAAATGCAAAATCGCGGGGTAAATCGGGCCGTCTGGATGGTGCCAGACTAAAGAGCGCTCCACAGTGCATTTTGCAGTGCCTTTTGCAGTGCCTCGCGCTTCCAAATTCTCCTGCACCGCGTGAACCTGCACATTGTAAAGGTCATTCAGGCGCGCAAAGGCACCATTTTTGGCAAGGGCAAGATTAAACAAAAGTTGATTGCGAATCGGGTGGGCATCCAAAAAGGCGCGCTCGCGTGGCATCCAATCGCGAAGGGTTTTGCTTAATTGCAGCATCGCGGCGCGGCTGCCACCAAAAACGCCATCATTCACCACATATTCGACTTGCGACAAGGGCGCGCCTAAGCGCGCGGCGTGTTTTTCAAATTTTGGCAACCAGAGATCATAAACCGCTGCCAGATATTCCCCGATGGTGGCGACGCCAAAATCCATATTGGCCCAATGATAATGCCCATTGGCATCGCGCGCGCAGAGGATTTTGTGGGCGGCCACGTTTTGCATTTGCTCAAAAAGGGGACGCAGTGATTGCAAAATCAGAGTGTCCACATCGAGGCATAAATAATAATCCGCTTCGATGATTTCAGCGGCGGCATACATCGCGGCTTTGATGCTGGGATTGGCCCGCGCAAGCGCTTTGCACGGCACAGAGACCACATCTAAACCGCCTCGCTCATACGAGGCAATCACGGTGCGGCAACGGGCATCGTCGCTCATATTCAAAACGTAAACAGTCGCATCGTCGGGCAATTCGCCGCGCTGATGCACACTGCCTAAAAACGAATCCAAGAGGCCATCAAAGCCCTTGCTTGCCATTGTTAACAGTGCAACATTGGTTACGACATTTCGCGCGCGATTTTTTGCGAGTTTTGGGATGGTATTTCGCGGAATTTGCACGCGCTGCAACGGGTCAATCGCATATTTGCTTACGACATTTCGCGCGCGATTTTTATGTTTTCCCTGTAATTGCGCGATAGACGGGGGCAACTCCGATCTGCGTTTTGTTACCGCCCCATTTGGGTGTTTGCGATATTGCACCGTCACAAACTGCTCACAGATCAAAGGGCCAAGCGCCGACAGGCGAATCCACAAATCCCAGTCTTCACACAGTGAAAAATCTTCGTCGAAAACCTTGCCTTCTTCCCTCACCATTTCCAGTGCGCTGCGTCGGATGAGAACTTGTGCCGGATTCCACAGCGGATTGTCGCGCTGAAGAATCTGCCCGGTCAGAAGGCCGCTTTGATTTATTTTTAGCTGGGTTTCCGTTGGTGACCAATCCAGCGATGCACCGCGTTCATCTATCAAGGTAAAGGCGCCACAAACAGCGGGCGCGCCGGGATAGCGTTTTGCCAGTGCCACCAATTTTTCAAGGGCATTGGGAGTGAGTTCATCATCGGCGTCCAAAAACAAAACATATTCGCTCGTGCTTTCCGATGTGGGATTTCCGTCAGGATGATCCACTTGGAAAAACGCCGCATTGCGCGCCGCCGAGACGCCCGTTTGCCCCTGATTGACCGCGCGCACCCGATTGTCTTCAAACGCATAGGAATAAGCCATCTCGCGCGTGCCATCGGTGGAACCATCGTTCACGATAACCCAGCGCCACTGCGTCGAACTTTGCGCAAAAACACTGCGCGCGCAGGCGCCTAAAAACAAGGCGGCATTGCGCGCTGCCGTGACTATCGTCACTGTGCTGGTAATTAAGCCGTTGTTCGCTTCAATTGTCATTTTTGATTGTGGAGTCGCTTCTTGCGTTGCTTCTTGCGGCTTTGCTTCCTGCTCACGGCAGGGTTTGCTCCCTCAGCCTTTCCGTTTGCGAATCGTGGGCATAATTACACCCCCTTATTTACAATCGTGATCACGCCGAAAGTGGCACACAAGGCGTAGTAGAATGGGCCGAAGGCCTCCGCTAAGACTCCGCGTTTATCCGGCCATGTATGGCGCACAATAGTGTCATTACGCCGCTCGTTGTCAGGCCAGTTAAAAACGCTGGGCAAGTCCGCAACGCGCGTATCCGTTTTATCTTGGGCACGCCAGAAAGCGACCTCATCGCGGCCATAACCATCGGCGTGCCACTGCCGGTTCCATTCGCCGAAGAAACCTTTTATGCGTTCGTCGTGGCGCCACAACAACACGCCGGTATTTCACCCATAGCCGTTCTCACCGGCGATTCGATAATACGGCAATGCGGCTAAATCGGCGCCTTGATTTTCAAACCAATCGAACAGGGGTTGAACGGGCCGGGCAAGTAAAGTGTCGCTATCCAGAAAAAGCGCAGTCGTGTAGGTGGCGAAATTGAGATGATTGCATAAGCTCGTTTTAAGGGAGCGACTTTTGAGAGCTTCGGGCGGGAAGTCATTGTCCCACCAAGGCGGCACTATGAATGATTGGGAGTTGCACAGACACGCTGCCATGTTCGCCATCGCCGGATTATCAGTAATCACGGTGATGGGCCCCTCGTAAGCGCCGTGTTGGGGTGAACGCAGCGACAGCATACTGCACAAACATTCCACATAAACGTGTGGCAACTCCACAGCCAGATAAAGCACGCCCTGCATTGATTCTCCTTGGAAATCCTTATTGAAAATCCTTAATTGATTCTCACTGTTTCAAAAACCGGCTCGGCGCCGATGCTTCCGACATAAAGTGCCACGACTTCAATTTTGCTTTGCGCCTCGCGCGGCAAGAAAAATGGCTCATTCCACGGCACGCGGATGGTGTAGGTGGATAAATCGTCTGGCGCTTCG
>JANMKN010000343.1:0-2327 GCA_031372065.1 Abditibacteriaceae bacterium | reverse complement strand
GATTTCATATTGGTTTTTCGAGAGCTCAAGATACTTTTTCAACTGCGCGCCGGAGCCGGGTTCAAGCGTTTCAAAAGTCGGCAAATCGCGCTGCAAATCCGAATAAAAATCGAAGTGGCGCTTTTGTCCTTTGAAATAAATTCGATACGACGGATCAAGGCGAATTAAATCCAAATGATCTTCGACGCGTTCGCCAACAAGATTGAAAAAATTCTCGAAAACATCGGGCATCAAATACCACGATGGCCCCATATCAAAAGTGAAACCCTGCGCCGAAAAGGTGTTGGCAACGCCGCCTAAAGTTTCATTCTTTTCAAACAATTGCACAGCGAAACCTTTTTTGGAGAGCAGCGCGGCAGTCGCCAAACCACCGATGCCGCCGCCAATGACAATGGCGCTATCGCCGGATGGTTTTTTATACACGATTTGCCTTCCACGCACCCAAAAGCAGCGCCATTTTTTCGGGGAAATTGGTGCGTGCGCGCCCCCTAAACGGATTCCAATTTTGCCCTTCCAACTTATCGAGAATGGCGCTGTAAAGCGCGCCCGCCACGCGCACCGAAAGCCGCCCGTGCGGCGACAGCATGAGGACGCCTTTGTCCGATTCACTGTAATACTCGCGCGCTTGCGCCGCTTGAATTTTCATAAATTCTTCAAAGCGCGGCGAGAAATTTCGCGTTGCAATATCTTCGTCGCAAAGGCCAAATTGCGCCAGTGTTTCTTGCGGCATATAAACGCGCCCGCGTTGCACAAAGTCTTCATCAATGTCACGCAAAAAGTTCGTAAGCTGCATGGCGTAACCCAATTGTTCGGCGTGCAAAAGCGCTTTTGCGTAGCTAAAACCAATAACGTGTGTCATCATCAAACCCACCACTGCCGCCGAGCCATACATATAATTTTGCAGTTCGCCAAAGTTGGCGTAACGCGTTTTTTCCAAGTCGCTGCGCATAGCAGCAAGAAACGCTTCGCTATAATGAAACGGAATATCATAGCGATGAAAAACCCAGCTTGCCACGCGCAAAATCGGTTCATCCGAAGTGCCGCTTTCGTAGGCTTTGCGCCACGATATTTCCCAATCATTCAACTGTTTTTGCACGTTGAGCGCATCTTCTGCGCTTTGCGGCGCGGCGGCATCAACAATCTCGTCGGGCACGCGAAAAAACGCATACAAAGCATACGTCGCAAGGCGCGTTTCGCGCGGAAACAATTGCGAGGCGAAATAATAACTGGTGCCATGCTTGCGATGCAATTGCCGAGCGATTTCAAAATCGGGCAGCAATTCATGCGGGATATTTTGATTTGTAATGACCGCAGTTTTCACGAAGATCGGTTCTCCAATCGCGCCAGCAAATTTACAAAAGCGCCGCGATAACGTGCGGGAATAGGTGATTCTTCCAGCAATTTGTGAGCGCGCCGCAAATAGCGCGCGATGTCGGCGCGGCCTTGCTTTAAGGCGCCGGACTCTTCAAACAATTGGCGCACATGCCCTTCTTCTTCAACCAGAATTTCAGCGCCCATCCAAGCGCGCAATTGGTCGCGTTGCGCGCTCGTGCCGCACTCAAAAATGTATTGCGTGAAATAAGTGTGCTGCCCTTCGCGCAAGTCGGAAAAAAGTGTCTTCTGCGTCGCTTGTGGCGTGCCAGTCAAATCCAATAAATCATCTTGAATCTGAAAGGCAAGTCCAACGGCAAGGCCAAATTCGTGGCAGAATTTTTCGGCTTGTGCGCCCTGCCCAGCCAAGGCCGCGCCGATTTGCAACGGGCGAATAAACGTATAAGACGCGGTTTTCAGCAGCATTTTTTGCTGGATTTCCGCGTAAGTTGCCGTTTCGCGCGTCATCATGTCCACATCTAACATTTCGCCCAAAACCACTTCGTCAATCATGCGCACGAAATATGGCTGCGCGGCTTTTAACATGGCGCCATCAAAATCGCGGTTGCCATAAAACGCTTGCTGCGCCCACGCGAAAATCATATCGCCCAATAAAAGCGCTTGGGCATTTGCCAAACGTTCGGCATCGGGCCGCTTTTGCAAACGCGCCGCCACCGCGCGTTGCACTGTCGGCAAGCCGTGGCGCTGCGTGCCATTATCAATAATGTCGTCATGCACAAGGCAAAACAAGTGAAACAATTCCAGCGCCACCAATAGTTTTAGAGCGCGTTCTTCGCCGTGCCCGCCCAAAGCGCGAAACATTAAATACGCCACATAAGGCCGCACGCGCTTGCCGCCCTGCGCTAAGTGGCGCGGATAATCGCAAATAAATTCAATATCCGGCGAAAGCGATAGCGCCATCACTTCGCGCGTTTTTTGAGCTATAAAAGCATCCA
>JANMKN010000293.1:0-11441 GCA_031372065.1 Abditibacteriaceae bacterium | reverse complement strand
CGAAGAGACTTATTCTCACGGCTCTGGCACGTCGCGCGTGATGTTCTTGCCGTCTTTGCGAAGCACAACCGAAATCGGCAAAGGCCAGCAGTCGTTTATGGATAAGTCAGCGTTGAAGGTCACATTTCGTGCTGTTGCTGGGATTTTCTGGCGACTACAATCAAAACTAAGGTAAAGGTTCTTGTCGCTTGTAAAATTCTTGCCGCCCCTAAAATTCGGAAATCCCATCTGTGGATCGAAATGCACGACTCCCTTCTCCGTCGTAAGACAGGCATTGCGTAACGTGGCCAATTGGCGCCCCTTGCTGTCAATCATACCGTCCGTATCGGTTGGGTTATCTAATAAAGTATTCACACAAAGTCCCGGCGCCGTTGTGCTTGAACCTGTTAGCCAATATACGCCTATACCTCGCAGTTTAAAGTGATAGTTTTTATCAATTGGTGGCAGGGAAGGAGCGGCACCAGCAGAATGCAATGTTAATGTCTGCAAATAACGAAGCGGCTTCAAGTCTACGAGCCGGTAAGACTTGCCCGATTGGAATTGATACCCATGCCAATGTCCAGCGAGTTTAAGATCAATTCTTTCTTCGTTGCGTGCCAAACCTTTTGTTTTAAAAAGCACCAGAAATTCACTGAAACCATCTTCTAAATCACGCCCCGAAACCATAAATCGTTTGCCACTTGCCGTGTCATCCAACAAAAGTCTTTTTTGTTGAGAACTCGTGCCAATAAGCTGAAATTTCAAATCCGTGCCGTATGATGGGTCTGTCCAACTGCGCTTCCTCCACCATGAATGAGGAATGCCCTTCACATAAGTTCTAACTAACACTCTGGCATCATAACCGTCCGCAATATCCCTTGGCGTGAGAGGCAATAATTGAACTTTGTCGAAAGCTACTCTCATGGGATGTATATCATCGCGCGAGAAATACACACCCGCGCCCAGCATCAGCAAGCACGGCACAAGCATCCAGAAGAGTTCTTTGCGTTTCATGGTTTTTTAGACTCGAACTTTTGAGGTTCAATTTTGATGCGTGGATTGTTGGGGCGCAAGACGATGGGCTGCTTTTTCCCGACGGCATCACTGACAGGTTTGCCTCCCTCGCGCACCACTACCGACAGAACGAGAGGCCAGCGTTGGTCCGCGCAAAAACGTCCCTGAAATGTCAATTTCCCAGCGTTTAGTGGGGCAGCAGAAAGTGGCACCAAAAACGAAATCTTGGCATCTTTATTCTTTTCAAATACGCCTGCAGCTATTAATTCTTCCGTGCTATAGGTTTTGTAGACGTTTCCAGCATCATCCACAAGTTTGGCAGAAAGGCATATCAAATAAGTAAAATGCTGATCTGGGTCATCCAAATCAGCCACATGATTGGGACGAAAATTAACTTCTAACCTTATATCGTTTCCACTTGGTGTGTATGTATCTCCAAACGAAGAAAACGGTTGTTGATCAAGTAGCACCCGGCTTAGGTGTATGGCACTCTGATGTGACACTTGGGGGGCGCGTAGATGATCGTTCGGCGTGCGCACCGGGACATCAATATCAATTAAGGGACTTCGTATGTGAATGAAGGGCGGCATGGTTCGAGGTGGTTCAGTGTAATTAAGTTCCACGCCCGTTTGTGTGCGAAGATGAATTTCCCCATAATGGGCAGGGATTTTTCCCAACTTCATCATAACCTGCATTTGGATTTTGTCTCGGTCCAAGGTGGGGGCAGGACTATATTGTTGCCAGAAGCGATATGGTAACTCTTTCGGTGGTGAACCATAAACCAACCGGACGTTACAATGTTCAGTGTTCACGATGGCAAATTGGTATTGCGTGCCATAAGGCGGCGAAGCCTCGCCCACCGCCCGTAGGTTTAGTGCGATTTTGGTATCGAAACCTTCAGCGACATCAGTGGCTGTTACGGGCAGGTTTTGTATTCCCGTGTAAACGGCATGTAATGTGAAAGGTGGATTGCGTTTTTGTCGTGCAATCCACAAAGGCACAACAAGTAAACACGGCAACAGCATCCAAAATAATTCTTTGCGTTTCATTGGTTTAGTTTTCACTTTCGTTGTGGTGTGTTGCGCAAAAGCACTCGAATATCGAGAGGCCAGCAATTGTTGACGGACACCTTGCTAAGTAGCCACAGACGCCCTTTGCGATTTTTGATGTATTGATTGTCAGAATCAGGGCCGTCAAAATTGGTGGTGAAACTCCACACGCCGCGATTACCGTTTGGCGAATAGGAAGTGCCAGAGCCGCCGCCGAAATTGTATTCTTGTCCGCCATCGTCTACAATTCGCGGCAATTCAAAGTCCCATTTTGCCCTAAATCCAGTATTGTAATTGCTTGTGGTTGAACCACCTATTTGACTGGCTTCTACTAATATCTCAACGTCATCGCGATATGGTTTAGCTTTCCCTACATGACGCACAATCGTTTTTTCAATTCGGACGAGGCAATCATGCGAAACGGGCGGTGCAGAAACGGATTCGCCCTGTTTGTGAATCTGTAAGGTGAAATTTTGAGCCTTGCTTTCTGTATATTTATTGGTTGAGCCGGTTGAGGTTGCAGTGCTGAATGTGTGAATATATTCATGCAGGGGGCGAATCTCAGTTTTCAGAAACACTGGCCCCGACGTGGAGAGTGGAGGCACTAAAAAGGTCAGGGTGGCGTATTTCCACGGCCCTGTGCCATATGCGCTCCCTTCAGGCGCCCAGTCAAAGCTGATAGTTTGTCTTTTGGGTAAAGCCAGAAGCGTTTCTTTGTTGGCTTGCAATGTGGTCAGGCGTAAGTTTTGAGCATCAGGTTCTGTTCCATCGTAGCTCCAACCCGATTGTTGGGGTTTGGGTAGTGGTTTTGGCACGCCAAAGGATTCTAATTCAACTACCCATTTTTCCCAATACCCCAAACCTACTTCGCGTGGGGTCATGCTCCTGCGTTCCTTGCTCATCACGCGCCAACCAAAGGGGCCTTTCGGCGGAATCGTAGGCGCTGGCGAAGGCGGCGGCGCGGCTTTGCGTGGTAGCGCTGCCACAAACACTGGCGGTGCGGGTGGGGCCACTTGCTTTCCATGACCACTTAACAGCAGGGCAATGCCAGCAAAAAATAAACAGGGCAGCATCAAGTAAAAAAGTTCTCGGCGTTCCATAGGCGTAGTTTGGAGGCTTGCATTGGCTTCGTTTTTGTCCGTGAATTTTGGGATGTTTTACGAACCCAAAGGTTTTCGTCATTTCATTGGTTATACTTTGCGGGCCTGAAAAAATTGAATTTAACAGCAAGGCTCTGCCTTAATTATAACGGACAAACGAGGGGGTTTTTTGTGAAACGCACGCATCATTGCGGGGAATTGACCGAAGAACAAATTGGACAAAGTGTGACGCTTTGTGGCTGGGCGAATGTGGTGCGCGACCAATCGCATCAGGTGTTTTTGGATTTGCGCGACCGCAGCGGCATTGTGCAGTGCGTCGGTGACCGCGATGTCAACGAAGCGGCGCACACGGCGCTCGCGGCTTTGCGCAGCGAATTTTGCGTGCAAATTGATGGCACCGTTGCGCGGCGCTTGCCGGGCAAGGAAAACCCGAAAATTAAAACCGGCGCGCTCGAAGTGCAAGTGCAAAAGGTGGAAGTTCTCAACACCTCCAAAACGCCGCCTTTTGAAATCGCCGGAGAAAATAACGCCGACGAAACGGTGCGTTTGCAATATCGCTATTTGGATTTGCGTCGCCAGAAAATGCGCGATATGTTGGAAATGCGCTACTTGCTGACCAAGCATACGCGCGACTTTTTGCACACCGAAGGCTTCTGGGAAGTGGAAACGCCGCTTTTGTGGAAATCCACGCCCGAAGGCGCGCGCGAATATGTGGTGCCGACGCGCACACATCCCGGCAAAGGCTTTGTTTTGCCGCAAAGCCCGCAAATCGCCAAGCAATTGCTGATGGTCGGCGGCGTCGAAAAGTATTTTCAAATCGCGCGTTGTTTCCGCGATGAAAGCGCGCGCTCTGACCGCCAGCCGGAATTCACGCAAATTGACATGGAAATGAGCTTCGTCGAGCAAGACGATGTGCTTGATGTGACCGAGCGCTTGTTTGCTTATGTGATGAAGCACGTCAAAGGTTTGGAGATTCCGCTGCCCTTTCCGCGCCTGACTTACGCCGAATCTATGCGGCGCTACGGCAGCGACAAACCGGACACGCGTTTTGGCATGGAACTGATAGATTTGGGCGACATCGCGCGCGATTCGCAATTTAAAGTCTTCAATAATGCCATCGCATCAGGCGGGCAAGTGAAAGCCATTTGCGCACCCGGCTGCGCGGCCTATTCGCGCAAGGAAATCGAAGAATTAACCGATTTCGTTAAGCGCTTCGGCGCGCGCGGCCTTGCCACTTTTGCGCTCGGCGAAAGCGAAATCAAATCGCAAGTGGCGAAGTTTTTCACGCAAGCGCAAATGGACGAGATTTTCGCCCGTTGCGGCGCCAAAACCGGCGACCTTGTGATGTGCGTGGCCGATAAAGCAAGTGTTGTGGCGCAATCGCTGGACTTTTTGCGCCGCGAAATGGGCAAGCGTTTAAACCTGATTAATACCAATCAATTCAACTTCTTGTGGATTGTGGACACGCCGATGTTTGAATATGATGCCGACGCGAAACGCTTCGACGCTATGCATCATCCGTTCTGCCTGCCCAATCCCGAAGATATGCATTTGGTGCAGGAAGGTTTCGTCAGCGAAGTCGAATTAAGTGACGCCAATCATCCGTGGGGGCAGGTGCGCGCATGGCTTTATGATTTGGTTTTGAACGGCTGGGAATTGGCCTCTGGCTCGATTCGCTGCCATCGCCGCGAAATTCAAGAGCAGATTTTCAACATCATCGGCTTGCCTTTGGACGAAGCGCAAAAGCGTTTTGGGTTTATGCTGGACGCTTTTGAATATGGCGCCCCGCCACACGGCGGTATCGCGCCCGGCTTTGACCGCACTGTAGCGATTTTGGCGGGCATCGCCGACGGCAACATCCGCGAAGTGATCGCCTTCCCGAAGACTTCCGGCGGCACCGACCCTCTGACTGGCGCGCCAACTTCGATTCCCGATGAACGCTGGAAAGAATTAGGTTTAGAAGCCGTGGCGCAAGACGAAGAAATGCCTTTAATGGGTGGCCGTCCCGCTGAAATCATGGAACGGAACCGGCCCTCTGTTTTTGGGCCTGCGTCGGGGCTTACGCAAGGATTGGATCCATTCCAGCCTAATAGGGGGCCCTTATCCCCTGTGCAGGATGCTTTGGAAGCCGCTCGGCAGGCAAGTATTCTGTTGTCACTAACAGGCTCGCCTGAAGGCAGGGAAAATGTTGCTACTCACTTGAATTTAGTCATTGCTTCTTTAACTGAAGCGACGCAGTCTGAGGGAATTGGCTCTTCTTACACAGGGTTGAATCCCACTGATGTAGGATTAGGCCGTTCTATGGTTCGACAATCTGCCCAAGACAAAGAACTGCCGGATTTGCCAGTCTAAACTAAAAAGAGAGGCCCCAACATAATGTCGGGGCCTCTCTTTTTAGTCATCGGATTCTTCCTCTTCAATTGGCATCTCTACCAAGCCGAGACGAAGTAATCGTTGAGCAAGACGGTAGATATCGGTTCGCGCACCTTCCCGCCGAATGCCTGCGGCGACGATTAAAACAGTAATCGTGCCTTCATCCAAACGGTAAATAATCCGGTAGCGTTGACCCGCTGCGCGGATGGAGCGATAACCGGCAAATTCGCCTTGCAGCAGTTTGCCTTTCAAATCGGGACTTATTGATAAACCATCAATGGTGTCAACCAAAATACGCCGCACGCGCATATCGTTGATGCTTTCCAGCATCGTCAACGCTTGCGGGGTGATTTCGATGTGCCAGATGATTTCAGAAGACCCTTCTTCGCTGTTTCCCATGGAATGGTTTCTCCTTGGGCGACTTCGCGAATACTCTGACGCAGGGCATTAACAAGTTCAGGATCGCTCATCACATCCAATGTCTCCACAATAGAATCGTAAAGTTCAAAGGGCATGATTGCCAACACCGCACGCCCATGACGTGTTACGGTCACAGCGCCCGCTTCGGCATCTTGCGCGAACTCGTCCGGCAACTGCGTCAGCTTATTGCGCGCTTCCGCCATTGACAATGTTCGTGTCATAAAATCCTCCTGTGAGGTGATTGTGTAAGTGCGGTCTAAGCTATTCCGCGCAGCTTTTGGTGGAGACAGAGTGAAAAACTCCAACCTCGTGTTTTAGGTAATACATTGTGCAAAATTTTGTGCAAAAAGTCAAGATCGTTATAATATTCTTGCAAGGAGATTTTTATGTTAATTCGAGCCAGTGACGAGAGTGTTTATAATTTGAGCCACATTGAGCGATTTGAAATCGTAACGGTGGCGATTGAAGATGAGATTGCGCGCATTTCGGAAGAGGCGCCGCAACGCGCGGGTGCCAGCGTGGAAGCGTATGTTTTGCGTGCTTATATCAACGGCACAGGCTACGATTTGATTGGCCCAACGCCTGAGCGCCTTGATGCCGAAACGGGGCTGAATCGCATTTACAATATGGTGTCCGAACGCGCCGATTTGCATCGATAGTTGGGACTTGAGGAACGAAGAATGAAGTCATTGACGATTGCAGGAAAAGAATTTAAATCGCGTTTATGGGTCGGCACCGGCAAAGGTGTGGCCTATCCGCTGATGCGCCAATGCATTGACGAAAGCGGCTCGGAATTGGTGACCGTTGCCATCCGGCGCATTCCGCAAAACGAAACGCCGGGCGAGCAAATGATGGACTATTTGAAAGGCTTGTCGCTCTTGCCCAATACGGCGGTGTGCTACAACGTCAAAGACGCTGTTCTCACGGCGCAATTGGCGCGCGAAGCACTCGGCACCAACTGGGTGAAACTCGAAGTCATTGGCGATGCGGATACGCTTTTCCCCGACAACGAAGGTTTGCTCGAAGCGGCGCGTATTTTGGTGAAAGACGACTTTGTGGTCTTGCCTTATTGCATTGACGACCCGATTGTCTGCCGCAAACTCGAAGACATCGGCTGCGCCGCCGTAATGCCTTTGGCGGCGCCGATTGGTTCGGGACTGGGCATTCGCAACACCACAAATTTGCAAATCATCATCGAAAAAGCCAACGTTCCGGTGATTGTGGATGCCGGAGTTGGCACCGCCAGCGATGCGGTTTTGGCGATGGAACTGGGCGCCGATGCCGTTTTGATGCAAACCGCGATTTACGGTGCCAAAGAGCCGCTTTTGATGGCCCGCGCCATGAAACTTGCCATCGAATCGGGCTATCTGGCGCGCCACGCTGGTCGCATTCCGAGAAAACTTTATGCCACAGCGAGTAGCCCACTCGAAGGCGTGGTAGGAAGTTGATAGTGTTTTTAAGCGGCTCTGCCTGAAAAATCTAAACAACTAAATTATTTGAGACTCCTCTAACGTTTTGCTTTTGGAGGTCTCATGTTTAATCTTCGTGTTGTCGGTTTTTTTCTCGTTTTATTGCTGTGTGGCTGCGTGCAAGCGGCGCCGGATGTGACGCTGGCGCGCTTGCCAAACGGGGCCATGCAGCCACAAATCGTCAGCAAAAATGGCGCGCTGCATTTGGTCTTTCTCAAAGGCGAGCCGCGCGCTTGTGATGTATGGTATCAACGCTCCGCCGATTGGGGACAAACGTGGAGTGCGCCGCTGCGCGTCAATTCGCAGGCGGGCAGTGCCATTGCGATGGGCACCATTCGCGGCGCGCAAATCGCGGTGGGCAAAAATGGGCGCGTTTTTGTGGCGTGGAACGGCTCTGGCGATGCGTTGCCGCGCAACTCGTGGGTGCCCGAAAGCGCCAAGAAATATGGCGCCTCACCTTATCTTTTCGCGCGCCTCAAAGAGGATGGCAGCGCGTTTGAATCGCAACGCAATTTGATGACGAAGACTTTCAATCTCGATGGCGGCGGTTCGCTCGGCGCCGACGAGGAAGGCCACCTTTACGCTGTCTGGCACGCGAACGACAAAGACGGACAAAACGAAGGCGGACGCCATGTGTGGATCACCAAATCGTCGGACGACGGCGCAACTTTTAGTGCTGAATCGTCGGTTTGGAACGAGCCAACCGGCGTGTGCGGCTGCTGCCAGTTAAAGATTCTGGCCGAAAACGGCGGCAAAGTGGCAGTGCTTTATCGCGCCGCCACCGATGTCGTCAATCGCGACACTTTTGCGTTGGTTTCCGCCGATAACGGCCAGACTTTTACGGGCGGCAAGATTCACGATTGGAAAATCGGCGCCTGCCCGATGAGCAGCTACGCGCTCGACAAAAGCGGCGGCGTCACTTTGGCCGCATGGGAAAGCGAAGAACGCGTTTTTTATTCGCCGCTGGATGCTGGGATGAAAGCAACCAACATCGTCGAAGCGCCGGGCAAAGGCACCAATCGCAAGCATCCGGCTTTAGTTGCTAACGGAGAAGGGCAAACTTTGCTGGTCTGGGACGAAAACACCGCCTGGGCGCGCGGCGGCAAATTGCGCTGGCAGATTTTCGACAACGCTGGCAAAAGCGTGCCCAATTCGTCCGGCGAACGCGACGGCTTGCCCGTTTGGAGTTACGCCGCCGCCTTTGCGCGGCCCGATGGCGGTTTTACGATTTTGTATTGAGGTTTAGGAGGTAAAATGCGCGCTGCGATTCTTTTTCTTTGCTTGTTAGTCAGTCATGCTCAAGCGGCTCCTTCTAAAACGGTGAGGGTCAGACAACAGATTGATGCGGATGCCAAAACTCTTGTGGCATTAATGCAGAAAAATTTACCGTCGGGGTGGGCGGCTAAATATGAAGCGGGCTGGACAGATCAAACTCGGTGGGCGACTATAAAAATTCGGCGTTTAAAGCCAATTGCAATGTATTCGCGGCCTGTCATTTCTGCACCGGCGCCTGATCCCAATGAAAAACCTGAAAAACCGGCGCCGCTCTCACATTACGAATTGATTTTGCGCATTGATAACTTTCTCACGACAACAATTTACAAGAACATAAAGGCCAAAAACGCAGCTATCATGACTGAAATGAAGAAAGTTTCCTCTGGTTTGGAAATGGGTAAAGGTAGTTACTACGCACGCAACGCGGCAGAGGCACAGCGAGTGCAGCGCTACGAGAAATTAGAGAAGTCACTTTATGAATTGCCCGATTATTATTGGCGCCATCTCAGTTTTTCAAATCTCAGTATTGACCTGTGGGGTAAATCAGATTATGAACTTGTCATAGATTCCAAAGTGCGCGCCAAATGTAAACAGGTCACACTGATAGTGCTTGGCCTGCTAAAGCCTTATCAATAATAGTTGTGAAAGTTTGCCCCTGTTTGCAACGCTTGCGCCGCTTTAGGCTCTAATGAACACCATGAAACGAATTCTTCTCACCCTGTCTTTGCTGGCTTGCGCTGCTGTAGCGCAGGCCGACGAAAAAGTCACTGTTAGTGGCTTGCACAATTGCTGTGGCGGCTGCGCCAATGGCATCAAGAAAGCGGCGGGCACTGTGCCCGGCGTGACGGCGGCGCTGGAAGGCAACAAAATCAGCTTCAACGCCGAAAAAACCGAAGACTTGCAAAAAGCTGTGGACGCGCTTGTCGCTGCTGGCTATTCCGGCACCAGCGATAACGAGGCGGTCAAAGTAAACGCGGGCACGGCGGCGGATGAAAAAGTGACTTCGCTCACGGTTTCGGGCACGCATATGTGCTGCGGCGCTTGTGTCAACGCGGCGCGCAAGGCGATCAAATCGGTGGACGGCGTGAAAAGCGACACCATCACTGCCCACGCCGATACCTTTAAAGTCGAAGGCGATTTCAACGCCAAAGCCGTGATGGACGCGCTTTCCAAAGCCGGTTTCACCGGCAAAGCCGAAAAATAAAAACAGGAGACTGAACGAAAAAAGCGCCGAAAGCCATTGCTTTCGGCGCTTTTCTATTTGCGCCTCCGGCTTAATGAAACGCCGCGTGTGCGAGCTAAAACCGATTTAATATCGGCGAAAAGCCTTTTAATATCGCCGATATTAAAAGGCTTTTTACCGATATTAAATCGAGTTTCGCCAATATTAAAAGGCTTTTCGCCGATATTGAATCGAGTTTCGCCAATATTAAAAGGCATTTTAGCGAGATTAAAAGGCTTTTCGCCGATATTAAAAGGCATTTTGCCGATATTGAATCGGTTTTCAGCGATATGAAAAGGCTTTTCGGCGATTTTAAACGGCTTTTATGCTCCAATCACGCATAAAACAGCCGTTTTTGGCCTTTTAAGCGGCTACTTCTTCGTGTAACGTGGCGCGGCTGACGATCAGCACGGTCATCGTGGCTAAAAAAGCCACGACAGCGGCCAAGGATTTGGGCGAACCTTCAAAAAAATGGTTGACGACTTGGCCCGCCACCGCGCCACCGGCGGTTTGAATGAAGCCGATAATCGAAGAAACCACGCCCGCTAATTTGCCGTGCGGCTCCATCGCCAACGCCGTCGCGTTCGGTGCCACAAGCCCCAACGCGAACAAATAGCCCATCATCGGCACTGTGACGCCGATAATACTCGGATAAAGCCAGGCCAGAGCCAAAAGCGCGGCGCCGGAAACGAAAAGCGTCATCGCGCCGCGCCGCAAAAGTCTCAAGGCGCCCAAACTCGGCAACAGCTTGCGATTAATCGTCGCGCCCACCATCAAGGAAAACGCGATTATCGCGAACAGGAAACTATAGCGTTGCGGCTCCAAACCGAAGCCTTTTTCCATAAAAACATCGGGCGAACCCAAAATATAAGCGAACAAACCGGAATACGAAAAACCAACCGCAAAAATATAAGGACGGCTGCCACGATGCGCGAAAACGGTGCGAAAGTTTTGGATAACGCGTCCCGTTACATCGCCTTCTTCGCGCTTTGCTAACGTTTCGGGCAATTTCAGCACGCACACAAGCACCAAATAGACGCCGATGACACCAAGCGCGGCAAAAACGGCTCGCCAGCCGAATTTTAAGAGCTGCGCGCCTAAAATCGGCGCCAGAACCGGCGCCAAAATCATCGCTTGTGTAATCTGCGACAGCACGCCCGCCGCTTCCTGACGACTGTATTTATCGCGCACCATAGCCCGCGCCAAAGTCGGCCCGACGCTGCCGCTTAAGCCTTGCACGAAGCGAAAAAAGATAAGCTGTTGCAGCGTTTGGCTCCAAGTGCAAGCAAACCCCGCTAAGGTAAAAATCAGCAAGCCCCAGAGCAACACCGGGCGCCGCCCAATGCGGTCGGCGATAGGGCCACAAATCAGTTGTCCGCCAGCATAACCGGCTAAAAAGGCACTAATAACCGGGCCGACGGCCCCAGCACTTAACATTTCGCCCGGCAGTGCAAAGAATTTCTGCAAGGCGCTTTTGGCTGGAACACAGATGTCAATCGAAAGCGCCGTCATACCGGCTAAAACGGCTAAAATCGCCGTC
>JANMKN010000070.1:0-39235 GCA_031372065.1 Abditibacteriaceae bacterium | reverse complement strand
GGCGCGGCGAAGCGCGCGATGCAATAACAGAGCCGCAGCAAGTGCAATGTGCCATTTCCGCCGCGTGGCTGATGACAAGGCGCCTTGTGGATGCTATCGGCGCCTTAGACGACGCGTATTCGCCGGTGCAATATGAGGATTTGGATTTTTGCTACCGCGCCCGTGAGGCTGGCACGCAGGTGTGGACATATCCTGCCGTTGAGTTGTATCATTTTGAACACACCACCACAGCAGGCAGCGACGATATTAATTTCAAATACGTCACCACCAAGAACGGAATTCTGTTCAAAAAGCGCTGGGGAGAACAATTTCGCGCCGAAGCTGGCCCTTCCGAAACCGAAGCGCAATGGCAAATCTTGCCCAAAAAGAGCATCGCCGAAGTCAATTGGCAAAAACTTTCAGAGTAAGAGGAAAGGCATTTTGTGTTTACATTTGTGGATACGGACAGAGGTTTTCCGCCTTTTCTTTTTCTTAATATCGCCAGTATTTTGGGTATTTTCGTGGTGTCATGGCTGGCGACCTGCGTGGCGCTGGTTATTTTGTTTTTTTTCTCGAAACCGCGCTTGAAAGAGCGCGCTTTGCACATTGATCGCACTGTGCGCGCACGAGCACATCGCGTGCGCTTTGGTTCACACGAACACGAAGACGAGATTTTGCGCCGCGAACGTGTGATTTTGACATGGTTTTTCCGCTTTTGGACCAACTTTGCGTCGGCTCCATCGCTCATCACCGCTTCATTGGTGGTGCCTTTGGTCGCTTATCGGCACGAAATGGGTTCAGGAGTCTTCGATTCGCATCGCGCAGCGGTTTGGTTACTGCCGGGCTTGTGTTACAGCGGGTCAATGTTGCTTTCGTTTGTTTTGAAGCGCGTTTTCCGGCGCCAAAGGCCGCCGCTGCAAAAAGGCGACTTTGGTTATAAGCTAATTAAAGACCCTTCATTTCCTTCGGGACACTCGCTGACCTCGTTTTGCTTTTGGGCCTTTGTGCCTGTAGCGGCGCAAATGAGTGGGGCCTCGCAAAACGTAGTGATTACCTTGGGTTTTGTGGCTTGCGCCATTGTTTTACTGACCGGACTGAGCCGCATTTATCTGCGTGTGCATTTTCCTTCTGATGTGATGGGCGGCTTTCTCATCGGCACTGTCTGGACGTGCGTGTGTCTAATGCTGCTACCCAACGCACTGCAAATTCGCTGAGACTTAACGGACTTTTTGAAAAGGATTGAATAAAATGGATGAGTTGAAACCGCAGATCAAGCAAATGATCGTCGAACGGTTATTTTTGCACGTTGAACCCGACCAAATTCCCAATGATGCGCCGCTGATGGAAACTTACAGCATAGATTCCGTACAGTTATTTGAACTTGTCGTCGGCTTGGAGGATGAGTTTGGCGTGGTGATGGACGATGTAGATTTCCAAATTGACACCTTTCGCACTGTCAATTCCATCGCCGAATTTGTGCAAAGTCGGCAGTAAAATTGTAAATGCAAAATGAAAAAACAAGTGTTTTTTCATTTTGCATTTACAGCTAAATCGGAGGTTTCATGGGGGCTTCACGCGGAACTGATGGCAAGAAATTAAGCGTGCTGTATTTGAACCATTCGGGACAAGTCAGCGGTGCCGAGCAATCGCTGCGCTCGTTATTGTGGCAATTTCGCCGCGAAAACGCCGAAATTGATCCGATCATTGGCCTGCCCGGTGCTGGCCCATTTGCGGATTTGTTGCGTGAAGAAGAATTTAACGTGACCTTTGCGCCCTTGCGTCGCATCCAACGCCCCCAAAATATCGTTTCCGGTCTCGCCACATTGATTCACGTTACGCGAACGGCGCCTTTTATCACCAAATTGGTTAAGCAAACCGGCGCGCAATTGATTCATTCCAATTCCACGACAGCGCATTTGGTGGCCGGATTAGCCGCTCAAAAAGCCGATGTCCCCGCTATTTGGCACGTCCGCGATTTAGTTTCACTTTCCCGCATTGGACGTGGCTTGGCAGATCGCGCCGCTTGGGTCATTGCCATTTCCGGCGCCGTCGCGCAAGGATTGCAAAACGATGGCGTGCCACCCGAAAAAGTGCGCATTATTCCCAACGGCATTGACACCGATGAATGGCGCCCACGCGAGCGCAGCCATTTGCGGGAATCACTGGGCCTGTCTGATGACACGTTTTTGTTTGGCTGCGTCACGCAATTGGTGCCGTGGAAAAATCACGCGGCATTTATCGAAGCCGCCGCGCAATTGTGCGAGGACGAAGCCTGTGCTACCGCGCGTTTTGTGATTATCGGCGGTGATTTATGGGGTGAACAACAAAGCTATGTTTCCGAACTGCGCGCCCTTGTGAAACATCATAATTTGCAAGAGCGCTTTAACTTTATTCCGCATCAAAGCGACAATGTGGCGGCGCTTTCGTCGCTGGATTGCATAGTTTTGCCGTCGCGCGAAGAACCATTTGGCCGCGTTTTAATCGAAGGTATGGCGCTGGAAAAACCTGTAGTTGCCTACGGCGCGGCTGGCCCAATGGAAATCATTACGAATGAACAAGATGGCCTTCTGGCCGCGCCGAATGAAAACGACAGTCTCGCCCATGCTATGCGTCGCATTCTGCAAGACAAAGAACTGCGCGCGCATCTGCAAAGAAACGCACGGCAAACCGTGATTCAAAAATTCCATATCTCCGACAGCGCCAATCGTGTGCGCGATATTTACCGCGAAGTGCTGACATAAATTCAAGTTTCGGGCGCTGGACGAGATTTAAATGGCGGCACACTCCGCGTGACGCTGGCTTAATGCCCATCTTGCGATTTGGCTTGAGGTTTGGAAAGTTCGGCGGCAGGTCGCGTATTGAAACGAGGGCGTTCGGTGAGAAGTTTCGACTCGCCGTCGAAAAAAGCAGTGGTATCATTGCGATGAAATTGCACCGCATAGGCCAGACGCGGTTCATCGGTGTGATTCGGGCCAGAGCCATGCAAAGTCAGACGCGAAAACGCCACGGCATCGCCGGGATGCATTCGCAAAGGCAAAAAACGATCTGGTTCCTCTGCCACCATGCGATGACCATCGCCATCGCTGCTACCAATCGCATTTAAGGTGCCCGCCAAATGTGAGCGCGGCACGATTTGCAAACAACCATTTTCGGGAGACATCGGTGATAGCGCGAACCAGATATTAATCGAATGACCTTCGTGCCGCGTGTATTGATTGTCCTGATGAAAATGAAACCGCCCGCCACCGCCGCCACTTTTGACGGCAGTAAACGGCATATACAACGAACTCGGCCCACCCATCAATTGCGCGGCGATTGAAAGCAAATCCGCGCTGTTGATAAAACCATCCAAATGGCTTCCAGCCAAATATTGGCCGCTTTGGATAAGTTTGTGTTTGGTTTCCGTGGCTTGACGCAGTGATTCACGCGTAGCTCCAGCGGCTTCCATGACCTTTAGAACTTCGGCGCGCAAGGCTTCAATGAATTCCGCCTTTAACAAGCCGGGAATCACCAAATAGCCTTCCTCCTGGTAAAATCGGATTTCGCCCTCGCTGAGTTGCAAAGGCTGCACAATCGGCGCAGTTTCTATTGTGGTCATGAGAATCTCTGGGAGCTTTTAGGCCGTTTATTGCCATAATGCGGCCACTTTGGGCCACATTTTTATGCTGTAAAGCACGCCGGCGGTAACAATGCAGGCGATTCCTGCCCCGCCGACGCCTTGCCACAAGGAATGGCGACCTCGCGTCACGCGTGCCCAAATCAGCGCGGGCACCAAGAGCAACAATTGCCAGTGCGTCACACCGGGAATTGTCACAATGGCGGCAAAAACAGTGGCAGACAAAACCGAAACGTGCATCGAAATCTTCCAAAATGATGTAATCCACAACATCACGATGCCATTGACAGCTAACACAAGCCCAAGAGTCCAGACTGAAGCTGGCGCGTCAATAAGTTTCAAAACTCCGGCCCCTACAGCAGAAGAAATAATCGCCACCACAAACGGCCCGCCGCGTTGCTCACGTTCCATCACATGAACATCGGTTATTTTTCCGCGCAATACCTGAATCAGGACAAAAAGCGCCGGCACAATTGTAGAAAACAAAACACTGAGCGAACTCCACACCAGCAAAGTGCGACGCGCATTGGCGCCCGGCGGAGTTGGTTGTGAGGCCACAATGCCCAAAGTTCCGCCGGGGATGACTAAATAAGGCGACAGCAAGGCTGACAACGCAAAAGCCGCGCCTTGATAGGCCCGCACAAATGGCGGGAGAGGCACAGGAACAGAAGCGGGCATGGTTTCAGGGCCATTCGCCGCGCCATTCTTGGGAGATAAAGCGGAGGGTGGTTCCTGCATAATTACCCAATCCCTTTCTTGACGTTTGTCAGTATAAACGTCAGACAGCAGAGTTCGCGTTTCAAATTCATAAATACAGTCCGGGTTTTGAATTTGCACCTTGTTCCGCTTCAAACTTGTTACACCGTGTCGGTTTTTGTGCAAAAGTGTGGAACATCAGGTCAATTTGGCGAAAGTGTAACGGCGAAATTTGTAGACTGCAAAAAATGTCACATAAAACTTTTGCTTGCAATATGGAATAACGGATTTGACAGTGTGAAAAATTGGCGTGGATGGAGTGCTATGCATCAAAACAAAACGGTGGCAAGAGGCAAAGAAAGTGAAAGACGCGTGTTGGTTGATCAAAAAACGCAAGGTGGAATCCGCACGGGCCGTCGCAAAACGCCCGGTTGGACATTAATTCAGGTTCTGACGGTCATGGCAATTATCACTCTGCTCAGTGCGGGGTTGTTTAGCACGTTGGGCCGTAGCCGCGTAACTGCCCAACGTGTGCAATGTGACGCACGGCTAAAGGCTATCGCATTGGCTTTGGATGCTCATCGTCAGGAATATGGCGAATTTCCGGGGCATTTAAAGGTGTTGCTGGACAAAAAGTATCTGCCGAGCATTGAAGAGATGCATTGTCCATCAAATCCCGATCCCGATGGAACCTACGAGGCGTTTTATGTGCCTCGCGCCCCGCGCGATAATCCAGAATTACCTGTTTTGGTGTGTCCATTTCACGAAGCTAATGGTAACGCTGGCGAGCAAGCCTATTTGGGTCGTTTCGTGAGGCAATTTGCAACGCGCCCGGCTAAATTGACCTCGGCCAACGGTGTGACAGTGCAATCGCCGGACAACGCGCCTTCCGCAGGCACTGTGGACATGGAACTGCACGGGGCCGATATTGTGCGCACGGGGTCATCGGGCATGGCCGTTATCGAATACGCCGATGGCTCAACAGCTTCGCTACAAAGCAACGCCGAAGTGACGCTTTTGCAGTCGTATATAGCCGGGCAAACGCAAGGGCCGCTTTACACCTTGATTCGCCAGCTATCGGGGACAGTTTCTTACCACGTTCATACTGGTTCGAAATTCGATGTTGTCACGCCGACAGCCACGGCGGGTGCGCTGGGCACAAAGTTCGATATCACTGTTGCTACAGGCACGAATGGGCCGCAAATGAGCATCCTCGTTCACGAAGGCAAAGTCCGCTTAACCACGGTCAAAGTGAGTTCTTTAGCGCCTCTCGGCACGCTTTACACTATTGATGGGACGAACCTAAATCTACCGAATTTGCTGCGATTGCCCGGCGGACTTATCAATGGTCTTTTGGGAAATGGTGGCCTTTTAGGGGGCGGTGGAATATTAGGGGGCGGCTCCGGCAGTGGAATTCTCGGTGGCGGTTCTGGCGGGGGAATCTTGGGCGGCGGAGGCGGAATACTTGGCGGTGGCGGCTCGTTAACGCCTTAGAATAACGATATGCGATTCTTTCGCCTGCCGGTTCGCCTACCAACGGCGCGTTGGGCGCAAGGTCTGCTTGCGGGAATAGGAGCCGCCATCGCTTTTTCGGTGGCTGGTGCCTTGGGTTGGACACAAAGCCTCGAACGTCAAGCACTGGACGGCCTTTTTGGGATGCGAGGACCGCGCTATCCCCATCCTAAAATCATAATCATTGTCGCTGATAACGAAAGTGTGTCACGAGCGAATCAATGGCCTTTGCCGCGTCGTGTCTATGCGAAAGTCGTGCGCGAATTGCATCGAAATGGTGCCCGCACCGTTGCTATAGACGCCCTTTTCCCTACTCTTTCCGAACGTCCCGCTGAAGATGCCGATTTTGCCGTTGCTTGCCGCGAAGCTGGTAACGTTGTGCAGTCCATGGTGTTTCATCTAACAGGTGGATTAAATTCGCCGTTGCCCGTGAATTTGCCCGCCGAACAAGGTGGTCTTGATAAACGTTTTCAACTGAGCGGCAAAGGCCATTGTTTGAATGCGGTTTGGGCTTCGGCAGCCTTGTTACCTTTGCGTCAAGGTGCCCGCGCCTTGGGACACATCAATGTTTTTCCCGAATCCGATGGCACTTTACGGCGAATTCCTCACCTCATCTGCTATCGAGGTCAGATGTATCCTTCATTAGGTTTGGCTGCGGCTACAACATTTCTGGGATTGTCTCCTCACGATGCCATGGCCACGGAGTCCGGTTTGTGGCTGGACAAGAATATGGTGCCATTGGATGCGCACGGCGAAGCCTTGGTCAACTGGATTGGTGGCAACCATAGTTTTCCGACGTTTTCTATAAACGAACTGTTAGATGGTCATGTCCGCCGCTCTGCCATCGAAGGTAGTCTGGTTTTTGTCGGGATTACAGCAGCTGGAGCTTACGAACAGCGTGCCACGCCTTTTTCGCCCAACCAACCTGCGATAGAATTGCAGGCCAACGCTGCTGACGACATTTTATCGCGCCGCTCTTTATACGAATGCAGCCTCCTTTGCCGTTACGGACTTTTGCTGATTTGCGCCCTGCTTGGTGGTCTGGCGGCGACTCGTCTTGGCTGGGGCAGCGTATTTTGGTTTGGCGCACTCTGTTTAGCCACTTGGATGGTAGCTTTCCTATCGCTTCGCGCTAATTTGTGGTTGCCTTACGCCACGCCCTTGGGCGCGGGTGCCTTGGCTTGGACTTCGATGACGCTCATTCGCTATAGGCACGAATGGGAGCAAAACTGGCGCGCCGATGAATCAATGAGCGCTCTGGCGCGCGGCAGTGCTTTGCTTTCTTCAGGCACCGATTTGCAACAGTTGCGCGGCGTTATTTGCGAAACCGCGCGCACCGCAGTGCGCGCACAGGAAGTTCATCTGATATTCGAGGGTGAAGTTCAGCCCCAAAAGCCCCAAAAAACGGCGCCAACTCTTGTTGTGCCTTTGCCCGACCACCATACCGATAAATCAAGCTCGCCAAGTTCGCCCAATGTGCCGCGCGGCGGCGTGCTGACTGTGCAGCGAAAAATAGGTTCGCCGCCCTTTGAAACGCGAGACATTGCTCTGCTGGAAACGATTGCTGAAGAAGCGTCCTTAGTCTTAGCGAACCTTCAATATTATGAATTGCTGCGCGGCGAAATCGAATTAGCTGACGAAAACTTGGTGCAAACCAATGCTCTCATGGCCGAATACAGCGCCAAGTTGACTGCCGCCGTCGAAGGAATTCATACGGCTCTCATCGTTACCGATAGCAAAGGAATCACAGTTTTTTGCAACACCGCTGGCAATGAAGTTTTGCGCGATGCCGTGCCGCCTTTATCATCGGACTTAGCCACCCACCTAAGCGAACACAAACTGACAGACATGGCTGCGCTCTGTGCCAAAGTTCTCAAAGCGGCACAAGCTGGTTTAGTTTTAGACAATCAAAAATTACACTGCGAAACCACGCGACCCAAGAATGATAATATCGAGTCGTCCTCCCCTGCGCGTGCTATTCTCTCTGCTCAATTCACGCCGCTTTCCGGCGCCGATGGCGAGTTCATAGGTTTGATGTTAGCCGTGGCGGATGTCACAGCCCAGCGTGATTTGGATGCCATGAAGACGGATTTTGTGTCCTTTGTCGCGCACGAATTGCGCTCACCCCTAACCAGCATATTAGGCTATGCTTCGCTGTTACAAACCTCAGGCGATAAATTAGACAATGAACAGCGCAAGACCATGACTGATGCCATCATGCGTCAGGGCACGCGCCTGAATCGTCTGATAGGCGAATTATTAGATATTTCGCGCATTGAAGCCGGCAAAACATTAGATTTGAGCTACGCGCCTTTTGACGTAGCAACCTTGTGTCGGAACACATTAGAAGGGCAACGAATGGCTGTTGTAGGCCGTAGCGGCTACAACTTGGATTACATTGGGCCAGATCAATTAATAATGGATGGCGACATAGACCGCTTGGAGCAAGTGCTGGTTAATCTGCTATCGAATGCCATAAAGTATTCGCCTCAAGGCGGAAATATCACGCTGGAATTAACGGCGGACGCCGCTAACATTACGATCCGCGTGCAAGATAATGGTATGGGTATGAGTAGAGAGCAAGTCGCGTCGCTCTTTCAGAAATACTATCGCACGCCCGACGCGCGTCGCATGGGCATCAAAGGCACCGGTTTAGGCTTATATTTGGTATCACAACTAATCGAAGGGCATGGCGGCACAATTGAAGTGCGAAGCGTGCAAGGCAAAGGCTCCACTTTCATCGTCACACTGCCACAATCCAACTCAATCCGCTCATGAAGCGGTTCGCAAATGAAATGACACGCGCGGCAAGGTCAGTCTGGCGTTGTCCATCGAACACGCCCCGAATCAAACGATCACTTTAAGCGAAAATGCGTAAATCGTCGTCCTTGGAAGTCAAATAATTATAATATTTAACCCAAGTTGCCACCTATTGCAGCCCACCGCTAAAGCAATGGACTTGCCATCTTTAGCCTCGAAAACGAGGCTAAAGATGGCAAGTCCAGCCTCGTTCACGAGGCTTTTGATTCCTTTCAGCCCACTCGTTTACGGGTGGGTTATAGATAGCAACTTGGGTTAATATTTAAGTTTAAAAGACGGTTATTTGGCTTCCAACCACGACGATTTGACTTCCAAGGACGACGATTTGGCTTCCAAAGACGACGATTTAGATTTCTGGCCCGATCATATAAGCAGTGGTGCGAATTTGTTTTTACGCCAGTTGAAACTGGCTTCTGCAAGAGCAAAGTCCGCCTGCGCGGACTACAAACTATTGATTTTAAGCCTGCGCAGGGAGGCTTTGCCCCGCCAGACGCTGGCTTAAACCGGCGTAAAAACAAACCTACATCATTAGAATTCTTCGGTTTGGGCCAGCCATGCAACAAAAAACGCCCGCGAAATCTTGTTTCGCGGGCGTTTTTTACGGATTAAGATGGACTGCTCGTTATGCGCCGTTAGTGACTTTAAACACCACATCCGATGAATTACCAGTTGTGCCTCTGGAATCGGTTGCCGTTACACGGATGTTGTAAGTCGTAGGCACCAAGGTTGGTAGGAGTAAGCGCCAGCCGTAGACACCCTGCGCCAACACCTCGTTACGCGCTGCGGAATAAGTCGTCGTCCATGTATTGCCGCCTGCCCAATAGCCCGCAGGTGCAAAGATGCTGGCTTCACGGAACAAACGCACAGTGTTTTTTACCACCGGCACACCACTGCTGGTCGTTGTGCCATAAACCAGATTCGGACGAATAAAGGACGTATATGTGCCGGGCAAAGGCGCTGTCACCTTCACCAATGGGCCAACCCCGCCAATCGTAAAGGGAACGTCGGGACTAACCCCGGTATTGCCAGCACGATCTGTGGCAGCAGCGCGGAAACTGTAAGTGCCGGGAACGAGCGCAGGGAAGTTGATATACCAACTGGTCGTGCCCGCCGCTAATATTTCGTTGGCCGTCGTGTAAGTCGCCGTCCAGTTGTTGCCTCCGGCCCAATAAGCGGCTGGAGTATCACCTTTGGCGGCCCGGAACAGGCGCCCCGTTACCTTCGCCACGCCTGAACCGACATCAGTAGTTGTGCCGGTTGCTTGTGGCAACGACAGATAATTGCGCCCTGGGATTGGCGCAGTGACCCTTGGAGCGGGGGTTGTCGCGTCAAATAAACCACGAAACGTAGTGGTTGTCAGCGGCGCGAACTGCACCGTGATGTTTTGGAAAGCGGGCGTGAACGAGTAGTTCCTTGCTACGGGCTTGATCACATAACTACCTGCTTCCACGTTATCAAAGGTAAAGAATCCGGCGGCATCGGTGACGGCAACGACCATGCCTCCAAAACCAGTGCGTTCTATGCGGACGCCGCCCAAAGAGGAATTCGCCATGTTGGTCACACGCCCCGTGATACGCACGCCTTGTGCCGCCACGAAGTCCACATTGGTTAGATCAGCGTTACGAACAGTAACCGTGCGAGAAATAGGTAAAAACGTGAATCCTTCACGCGAGGGCACCACAAAGTAGGTGCCATTGGGCACAGCAGACAAGGTATATTCGCCGTTGACGTTCGTTGTCGCTGTGACTGTGCCACCGCCTCGCGTGATGCGCACGTTATTGATGGGTGTGCCATTGACCGTCGTGATGCGACCTTTAATCGAAAAACCGGTAACACCACTAAAGTCCACATTTTCAATGCTGGTTGTGCGCAAGGTCACAGTGCGCGAGAGCGGTGTGAATTGCGCATTTGCCAGCACGGGAGTAATGGTGTAGTTCGCTGAAGGCAGACCCGCAAAACTGTAAAGACCATTGGCATCTGTCGTAACACTCACCGGCGCCGGTGCTACCGTTGTGCCCGTCCGTTTGACAGTGACGTTGGCGAGAGGAGCGCCCGTGGTTGAGGTAACTTTGCCACTGATGCTATAACCCGCCACGGCGACGAAGTTGATGTTCGCCAAATCGCCGCCATTGAGCGTAATACGTTGCGAAAGAGGCGTAAACGAATGCCCCGTTAGGCTCGGCGTTACGGTATAAGTCCCATCAATCCCAGGCGCAAGTGTGTATTTGCCATTGCCATCTGTGATCGCACTAACAGAGGCTAATCCGCCGCCGGATCGTGTTACGCGAACGCCAGCTAAACCTCTGCCAGCTTTGGTAACGGTTCCGCTGATGGTATAGGTCGGTTTCGTTGACGAAATCACCGTAATGTCGGTGTTGATGTCTTCGACATTATCACGCAAGGTCACAGCCACGGCTCTAAAGTCATAAATGCCACCCGGAATGCTGCTCGGATTAAAAGGCAAGGTGTATTGCCCATTTGCATCGGACGTCGCATCAGAGCCAACGAGTATCCACGGCAAATCAAAAGTCAAGCCAAAAGCGATTAACTTGCCGGTATCAGGAACGGAACGATCCTGAAGAATCAGTTTGTAAGTGCCCGCGAAGTTCGTGCCGACCAATTGTGGCAAAGGAATATCGCGCACAAAATTGGGATCGTTTAGCGTTGTGTCGTCTAACACCACAATTTGAGTGCCATCGGGCGTGACAAGCGTGATTTCCACGTCACCGATATATTCGTGTTGCAATTCCAAATGAAGAGTAGCATTCACAGCTACGCCCCCACCGGGAACGATCAATTCCGTAGATACAGTCGAAAGATCGGGAATGAACAGATTGAGCGGCGATGCCGTGCTACCCTTATTAAACGACGGTGCTTTGCCCCGACGCTCAAAGTCCACGCGCTGAATGACACCCACACCTGTAGCCTGCGCCAACAAGTCTATGGGCGCATTGATGGTATCGTTGTCCAGCGGATTTAGCAACACAATTGTTGGTGCAGGAATAACGATATTGAAATGCACGTCTTGTTGATTCCCAGTGTTGGAAATGGCAACGGCGCGCACGTCATAGGTGCCGGGCGGCGTCTGGCTGATCGGCCAAGTAGCCTGCCATTCGCCAGAAACGGCGTCAGGACGGTTTGTAGAAGCGATTAGCACCCATGGTTTGATAGTCAAGCCCCACGACACCAGAGTGCCACTGCCAATCAGGTCGAACGGCGCATCAACGGTATCGCTGACTTCCAATTTCCAGATTCCCGCGAGGGGAATGCTACCGACATTAACTTGCACAGCAAGGTTGAGGCTGGTGCCAAAACTGGGCAAAGCCTGAGGATAAACCAAATACCGCTTGCCATCGGGCGCAATCAGGTTAATGAGCAAGTCCTGCACGCGTGGATGTGAAATGTTAACGCGCACAATCACACTGGCAGCATTCCCCGTTGTGGCAACAGGTAAATTGTCGGTAATCACGCTGGGGCCATTCGGGTCAGCATCGGGAATAGTGATTATTGATGCCTTGTTAAAGTCAACAGGATCGCCTGAGCGCTCAAAATCCACGCGCTGCACAACCGCATCGTTAGCGGTGGTAGCACGCATCAAGTAAGTCGGCGCATTGATAGTCGTATTACTGGGCGGGTCAATTAAAGTGACTTTAGGAATGGCCTGTGCCACAAAATTAACACCTGTCACATCACTGGCCCCAATAAACACGTTCCGCAAGGGCGGCGTGAATGAAAAATTAGGGTTACTGGGCACCACTGTAGTCGTGCCCGCTGGCAAACCAGCTAATGTATAAGTGCCGTCCGCTGCCGTTGTCGTCACGGCCCCAAACGCCGCTGCCGTCACCGTAACACCCGCCACCGGTGTGACTAAGTCAACTTGTGTAATCGTGCCACTAATTGAAAAACGAGGCCCAACAACGACGCTTTGCAGTGCGGCAAACGCATTAACGCGGCCTGATCCGTAATTATCGTTGTGGCCATTGACATCATAAATAACACCACCGACTTTATCGGCGGTATTTTGGAGAATTTGTTGGACTTGCAGATTTGTCAGACTGTTGCTACGCGACAAAATAAGACCAGCAACACCAGCAGCAACTGGGCAAGCCGCACTTGTGCCGACGAAAACGTCGCCTACAGCGGTGTAATTGCCAGAAACATATCCAGCAGCACCCATGCGATCCGTTGTGATTAAACCTGTGGGAAAATCGCCACCCGGCGCAACAACGTCCAAAGACGTGCCAAAATCGGAGAAGCTTGATTGCCGATCACGATTATTGGAGGCGCCTACAGCAATGACACGAGGATAGGAAGCAAATCCATCGGTGTCCATATTTTCCGTGCCGTTTCCAGCAGCGAAAAGGACTACACAGCCTTTACCGCCGCGCCCCGAAGTAGTAACAAAATCAATAGCATCCTTGGTGCTGGTTGGCAATAATTGGCTCGGATCAGTAGGTGGAACGTTATCTGGCGGCCCCCAACTATTACTGAGAATATCGGCCCCATTATTCGCTGCCCACATAAATGCTTCGTCTATATCGGCAACAGTGGTGAAATTGGTAATGACGCGAATCGGCATTAAGCGACAGTTAGGAGCCACACCCGAACCACCGAGGGAATTATTAATCGAAGCCAAAGCCAACCCCGCGCACGCTGTGCCATGATCTTCGCCAGCAATCGGGCGCGGATCACTGTCATCATCCACGGTGTCGCGCGGAGCCACAATGCGCCCCGCTAAATCTTCGTGATCTATATCTATGCCACTATCTAAAATGGCAATCGTAACCTGCGGACTACCAATTGTGAGATCCCAAGCTTGCGCGGCCTTGACATCTGCACCAGCTAAACCATTGTTTTGCCCGCTATTGAGCAAGTGAGCTTGTTGAGCAAAAAGCGGATCAGACGGCATGAGCCGTTGCTTGCGCGGCCAGACAAAGTTCGGATAAGCCCACATCACTTCTGACTTTTGGCGGAGCGCATTCGCAGCTGCAATAGCAGTGGTATTGGTATTAACGAAGACATGAAATGCAGAAGGCGACTGTGGCCCTAAAGGTGCTCCTAAGCCTGCACCGACACTCAAGGCCACTTGTTGCGCCGTCACTGCTGTTGTGCCCGGCTGAAAGCGCACTAAAATGTCATCGCTTTCTACAATCGGCGGCAAGCCAGCATTATTGAACACATGAACCACACGCTTGGCACCGGGCAAAGCTTTGAGTTCAGCATCAGTTTTTACAACACCATTCACTGCCGGAAACAGCACAATGCGCTGGCGTTCATATATAGTGCCGCCGCCGCCACTGCGGGACGTTGTGTCCAATGAAACATTGGTGGCAACCTGCACACCGCTCCATTGTGAGGACACAGTGAGATTGACAGGTGTATCGCCAAAATAAACCGTTTGAGTGTCTGGATACCCTTGGGCATTGGCGGATTGCGTGTTACTCACAACACCCGCCAAAATTGCCAGCACCACAAACAAAAAGGCCTGTCCCAAACGACCAATTTCTGCACGCCGAACCGTTGATAAAGCCGGTTTAATCCACAGTGACCAAGAGTTCATAAAAAAATCCTTTGTCCAACAATTCCCCGATTATTGACAGGGAATTTTGACACAGCAAACCGCGCCACGTCTCGCGAGGTGCCATATTTGCCACATTTTTTGGAAAATGGGAGTTACTTCAGGGCAATTGAGGCAAAAAACCGTGTTGACAAACGCGCTGCGTGTTACAGAGATTTTATCAGACTGACAATGGTTCTTCACTGTTCCCTTGATGAACTATAGCGAATAACGGACTTGTTATCCCTTGAGTTCTACAAGTGGACGCCCAGCACCGAGATAATCAGCGCTGGGCGAGTTTGGCGACAGGCTTTTGCACTGGTGTTTTTGCAGCGACTAACGAGCGACTTTGATAATTCGGTTTGACTTCGTTTTCGTAGAAAATCTGCACCCGCGAAAGCATGATGCCGTTGTTATAAGTCCATAAAGCAAACTGCCCGCTATCCAGCACTTGGGGGTCGTCGTGGGTGAATAGCAATTTATTATCAAGCCAACATTCCAAGTGCTTGCCAACTTTGTTGACTTTGACGTGCCACCAACGGCGGTGCAGTAATTCCGCAGGTGGATAGCCATCGGTCATGGTGAATAACAAGGCTTCGGGTGCGCGCGAATCCGCGATTTCCTTGCCCTTTTTCAATAAAACAGTGTGCTGATTGTTATCCGCGCCGATGACCAATGTGTAACCGCTGCCTAAGTTTTTACCGTCACCACAAAAAGAAATAGCCACGTTTTGCGGGTGGTAATGCCAAGCTGGTGTCTTTACGAAGTCCATTTTGAAGGCAAAGTAAAATTGTGCCGAAAAATTGCCGGAAAATTTGCGTTTATTCCAAACGGCTGCAATTTCGTCGCTGCGCCCGCCGAACCAACTCCACCCCGGCGAGCAATCCCAACGATTGGTCATTTCCCAGATGCCGCTTTGCACGCGCCAATCGGCGGGTGCAGTGGCAAAGGTGTAATCATAGACATTGCGGCTTTCCACTTCGACAGTATTCAGCGACACCATGCCACTTGGAATGCCGATGGCATTTGGGGCATCAGCCTGCGCAGTGTTCACACCGCAAAAAGGCAGCACAACCAACAAAAATTGCGGTGCCCACCACTTCAAATTGACATTCATAGTGCCACTTTCAAAATCAACGCGTCGTTCAAGATAGAGTATCAGACACTTGTCAATAGCTAACGGTGCGCTGAATCGCACAAAAAAACACCTGCCAGATCGGGAATGTCTGGCAGGTGGCGATTGCAAATATCGAAGAAATTAACGGCTGGCGACTTTGACAGGAGCGGTTGCTTTCGAGGTCACATCGCTGACTATCAATGAGCGATTTTTGTATGACGGCTTGACTTCGTTTTCGTAGAAGACTTGCACTCGCGAGAGCATCATACCGTTATTGTAAGTCCACAGAGCAATTTGCCCAGCATCCAGCGGCGCGGGATCATCGTAAGTGAATAACAGTTTGCCCTCAAGCCAGCATTCGACGCGATTGCCTACTTTGTTAATTTTGGCATACCACCAGGCGCGGTGCAGTAAATTGGTATTCACACGGCCATCAATGAACGAGGGCAACAACGCTTCGGGCGCCATAGATTCAGCCACCACTTTACCTTGCTTCATCAAAACGCTGTGCTGATTGTTATCGGCACCGATAACAAGAGAATAACCGCTGCCGAGATTCGTCCCATCGCCACAAAAACTAATGGCTGCATCCGAAGGACGCTCGGCCCACGCCGATTGCTGTCCGTCCATGCCCATTTTGAAAGCAAAGTAAAATTGGATGCTGACATCGCCGGAAAACTTGCGCTTGTTCCAAATGGAGGCAACTTCTTCGCTGCGTCCGCCGAACCAACTCCAACCGGGCGAGCAACTCCAACGATTGGTCATTTCCCAAACGCCGCTTTGGACGTGCCAATCCGTCGGCGCTGTGGTGAAGGTGTAGTCATAAACGTGACCATTTTCCACTTCGACAGCGCCCAAATCGGGGCGAACACCAGTAAAACCAATGGATTGGGGTGTATCAGCGTGCGCCAGCGAACCAAAAAACGCGGCGATACCCAAAGTTGTGCTTAAAATTTTTGTCAATGGACTGCGCATAAGAATCCTTCTTTCGTCTTCGACTTTCACGTCTTCAAAACGGGGCTTTAGACTTCAGTGAGTGTGGCGGGTTGCTGCAACTCTACATTTCCTAACAATTGTTCAGGTTCCCTAACCCAGAGCAAAGTTCCGATGAGACAAAGTAAAAAAACGATCGCCGCAGCCCATAGCCAAAACACAATAGGAACAGCATCCATTTCAACGAAACGGGCGCCTCGCTCGGCGAAATGCAATTCGGGCAATTTTCGGCCCAACGCCAAATAGGCATTTTCGGAACGCACTAATAACGCGCTCGAAGTCATGACCATGCCCGACCCCAAAACCACGCCCACACCTTGCGCGGTTTGCATGAGCGACAGCACTTTGGCCTGATGCGCCTCGTCCACTTGCACCGAAGCTAAACCCAACCACGCAGGCGTGCCTAAAATATACCATGCCACCAAAAGCAGCAGACCAACGCAAAAAACAGCCACGGGAAGCGAAATTAATTTGGTGGTCGGCTCGAAATAACTGGTGGCCGCGATAATAGCCATGCCACACGTTGCCATAACATAAGAAATCCAAACGGCCCGCGCCCTTCCAATTTTATCGGCCATATGACCAATGGGCAACGCTAAAACTCCAATGAATAAAGCAGGCACGACTATTAAACGCGGCAAATCGCCTTCGTGAATGCCAAAGCGTTTGTCAATATATAGCACCAGCACGTTTGCCATCATGCCGACGGCGCATTGCGACAAGCCATAAAGCACCATCATGCGCAGGAGTTGCGGCTTGCCACGCAGCGAAATACCGTCCTCATGGTCGCCCACCGCGCGATCTCCCAAGCCGCCCGTCAAGACGGATGCGGCTATTATTAAGCCGCCAGCCAATACCAATGAACACAGCGGGAAAACCGTAGCGTTGCCGAATTTGTGCCCTAGATACAAGCCGACCATCGGCCCAATAGCCAGTCCAGCACAATAAGCCCCGTTAAAAACGCTCATGGCCGCGCTTTTGGCCTCCGAAGGCACACTCCGCGCCATCAAACTGCTCATCGCGGGCCACAAAGCTGCCGCTGCTACGCCATCCAAGGCACGCAAAGGCACAAAATGCCACCATTCGGTGGCTTTACTCATCAAAAGCGGTGAAATGATCGCCAAACCGAGCGCGATAAAAATCATACGGCGCGGCCCGAAACGATCACTAAGCGTGCCCATCGGATATTTGAGAATTGTCTCGCAAGCGACAAAGGCAAAAGTCACCGTCGCCACGCGGGCGCCAATAAGCTGCTCGGCTTGGTTGCGTAGCACATCGTCTTTGAAGTGATATTGCAAAACAATAATCAGCGTGGCCCACGCGATTTCGGCGCAGATCGAGACCGCAGCCAAACGCAACAAAACCGGATATCGCACAAAAACTCCCAGCGGCCCTTCTGGGTTGCGGAGAAAAGCAATTCGTGATTTTTGTTCGTTTAGGGGCATTGCTTTCAGTTTAAATCAAATATCAAACGGTGACGCGTTTTTCACAAATCGGCGCGCAAACCAGATTTTTGTCCATCGTCAAGGGCGCTGTGTGATGATAATTTCTCATCCAAACGCAACTGTGCCAATTGAGGATTTAATTCGGTGGTATCATCTTGCGGCTCGTAACCAACTAATTCGCGGGCGTCCGAAATATCCAAGCGCTTGAAGCGATTGTTGCTCAGGCCATGAAAAATCGCGAACTGCAAATTCTCGACATCAATGCAGCGTTCAATCAATTGATTCAAATCGCGCTGTGACACAAACGCATCTAACATTCCAATAGCTTTTTCCTCGCGCGCTGCTTCGAGCGGCTGAAAGGCACCAATGCGCAAGGCAATCACCGACAAGCCTTCTTTTTCGGCCATATAACGACCCAAAGCCTCGCCGAAGCACTTGGAAACACCATACAAATCGCCCGGATTGACGGGTTCGGAAGTCTTCACCTGCACATCGGGCGGATAACCGGACACTGCGTGAATCGAAGACGCATGAATCACGCGGCGACAGCCTGCTGCTTTGGCCGCCACAAACATATCATAAACGCCGATGATGTTAGCGTTTAGCAAATCCTGCCACAGAGCTGACGGGTCAGGATCGCCCGCCATATGCACCACGGTATCCACGTCCGCGCAATGTTCTTTTAGTTTTTCCAAATCGGCAAGATCGGCTTCGACGACTTCGCCGAATTCTCGCAATTTTTCGATGCCTTTTTCGTCGCCGCGCACCATCAAACGCAAATCATATTTGCTGTGCGAATTCGCGGCGAAATAACCGCCGATGCGCCCTGCCGCGCCGGTAACCAACACTTTGCGCCGCTTGTTGACATCGGTTTTTGCCAGCGCACCAGTTCCTGTTGCTGTATAAGAATGAGCCATGAGAGTCTCCAAAAGTTCGGGATGCCAACAGTTTTTGCAAGGCTCGTGCCTCGTTACACTATTAAGAGTGCCTATTTCTTGCGTTTTGACTATCGGCGGCACCGACCCATCGGGCGGCGCCGGACTTGCCGCCGATGCCCGCGCTTGCGCCGCTTTTGGCACGCACGCCTTGCCAATTGTCACTGCCGTCGTCGCGCAAAACACGCGTGGCGTGCAAACCTTTGAAGCCGTTTCCCCTGCCCTGCTCGCCGCGCAATTGGATCATTTATTAGACGACATCACGCCACGCGCCGTAAAAACCGGCCTGATTCCGAATGTTCAATCCATCGAAATCATCGCGGCGCGCCTGAAAAATTTAAAGGTGCCCATCATTGTTGATCCGGTTTTCGCGCCATCATCGGGCGGCGTCTTTTCGGATGATGAGACTATAGTTGCGCTCTGCGAATTGCTGCTGCCTCTTTGCGAACTGGTAACACCAAATTGGACGGAGGCGATTAGCCTGAATTTCGGCGAATTCACGCCGGATATTCCCGTCAAAGATTGGCAAAGTGACGCAGAGGCACTCGCTGTAAAACTTCAAAATGTGCTATTTTTACCAAACCATTCTCCCTATGTCCTCATAAAAGGAGGCGATGCGCAGGCTGACGATGCAGAATCTTGTGACGTTTTATGTGGCCCTCAAGATATTCAATGGTTCAGGTCGCCGCGTATTCAAGGCCTCGAAGTGCGCGGCACTGGCTGTATGCTCGCGTCCGCCATAGCCGCGCAACGCGCGCAAAATGTGCCGATGCACAAAGCTGTCGAAAACGCGAAACATTGGATAACCCAACAAATCGAATACGCTGCACTAATTGGCAAAGGCCGCCGCGTCGCAACAAATTTCCAACCACAGATGCCCACGGAGAAGCACGGATAAGTTTTTAACAATTGGGATTGTTTTGGGGACGTAGCCATACCAAACCCAATCCCAATAATATCCGCGTTTATCCGTGGGCATCTGTGGTTCTTAAAAACCATGCAATTCACAAACGAACAGATTGAACACTTTCGCAGCGAAGGCTATTTAGCGCTGCCGGATTTCTGGGAGGCCGATGAAGTGCGCGCCATGCAAATCGAATTGGAGCGATTGAAGCAAGAGGGCAAGCTGCACAACGTCGCCACCGAAGGCGATGGCAAAACACACTCACAGCGCCAATTTAATTTGCAACTGTGCCCGATGGCGCCGCACAGCGATTTTTATCGCGCTATGCCGTTTGCCGAAAAAGTGATTTCTGCTGTCGGTCAACTCATCGGCGACCCGGTTTTGTTACATCTCGATCAGGTGTTTCTCAAACCAGCGCGACACGGCGCGGGCACCAACTGGCATCAGGACAACGCTTATTTCAAAATCGCCGACCCGTTACGCGGCACTGCGTTATGGACAGCCGTGCATGACGCCACCATCGCCAACGGCACCATGCGCGTGATTCCGGGCAGTTTCCGCGAAGAATATGAGCATTCGCGCGACCCCAACAGCGATCACCATATTCGTTGCTTTCCCGACGAAAACCGCGCGCGTTTCATCGAACTTCCGGCGGGCGGCGCCCTGTTTTTCGCCTACGGCACCGCGCACTCGACAGGCGCCAACACCACCGACAAAGAACGTGCCGGTGTGGCGTTGCATTTCATCAACGCCAACGTTAGTCAAGCAGCCGTCGGCGGCTTTCCCCTCGGCAAACGCCCCATTTTAAGCGGCCCGAATGCCACCGGCGGCCAAGCGGAATCTGGGGAACGCATCGCGGGAAGTTGGGCAAGCGAGGTTGAACGCGTGTTGACACAATCAAACGGGCGCGAATGAAATCATTCGCGCCCGTTGCAATAGAGCGGGCGTCCTGCCCGCATTGTTTGAGGAAATGCCCGCCCCTGTTGTTTATTGCGGCGCGGCGCCTGTTTTTGGGGCCGCTTTTTTCTGCGGCGGGGGCAGAATTTCACTGAGCAAACCTTTTTTCGATTTCAAAGCCAAGCGTGCGAAGCGGCTGATTTTGGTGAACCATGCGCGCAGCGATCTAATGGCGTTATTTTGATCGGTAGTGGCTTGTTTGAGCGCGCCTTCGAGCAGTTTTAAGCGCGTCGCCGCGTCACCGTAGGCTTTCACTGTCAAACGAATTTGCGCCAATCGCGCCGCATTGCGCTTGCGATTGGCAAGCACCGTTGCAATCTCAGCGTTGCGCGGAATGGCATCCAGCAGCGTATTGGTGACCAAAACGAATTTGGCGGGTTTGCTGGGCATCTCCTTGATTTGCAAGGCTCTCAATTGCGCTGGCGAAAGTTCCGCGCGGCAAGCGCCGACTAAATCCTGATAATCCGCCTGCGCCTGCTTTTCCGCCGCTTGATAAATCGGCGTATGCAAGCGCAACGCTTCGGTGGCGGCATCCTGCAAACCGGCTTTTTCTTGGGCGACGGCTAATAAACCTTCGCCTTCGTCCAAATCGTCCGGCGTCACGCCCTGCGTATCCAGCGCCGCCATAATCTCGCTTGATGCGCGGCTGTTGGTAATCAACTTATTAACCGCGTCGAAAAACCCACTCATTGAAGTTCGTGCCATGACAATCTCCTTTAAAAAGCCCTTTCGGGCCTAAATCCCCACTTTTTTAGAGAAATCCCCGCTCCCGGAGTTGTTTCCCCGGCTCCGCAACCCAAATCCCCGCTCTTTTTGTCGCATCCCCGCTCTTTTTCTCACATCCCCGTCTCCCGAACACGCATCCCCACTCTTTTAGTGGCTTCCCTCGCTCCGCGAGTCGCATCCCCACTCTTTTGCCTCGTTTTACGCTTATTGGACGTTTCCTACTCCCTTGGCGGCTCATCATCTACATGAGCACCTTGGTTTTTTGCGTATTGCCAAGTATTCCTATCTAACCGGGCACCGAGCAGATTCGTGCCATCAAAGTTGACCACATTAATGAAAGTATCACTAAAATCGCATCCTTGCATAAATGCATATTCAAGCGATGCACCATATAAATTCGCCTTGCGGAAGCTTGATGCTGTTAAATTGGCTCCGTCCCAAAACTGTCCCATAAAGCAACATCCGTCGAAGTTAAGAAACGACAATTCTGGCACACCAATATAAGCGTTATCACGCTGACCGCACATACGCATAATCCAAGTGCCAGCCGATGTCTCATCGGGCCAATCAATTGTGCTCACTGCTTTTGTGATTACCCCACAATATGAATGGCACATCAATAAAGTTAATTGAGCGTTACTTGCTTGGCGTATCTCTTCGATTAGCATTGGGCGCGGATTCATTAAATGAGTAGGCACTCCAAAGTTGACACAATGATTGATAAGTCTTGCGAGAAATACCTGCCAATCTGATACGACTTCTAAATCGGCTTGGCGAATTTCGCGTTCTATAAAGTTTCCAAGATAGTAATCTGCTTCTTGAGGTCCAGTAATTTCAAGCCATTCTCTCAAAGCTCCTTCTTCATCTAACCTGCCTTGGCGCTTATTTTTGCTCGTCATCCATTCTTGGCATAACGAATCCAACGAAGTCACAATACGACAAGCAGTGAGATACTCGCCGAAGCTTTTGTGAGTAAATTCAAATGATCGCTCACCTGCTCTCTGGTCTTTTTGTCGAAAATAAAAAGCGGTCAGCAAACGCGCAAATCCTGATTCCACACCTCTGCGAAACTCGTTCAACGATTCGACTAATCCGACTCGTTTGCACCTTTCCTCAATAATTGATTCGCTCGCCGCAGAGCTATCACTCTGCCATATTGCCAGCGCGACTTCCTGCAACACTTCACGGAAGGTTGACTCGTCGAATCCACTGTCACGCAGATGTAAATTGCCTTCATCAGCCCAGACTCGATTGTATACCTTTGTGAGCAAATGTCCATAGACTTCATTGATGTTCGGTTCAATTTTTTGTCCAGTTGCCCGTGCAGCCAAAAGAGTTTGAGCCAATAAGTAATTCAGTAGAGGCCAAGATGTAATTTCATCAAAATCTTGACTACTGATTTCTTCTGGTAATTCACCATCGAATTGGGCAGAACGCTCAGAATACTTCTGCCACCATAAGAGGCGTCGGTCTTCGTGTATTAATTCTTCTACACCTTTATAATATTTTATTGCATCAAAAAAAGAGATTTTATATGGTAGGACATGAAGAATGCACTCGCGTTTTGGCATCTCAACACCTTGCACAGCAATATCCCTCCCGCTTACCAATGCCAAGACAGGCGCTGAATTTTGGCGCTGATTCTCCAGCCTGACGAAATCACGCATATTATTAAACCAACGTCGTGCTGTGTCTTGAGCCGCTTTACCTTGCAGTGCCAATTCATCCAAGCCGTCAAGAATCAACACAAGACGTTTAGAAGGATGCCGCTGCTTTAGCGGATTGTCCAGCACCATACCCAATTCACGTTTCAAATCATCCTGCAAAAACTCGTCTACGGCATCAGGTAGTTCTCGCTCAACATCTAAATAATCAAGTGGGATAAAAAGCACTTGCAAATCATCACGTTCAGCCAATTTCGCGGCCCACATCTTAGAAAATGAGGATTTTCCGCTACCCGGCCCACCAGAAATAAGGCGTAAACGGCCATCACTGGCAGGAGCATTTAAAAAATTATCGAGGTAATCTTCTAATTCAAAAACGTGGCGTTCTGGTCTTTCTTCATTATGTCGAGTTTCGCGCGAGGTTTTTGGTTTGTGTTCGTAATAAGCACGCAGCGGCACGAAGATTTGCCGTAAGCCAAAAGATTCATCAAAAAGTTTGTTATCAACTTGCTTGCGCAGAAAAGCACGATACTCATCCCAATTGCGTTCGCTCTTTTCGCGTTCAATCTGGCGTTTAACGGCATCGCTTAATGGCGTGTCAGTCGCCTTCTCTATTTGAGCGTAATACGTTTCATTCCTTCGCCATTCGTGTTGCAAGGCATACACAAAATAACGGGGCAAACGCTCAACAACATTTTCGATAAGTTGAGGGGTAGATTCCGTCTCTGCCATCCAAGTTCGCAGCGGCTTTATTACTTCATCCAATAAAGCCAACTTTTCAGGCGATTGCAAAAAATCGTATTCAACCCGAAAACTCTCGACAGACAAAAGACTGGCAATCAATCCATCATAAGGGGCATCACGTTGTGTTAGTTCTGGTTCAAGCAATTCTCCCAAAGCCATTGTTAATGAACGCTGGATAAGCACCCACAAACGCTCCTCAACTGTCGTTTCTAATCCCACAGCAGTCAGAAACTCGGCGCCATCCGAGAGCATATCTTCACGCTTAGTCAAAGCGTGCGCGGCCATTTTTCCGCTCGATTTGAAGAGTGCGTTCCAATCGGCACTTAAATCTTTGTGAAGAAACGACTTTGGTTTCGTGACTACAAACGTCGCGCCATCTTTAAGCATCACAGGCCTCGCAAAAACAATTATCTTATCCTAATTTATCAAGTCATTAAAAAGTCCGCCGAGAAAATTTCTCGGCGGACTTTAACTTTGCGGCGGCGTTTCGTTTTACTGAATCTTCGATAAGAAATACGGATTATTCGTCAGGCTTTGAAAAAGTCCGATTTCCTCTTTTTGGAAGGGACGTAGGCCACCTGCTTTGGCCTTTAGTCACCTTCCAGTTCAAGTCTTCCCAGCACGATAAGACTTTCCAAATCTTCCAATCCATCGGGGTCAAATTTCAGAAAAAGGCGACGTGTGTCGTCCAGTTGCGCTTCGTTGGCTTGTCCCAGCATCCGTGTGATGTCGGCGATGTCGTTGACGCGTCCGGCTTGAAATTTCATTAGCACCAAATAAGGCAGTGGCAGGATGGGCAAGCCTTGCAAATCGCGGTTCGATTGGGCTTCGCGCAAGGCCGCCGGCCACCATTCGGCGCTGGCTTCGATAAGGTCTAACTCCGCGCCATCTATTGCGCGCCACGACGTGCCACCGATGTGCAGTTGGCCGGTTTGCACCCAATCTGCTGCCATTAGTTTCTGATGCGCGGCGATAGAGTCCCCAGCATAAATAGCCACGTCCAAATCGCGCGTCATGCGCTCCGGCATATAAAGCCTCGTGGCAACAGCGCCCACAACAGCCCACGGCAACTCGGCGAACACATCGGATAAATCAGGCCAGATCATGATTGCCGTCCTCGCCTGCAAAAACTCACGCGAACTTCCTGCCCCCGGCTTTTGGCGGCGCTGGGCAATGGAAATCAAAGTTTTGCGAGCTAACACAGCGCTCATTTTAATTTTCAATCTTCGTCAAAAAATACGGATTATTGGTCAATCTCTGAAAAAGTCCGATTTCTTCTTTTTGGAAGGGGCGTTGGCCGCCTTCTTTGGCGGAGGCGCCGACGCGGTAATCGCCGAAGCCGTCATCGAACCAGATGATTTGCTTTTTATCGCCGACGGTTTTTTCGACGGGGATGGTTTCTTTTTTGGCGATGTTGAACCACGTTATCGCCTTGAGTTTGGGGAACTTGGTATCAATCGGATTGACAAGCGGATACGCTTTGAAATTCGTCGTGCCGTAAACGGTTTGCAGCCAGCCATATTCGGCGTCGTTCCAACGTCCGGCGCGCCATTGATAGGAGAGTAAGGCGCGTTGCGGGTCGGTTAAATCGCTGCGATAAGACAGCGTGGCCGAAGTTTCGCCAAGCATCAGCGGCTTATTCTTTCCCACAGCGAAAGTTTTATAAAAATCCACGCTTTCGTTCCACGCCGTTTTGGGGTCGTCGGCCATGTCCCACGAAATGTTGCGTTCGAGCATTCCGCCCCACAAATGCGCGCCGGGCATCGGCATCGTCCAACCGCGTTCGTAAACGTCCAAGCCAACCCAATCCACCACGTCATCGCCGGGATACCACGGGCGAAAGACATCGCGTTTGGCGCCGCCCAAAAGTCCCGAATTGGGGCACCAAACCAGAGCTGCATTGGGCGCGTATTGGCGAAACAAGAGCGCCACGTTGCGATAGGCTTTTTGATAATCGGGCGGCCAAAAGCCAGTATCTTCGCCGGGATCGCGTTGCAGATTTTTGTTTTTATCGTTCCACTCGCTCCACGGATACCAAGAGCCGTTCATTTCGTGTGCGAAGCGAATAAAAAGCGGTTTGCCCCATTGTCCGGCGCCTTGCGCAAAGGCTTTAGTGGCTTCGTAAGCGGGCGCGCCGGGTTGCCAGCCGTCCACGAAAACGCGCGGTTTCATCGGCTCTAAAGTGAGAAGAGGCGTGGCACCGAGGCCGTGCGCGGCGCTGGCAAAATCCTGCGCCGTCGCCCAGCCTTTGGGATGCGAATTCCAGCCCATAAAGGTGCCGCCATCATCAGGGAACTGAAAAAACTGCGTGTAAATCGCTTGTTCGCGGCCCACTTCGGTTTCGTAATCATGCATGATGGACGCGAATTTTTCGGCGTTGTCACCCGTTTCGGGCAACTTCGAGAAATCCAGTGCCGCGCCCAGTAAAACGCCGCGCTCCGGCTCGTATTTGGCGAGGTTCGAGGCAGTTTTTTTCAAAAGAAGCGGCGGCGTGGTGACCGTTTGCACGGGTGCTTGCGCTGGCGTTTGCAAAGCCGTCGCCGCCAAAGGCAGCGCGCCCAGCAAACCGGCCAATCCGTAGATGACAACGTAATTCATATCCAACATCTTTCAAATGCGGAATGCGGAATGTTGAATGCAGAGTATGAGATGCCGCACTCCGCATTCAACATTCCGCACTCGTCAAACTTCCATTACAACAGGCACGACCATCGGCTTGCGCTTGTAGGTTGTCCACGCGAAATTCGCCAGCGTGTCGCGCACAAGGCGACCAATGCCCTGCTCGTCGCCGGGCGGCGTGTGACCGAGCGATTCCAACTTTTCCAGCACCATTTGCGTGGCTTTTTGCATGAATTCTTCCGAATTTGGCTGATGCAAAAAGCCGCGCTGCGTGAGATCAGGGCCGCTCAAAACCGCGCCGGTTTGCTTGTCAAGAATCACTGTCGCAACAATCACGCCGTCGTCGGCCAAATGGCGCCGATCACGCAAAACAGAATGGCCGACATCACCGACGGTCAGGCCATCCACCAACACCGGCCCGGCGGTGACTTGCCCGACGATTTCGCAGCGATTGGGCGACACACTTAGCACGTCGCCAACCTGCATAAACGGCACCTCTTCGCGGTTGAAACCGACTTGTTCGCAGATGTCGGCGTAAGCCAACATATGGCGCGCTTCGCCGTGATACGGAATCGCGAAGCGCGGGCGCGTCAGGTGCAGCATCAGTTTCAAATCTTCCTGATTGCCGTGGCCCGACACATGAACATTATGATGAGGCGGGCGATAAACGTGCGCGCCCGCCATGCTTAGTGAGTTAATGATTTTGTAAATCGCGCTTTCGTTGCCCGGAATCGGCGTGGACGAAAGAATCACCGAATCATTGTCATGCAATTCAACAAAACGATTCTGACCGCGCGCCACTTTGGAAAGTGCCGCCAACGGTTCGCCTTGCGAACCGGTCATCAAAATGCAAATGTCGCTGTCGGCGTATTCATCAATTTGTTCGATGTCTAAAATCGGCTGTGGCGGGTGCAAATAACCCAGTTCCTGCGCGATTTTAGTAATCGTCAGCATCGAACGCCCCGTGCAGGCAACGCGGCGCCCATAAAGATGCGCGATGTCCAAAATTTGCTGCACGCGATGCACATTGGAAGCGAAACTCGCCACCATAATGCGGCCCGGTGCGTCGGCAAAAATGCGCTCCAGACCGGGGCGCACGCTGGCTTCGCTGCCCGTCAAACCGGCGCGTCCGGCGTTGGTCGAATCGGAAAGCAGCGCCATGACGCCGCTTTCGCCATATTGCGCAAAGCGCGCAAATTGTGGCGGTTTGCCATCAACCGGCGTTTGGTCAAATTTGAAATCGCCGCTTTGAATTATGGTGCCAAGGCCGGTGGTAATGGCAAGGCCGCAAGCATCGGGAATCGAGTGGCCGACGCGAATAAATTCGACATCGAACGGGCCAATGCGAACCGTTTGGCCGGGGCTAACGGAGGTCGTATTTAACGATTTCGGGTCAACCGGCTGTTCGCGCAATTTGCCGCCCATAATGCCCAGCGTTAGCGGCGCGCCATAGACCGGCACTTCGGGAAAATCGCGCAGAAAGTAGCCCATTGCGCCGACGTGGTCTTCGTGACCATGTGTCAAAACCAAACCGGCAATGCGGTCACGATTTTCGCGCAAATAGGTGAAGTCCGGGATGATTAAATCAACACCGGGCAGTTCTTCGTCGGGGAACATCACGCCGCAATCTACGATGAGAATTTTCTCATCGTATTCATACAACATCATGTTCTTGCCGATCTCACAAACCCCGCCAAGGGGGATAATCTTAATTTCGTCTCTACTCATTGATTCACAACAAGCTCCTTAATGAATTTTGCAAATAAAACGGCAGCATTCCGCTGCCGGAAAATCTAATTCAGTCGTCAGTCTTCAAGGGTCAGGAGTCAGATTCTTTGAACACTGCTTACCGGCCATTGAACACTGTTTTAAAACAACGACAATGTGTCTTCCGCTGGCGGCGCCTTTTCTTGGACTTCGGGCGACACCATTTCGATGATTTCATCTTCGTTTGGCGGCTGCGCCAGCAGTTCTTTCAAACGTTGGAAGTCGCCTTCCAAGGCGGGCATCCACTCGGCACGGCGCAAGGCTGCCGCCGGATGAAAAAGCGGCATAAACAAGAGGCCGTTTTTGCGATAAATTTTGCCGCGCATTTTTGTGATGCGCGCTTCGGGGTCAAGCACCGCTTTGAGTGCGCTGCCTCCGAGCAAACCAATCAATTCCGGCTGCACACAGGCAATTTGCGCATTCAGCCAATCGTTGCAAGCGGCCACTTCGTCGGGCAAAGGTTCGCGGTTGCCCGGAGGCCGGCATTTGACCGCATTGGTGATAAACACATTGTCGCGTTTCAAGCCAATATCGCGCAGCAATCTGGTTAGCAGTTGTCCGGCTTTGCCGACAAACGGGCGTCCAGTTTTGTCTTCATTTTCGCCCGGCCCCTCGCCAATGAACATCAATTTCGCAAATGCATTGCCTTCGCCCGGCACGGCCAAGGTGCGTGTCTGCGCCAAGCGACAGAGTGTGCAAACCCTGACTTCATCGGCCAGTTCGATCAAAATTGGTTCTCTGTCCATTAGTCAGTGGTCAGTAGACACTGGTCGGTGGTCGAAATTTCTGCTCCCTGACCACTGACCTCCGCTCACTGAATCAGTCCTGCGGCTAACATCGCAGCACGCAAAGTTTCGACATCTTTTGCTTCCGCTTCGACAAGAGGCAAACGCACGCCGCCGCAGTCGAAGCCTTGCAATTTCACGCCGGCTTTGACGGGCGCGGGACTGGGACTTGTGGCCGGAAAAAGCGCGTCGGCAACTGGCAAAAGGTTCAAATGCTCATCGCGTGCGGCTTGCCAATCGCCTTTCCAATGCGCGTCCATCATGCGACGCATATTTTTGCCCGCGACGTGGCTCATGACCGAAATCACGCCATGACCACCAACAGCGACAAAAGGTAACACATCGCCATCGTTGCCGCTCCATAAATAAAAATCGGGGCCGCACGCATTGCGAATGGCGCCGACTTGCGCCAAATCGCCGCTGGCTTCTTTAACACCGATGATATTTTTCACGCTTGACAGGCGCTGAACGGTTTTCGCTTCCAAATTGCGCGCCGTGCGCGTCGGCACATTGTAAAGCACGCAAGGCAAGTCAGCTTTTTCGGCGATGGCTTTAAAATGCTGATACAAACCTTCTTGACTGGGCCGGTTGTAATAAGGCACAACCAGCAGCAAACCATCCACGCCGGTTTCCTGCGCTTGGCGGGAAAATTCAATCGAAAACGCCGTTTCGTTGTCGCCCGTATTAGCGATAATCGGCACGCTGACGGCGGCTTTGACGCGGCGGAATAATTCGAGCTTTTCGTCCGGCGTTAAAGTCGGGCCTTCGCCCGTCGTGCCCGAAACTACTAATCCCGTCGAGCCATTTTCGACAAGACGCTGCGCGAGTTCTTCGGCGCGGGCATAATCTACGGCGCCGCTGGCATCAAACGGCGTCACCATCGCTGTAATTAAAGGGCCAAAAGGCGATTCCATATCTGTCCTTATTGCGTTGTTCTTTCCTCGTCTGTTTTGTCGTTAGGCTTTTCGTCCAACCAATTTTGCAGCTTGGCTTTTTCGTCGTCTGGGCCTTGCACCCACACAAAGCGTCCGCCTTTGTTATCGAATGAAAGGCGAAAGCGCGCCTCGCTTGGCGCGTTGACACCCATTTCGACAATCACTTTTATCGTCGCTTTGGGTTCGAGACGATCAAGAATCTTGAAAGCTTTCTGCGCATCTTCGGCAGGATTGGCCGTTTTGAGCAGCGCGTTGGTGCCGTTGTCGTTGGGCACGGGTTTATCGCCTGTAAAATTTGGAATCAACTGCCAAAGAGCCGAATCCGCCGTGACAGCATCGCTTTGTTTTTCGCCCAGTTGATTGGCAACGGTGCCCAGAGTTTTGATGGCACGGTCATTGTAACGAACCGGCGCTTTGGCCAGCACGCGATTATGCAGCCAGATGCCACCGGCAGGCGTTTCGATGTTGTGCAAAAAGCCGTTGCCGCCCGTGCTTTGCAGCGTGGTGCCAGCCAAGCCATGCAAATGAATTTCGCGCGTTGGCTGACCAAAAGCAAAAGTCTTTTTCCATCCCGTGAGGCGGGGCTGAATCGAAGCCGTTAGTTCACCGCTGCTGCTGGAAGGTGTCCAATCGAAAGCGTCGCCAGAACTTAACACATCGGCAGTTTTCCACGTCACATTCCAAGTGTCGCTCTGCGCCACGGAAAAATGCAAAGGCTGCCCCGCTTTGATGAGCAGCGTTGCCCCATCGCCGATGACTTGGGCATCAAGTGCCGCCTCCTTTTCGCCGTGAGGCCATGTCAAAGCCACCGTCGAAACTTTCGGCACTTGACGCCCCGCCAAGGCGCCGAGCGTTATGCCACCAGCAACAATCAGCAAAACAAGCAACACCAAACCAATAATGATGTTGCGTTTTTGCCTTTTGCGCGCCGCAACAGCTTCAAGGCGCCGTTGTTCGGTGCGTTCAAGGCTGCGTTCGACTTGACTATCGGATATATCCATCGCGCATCAAAAGTTCCGCGACGAGAATCGCGCCGCGCGCCGCACCCATTTTGGTGTTGTGCGACACCAACACATATTTCACGCCATGTTTGCCCAGCGCGGTTTCTTCGCGCAGGCGCCCTACCGTTGTTGTCATACCTTCATTCATATTGCGGTCACGGCGCGGCTGAGGCCGAAACGGATCATCAAAAACATGAATCATCGGATTCGGCGCAGATGGCAAACCATCCAAACCGCCGGTGAATTCGCGCATCACTTTCGCGGCATCGGCAGCGCTGCACGCGTCTTTTGTCGCCACAAAAACCGCTTCGGTATGCCCGTCTAACACGCCAACGCGCGTGCAAGTGGCCGAAACAGGAAAATTCGCTGCGACAATGCCATTTTCGCCTATAGCACCAAGGATTTTCTGCGTTTCCTTTTGCACTTTTTCTTCTTCGCCGGAAATATAAGGAATCACATTTTCCATCGCGTCCAAGCCCAAAACGCCACCTCGACGACCCGCACCGCTCATCGCTTGCATCGAAGTCATGATAACACCTTCAACACCAAAGGCATCGAAAAGCGGCTTGAGCGTGATGGCAAGGCCGGTTGTGGTGCAATTGGGAATCGGCGTCACAAAGCCTTTCCAACCGCGCTGCTCTTGCTGTTTTTTCAGCAGTGCAACGTGCGAATTATTCACGCCGGGAATAAAAATCGGCACATCGTCAAAGTAGCGAAACGCGCTGGCTGTTGAAACAACCGGCGTGGTTTGCGCGTAGCGCGGCTCCAAAGTTTTCGCGGCATCGCTTTCGACAGCCGTGAACACAATATCCACTTCGCGCGCGTCCAAATCTTCGGCGTTGACGACTGGCATTTGCGCATATTCATCGCTGAGTGCTTCATCGCACCACCAACCGATAGCGCCCGATGGTTCACGCAGCGCATCAATATATTTCTTGCCCGCCGAGCGCGCCGAAGCCGCCAAGTGGGTCACTTCAAAATCGGGGTGATTGGGCAGCGCGGCCAAAAATTGCTGTCCCGCGATGCCCGTCGCGCCGATAACGGCGACTTTTTTCTTGCTCATGTCTTAACTTTCTTCGTTTTTCAATTGATTGATGCGATTCTCTAAAAGATTCAACAAAGCGTGTGCGTTGCCCAGCCATGCAAATCTGTCTACAACAGGCCATTTAGCAGCGCGAAAAATAAATTCTTCACGCCGCTCCTGCGCCCGACTTTTTGTGGCCTTTGTTTCATCAATCATCACAAAATCTTTTCCAACCCATAGGTCAAGCCTTGCAAGTTTCGCACAGCTTTGACGGCGCGCAAAACGCCGGGCATATAACATTCGCGTGTGATGGTATCGTGGCGAATGGTTAAAGTTTGACCGGCCATGCCGAAAATAACTTCCTGATGCGCCAAATAACCGGGCGTGCGCACCGAATGAATGGCAATGCCGCCCATTTGCCCGCCGCGCGAACCGGGCGCAGCAGAGCCGTCTTTTTCATCATCGCCGCCCACGCGGGCAAAATCGCCGCCGCGCGCTTCGAGCATCACTTGCGCCGTCTTAAACGCCGTGCCGCTGGGCGCGTCCAGCTTCTTTTCGTGATGATATTCGATAATTTCCGCGTGATCGAACAATTTCGCGCAGTCGGCGGCGTATTTCATCATCAAAACCGCGCCGATGGCAAAATTCGGCGCGATAAAAACCGGCACGCCCGCCGCGCGCGAAGCCGCTTCGATCTCGTCCAAATCGCTTTGCTTCAAACCCGTGGTGCCGACAACCGGCGAGACGCCGCAATCGAGCATGATTTGAATGTTGGCGCGCACTGCTTGCGGCGTCGAAAAATCAACCGCTACTTGCGCGCCGGAACTTTTCAGCGCGCTTGCTAAATCGTCTTGAATCGCCACATTTTGCGTTTCTACTCCCGCAATTTCGCCCGCATCACGCCCGACGAGGTTTTTATCCACCGCGCCGACAAGCAGCGTTTCGCTATCGCCCACAACTGCCTTCACCACTTCGCGCCCCATGCGCCCCACCGCGCCCGAAACTAAAACTTTGATTTTTCCCATTGCTATTTCAGCCTAAACCAATCGCGCCGCATTTGCAAAAGTTGAGCATAAATTTTTAGAAGAAACGGGCGAAAAAGTGCAAGGCAAAGAAGCGAAATTCCATATGTCCACAGAAAGAAAATACTCCATTGATTTTGCTGGGCTAAATTCCACTTAGGCCAACCAAAAAACATTTGCCACACCACTAAAAAAATGCATCCAGCTACGAACGCCAAAAGTATTTCGCCGAAAAGAGCGATTGATGCGTCCCACCAACGACTTGGAATTTGACGACTATGCAAAAAACCTAAAAACGACGTCCCCCCAAGCAGCGCAGTTGCAATGTAAGAAATCAGCCGGCGTTGTTGTGAGCGCAGCCTTACATTTACTTCATCCCAAGAGTCACGAAAAAAAGATTGTATTTCTGCTTCACGCCACCAAACAGCCAACACAAAAATGACGATAGCCAAACTCAAATAACCGACAGCGCGCAAACCGTGAAGGCGGCGCTGGCGAACCTCCCAAACATGGCAGTGCAGCCAGATTGCTACAAGATTCCCACAGCAAATTGCGCTTCCAATCCACAGAATTTGTTTCAGCGTGAGCATTAGTCTTTATCCCGTATCCACTATCGAATTATGGCTTGCGAGTTCGCATTTCGGTTACAACTTGCCAGATAGGGCGTGCCCAGCGCAAGCACACAGGACGCAGAAACGTTAAAACTGCTGCCGTAATTAAAAACGCTATTACCAAAGCACTACACAATTCCGGCATATCGCCCAATATAAACACTCCGGCAAAAAGCGTAATAAACCACAATCCAAGTTCACCACAAAGAGCAAATGCTCCTTGACACCAGAAGGACTGAATTTGGCGTGACTGAAGCCATCCAACCCCAGAAACTAATAACAAAAAAATTCCATGCAAGCCAAAAAATAAATAGGGATTGCGCAACTTAGACCAAACATGATAATAAGCCCAATCATCGCCTTGAGCATAAAATCTCATGTCTTGCCACATTCCAACTTGAGAGATGCAGAAAAAAAATAATCCCCCAAAACCAAAACCGATTAGTTGCCACCAATACCTGCGCCGCAAATGCCACGCAAAACCATTAACCGCAATGGCGCACACATTTCCGAGAAGAATACCCAACAAAATCAGCATGGCGATTTATCCCACATCCACCATCAGTGAATCGTTTTCCAGCGGGCCGATGGCGGTTAGGTTCATCAGGTTGGCGTCGAACATTTCATTGGCGACGCGCTGCACATCGTCGGGCGTGACGGCCATCATGTCGGCTAAAACTTCGTCGGTGCTGCGTTGGTGACCGAAATACACTTCGTTGCGCGCGATGCGGCCCATTTGGGCGCTGCTGCTTTCTTCGGCCAATAACAGGTTGACGCGCGCCAGTTGGCGGGCGCGTTTCCATTCGGCTTGCGTGATGCCGTGTTTCTTCATCTTGCGCAGTTCGCTGCCGATGAGTTTGACGGCTTTTTGGGCGTGATCAGCCGCCAAACTCGCTTCGACGGCCCAAAAGCCACCTTTGCGATAATTGGCCGTCAGGCCGCCAATCGAATAGCAAAGTCCGCGTTTTTCACGCAGTTCCTGCCACAAACGCGACGAATAGCCGCCGGTCAAAACCGAATCGAGCGTCCACGCGGCAAAGCGGCGCGGGTCGTCGTGCGCATACGATTTGGTGCCGCACACCAGATGCACTTGTTCGGTTTCGCGCGAGACAATTTCGCGGCGCGCTTTGATGGTCGGAATCGGCGGCTGACGGCGCGCCGGGTCTTTGTTTTCGGGCGCTAAACCAGCCAACAATTTTTCGGCGCGCTTAACAATATCGTCGTGATTTACGCGCCCGACGGCGGTAACGACAACATTTTTCGGCGTGTAATGCGTTTGAATGAAATGGCGCAAATCATCCGCAGAAAACTTCATAACGCTTTCCGGCGTGCCCAAAATCGAGCGACCCCAGCGCGAACGCGGCCAAATTGTTTGCGAAAACAGTTCCTGCACCAAATCTTCCGGCACGTCTTCGACGCCTTTGATTTCTTCGATAATTACGTCTTTTTCCAATTCCAAATCGGCGGCGTCCAAGCGCGGCGAACTTATCATGTCGCACAGCAAATCAATGGCAACCGGCAAATGCTCATCGAGAACTTTAACGTGATAGCAAACGTGTTCGCGGTCAGTAAACGCGTTCATAGTGCCGCCGATGGAATCCATAAGCGCGGCGATTTTTTGCGCATCGCGGCGCTTGGTGCCTTTGAAAACCAAATGCTCCAGCAAATGCGCCAAACCGCGCTCGTTTTCGCGCTCGTAAACCGCGCCCGCTTCGATCCACAGGCCCAAAGTCACGCTGCGCACTTCGGGATGATACTCGGTCAAAACGCGCAAACCGTTGGACAAAACCGTCTTTTGAAATTGAGAATTATTCATGAGAAACCAGCCTCGTGGCATTTTGGTATTATTTTTGCTTGATATGACAAAGGCAATTTTAGGGGCAAACGTTTGAAGCGTTTGCCACAAGGAGTAAAAAAATGAGAAACACCATGTGGAAATCCGTCACGGGCAGCTTTTTGGCCGCCGCACTCACTCTGCTTACGCCCGGCCCGTCGCAGGCAGCAGACGGCAAGTTCAATGAGAAGATTCCGGTCAATGTGACGGTTGTCAACCCTTGCAAGACCGGAGAGAAAGTTCAGTTGAGCGGCGATTTGCACGTTGTTTTGCAAAGCAAAACAAACGGCGACAACACCACGGTCAGCGGCCATATCAACGCGCAGGGCATCAAAGGCGAAGGCACGTCCAGCGGTTTAAAATATGTGGCCAGCGGCACCGGCAAAATCAGCGCGACCAGTTTGCAAGCGCCCGCCGATGCCACTGTAAGCGGTAAATTTCGCTTGACCAGTCAGGGGTCTTCCGATAATCTGTCGGGCACCGCTACCTTGAAAATTCACGTCAACGCCAACGGCACTTTCACTGTGGCCGTGCAGGCCATTGACTTGGAATGTAAGTAAAGCGCACAGTGCGCTAAAGCGACAAAAAGGCCGGTAGCCAGCAATGGCTACCGGCCTTTTGTATGGACAGCGGATTGAAAGGCTCACTAAAGACGCATTAAGTGGTTTGTTTACCGGCGTGGGCCGCGATCTCCACCGCCACTGCCACCACGCGGGCCACCGAAACCGCCGCGTCCGCCACGATCTCCACCGCCGCTGCCACCACGGTCCCCGCCGCCGCCACGGTCGCCGCCACGTCCGCCGCGATCACCACCGAAACTGCCGCGAGAGCCACGGTCGCCGCCTTCGCGGGGTTCACGCGGGGCGCGTTCGACGTAGCCTTCGGGCTTTTCAATCATTGCTTTGCGGCTCAGATTGACACGGCCTTGATCGTCAATTTCGCTGACTTTCACTTTCACTTCGTCGCCGATATTGACTACATCTTCGACGCTGTTCACATAATCCCACGCCAAGTCGGAAATGCGAATCAGGCCTTCTTTGCCGGGCAGAATTTCAACAAAGGCGCCGAAATTCATCAAGCGCGTGACTTTGCCGGTGTATTCTTCGCCGACTTCGAGTTCGCGCGTCATATCAACGATGATTTTGGCCGCGTCTTCGCCGCCCTTGGCTTGCGTGGAGGTGATGAAAACTGTGCCGTCGTCTTCGATGTCAATCTTGGCGCCCGTGCGTTCCACAATGCTGCGAATCGTTTTGCCGCCCGGTCCGATCACTTCGCCGATGCGTTCAACCGGAATGTTGACCGTCAAAATGCGCGGCGCGAATTCCGAAAGGTCTTTGCGCGGCGTTTCGATGGCGCTTTGAATGGTTTCGAGAATCTTCAAACGCGCATCACGCGCCTGCGAAAACACTTCGCTCATCATGTCCAGCGGCAAAAAGTCGGCTTTGGTGTCAAGCTGAATGGCCGTGATGCCATCTTTGGTGCCCGCCACTTTAAAATCCATGTCGCCATAGAAATCTTCCATGCCGATGATGTCCGTCAAAAGCACGCGCTTTGATGGGTCTTTGTCGTCCAAAATCAGGCCAATCGAAATGCCAGCAACCGGCGCAGCAATAGGCACACCCGCGTCCATTAGAGCGAGCGTGGAGCCGCAAACCGAAGCCATCGAAGTTGAGCCATTGGAGGACAACACTTCCGAAACCAAACGTAGCGTGTAGGGAAACGATTTTTGTGAAGGCAAAACCGGCACAAGGGCTTTTTCCGCCAGCGCGCCATGACCGATTTCGCGGCGGCCCGGAGCGCGCATCGAACGCGCTTCGCCCACCGAATATGGCGGAAAATTGTAATGATGCAGGTAGCGCTTCTTTTCTTCGACGGCATCCAGCGAATCAATGATTTTTTCATCGCCCGGCGAACCAAGCGTGGCAATCGTCAGAACCTGAGTTTCGCCGCGCTGGAACAAGCCTGTGCCATGGGTGCGCGGCAAAATGTTGACGCTGGCGCCCAATTGACGAAGTTCGCCTGCACTGCGACCATCGGGACGCTTGCCTTCGCCCAAAATGGCATTGCGCGTGTATTTTTTGGCGAGTTTTTCAATCGCGGCACCGATAAACGAAGCCTCATCGCCCAATTCAGCGGCCAAAGTCTCTTTGACTTCGTTGCGCAAATTGTCCAAAGCGACGTTGCGTTCGCCTTTCATCGGCGTGAGAACAGCAGCTTGCAGCGCAGCGCCAAAGCGCGTTTGCACGGCGTCTACCACAGTGGCGGGCACGGTGCGAAGCAGCATTTCGGTTTTGGCCTTGCCGACTTTTTCGCGCAGTTCGTTTTGCAGCGCAATGATGGATTGATTGACGCGATGCGCCATTTCGATGGCTTGCGTCATCGTTTCTTCGTCAATCTGCTGGCCGCCCGCTTCAATCATCATCACGCCTTCGGCGCTGGAGGAAACAACCAATTCCAACTGGCCGTTTTCGATTTGCTCGTGCGTCGGGTTGATAACTAAATCGCCGTCCACCATGCCGATTTTCATGCCCGAAATCGGGCCGTTAAACGGAATGTCGCTGATAACGAGGGCCGCCGAAGCGCCGATTAAACCGGGAATATCCGGTTCGTTTTCGCCGTCCACCGCGAAGGTGGTGATGACAACTTGCACATCGTTGACGGCATCTTTCGGGAAGCGAGGGCGAATGCTGCGGTCAATGAGGCGGCCATTAAGAATGGCGTCTTCGCCGGGACGCGTTTCGCGACGGATAAAGCGGCTGCCGGGGATTTTCCCGGCGGCATACATACGTTCTTCAAAATCAACAGTCAGCGGAAAAAAGTCAATGCCGGGGCGCGGCGAGGTTGCCATTGTCGCCGTGACTAAAACAACGGTGTCGCCATAACGCACAGTCACGCTGCCGTTGGCTTGGTGGGCAAAGGTGCCCGTTTCGATTGTGAGGGTGCGTCCCGCTAAATCCAGCGAGACGGCTTCTTTTTGTATTCCCATTCTCATCTCCAGTGGCCGGTGGTTAGTGGTCAGTAGTCAGGTAGTGAATTTCATGAACAAAAGCGGACAGAAGTTTGCTGCCCACTGCCCACCGGCCACTGACCACTGAACAAAAAACCGCCAGACACATGAGCGCGAACAATCAAGCAAAGGCTTGATGTCCGGCGCAGTCACGAGTTGGCGGCTTGGTTTTCGGTTTTAACGACGCAGACCGAGTTTTCCGATAATTTCGCGGTAACGCGCGACATCGTTGTTAGCAACATAGCGCAGCAAGCGGCGACGTTGCCCGACCATGCGAAGCAGGCCCAACCGCGACGCGTGGTCTTTCTTGTGAGTCTTCAAATGACCCGTTAATTCAATAATGCGGCTGGTGAGAAGTGCAATCTGCACTTCCGGAGAGCCGGTGTCAGTGGCGTGTTTCTGATGTTCTTGAATCACGCTCGGTTTGATGCGTTCGGCAACACTCATTTGCTTCTCTGTCCTCGACTTATGTCAAATTTTTTATCCAAGTAAGCCTACCAAAACCCCGCGCACGGGGCAACAATTTTCTTATGGTTCCGCTTCACTATCTGCCCGGCTAACCTCAACATCCAACTTTTATCGCCTTTAAAAGGTTACTTGAACGCCCAACCCGCAGCGCGCCGCGCCTCGAAAAACTCCTCTAATAATGTGGCGCATTCGGCTTCTAACACGCCGCCACGCACTTGCGGGTGATGATTGAGGCGAGGGTCGCGTGGAATATCGAAAACACTGCCGCAAGCGCCGCTTTTTGGCTCCCACGCGCCGAAAACAAGGCGTTCAAGGCGGGAAAGCCAAATCGCGCCAGCGCACATTGGGCATGGTTCGAGCGTGACGTAAAGTGTTACTTTTTCAAGTCGCCAAGTGCCCAGAGTTTGCGCCGCTTCGCGCAAGGCGAGCATTTCGGCGTGCGCTGTGGGGTCGATGCTCTCGCGGCGCGCCTCGGGGATGGAAGCGTCGTGCTCCAG
>JANMKN010000246.1:0-9704 GCA_031372065.1 Abditibacteriaceae bacterium | reverse complement strand
CATTTCGAAATCTTTCAAACGAGCAAGAGCGCAATGCGCCAGACACCCCTCTCCCCAGCGAAGCGTTCGGGGGAGAGGGGACGGGGGTGAGGGGAAATCCCACAGAATCGCCCTTATTTCTCACGGAAAGCGCGGCAAAATGCCCTTGTTCCACAAAATAAGGCCAATGAGTGACGTGACCAAATTAATCGCCCAAAAGGTGCCGACCACGCGCCATTCGCTCCAACCGCCCAGTTCAAAATGATGATGCAACGGCGCCCGCCGAAAAATGCGCCGCCCTTCGCCATACTTTTTCTTGGTGTATTTGAAATAGAGAACCTGCAACGTCACGCTGCCCGCTTCGACAAAATAAATAAACGCGATAAACGGTAGCAAAAACACCGCATGGCACATAATCGCGCCCGCCCCGACAGCCGCGCCCAGCGCCAAACTGCCGGTATCGCCCATAAAAACCTTGGCTGGATATTTGTTGTAAGAAAGAAAACCAAGACACGAACCAGCGAGCGCGGCCCAGAAAATATTTGCGGCGTAACCAAATAGCATGGTCTCGCCCAGTATCAACAAAAAAATTGATATGCCGAATTGAACTGCTAAACCTGCTGCTAAACCATCAATGCCATCAGTCAAATTGACTGCATTGCAAGTCCCGACTAAAACCACAAGTAGTAACGCCCAGAAGCAAACCGCCGAAAGCCAAGATTGAGGAAAGCTAAAAATAAATCGAAGGTCTGCACCTTGTTTTGTGAGTTGTTGATTTAAAAACCACAGTCCCCATAAAAAAGCTATTTCTAATGTTATTTGCCCGAAAAGTTTGGCCCGTGCCCGCAAACCACCTCTTCCAGAGGCTTTTGACCAATCATCGCCGAAACCCAAAAACGCATGCGCCGCTACAGTAATTGGCAACAGCAACAGAAGGGCATTATCTTGCCAGAGAATCATCCAACGACTAAAGGCAAGGGCTGCTGATAAGGCTATGCTCCATGCTACAATTGTTGAAAACAAGACGCCACACGCCACACTAATGATTCCTATCCCGCCCATTGAAGGTGTGCCCTGCTTTTTAAGATGGGTTTCCGGTGTGTCTTCTCGCACTTGCCACGCTTCAGCATCGCTTACAACGTCTTTTTTCCAGCGTTTCTGACGCAGCCAACCAATTAGCGGTGTGCCGATTAGAAACATCAGTAGCCACGAACTTAAAAACAATACTATCCAAGCATTCCAAGATTCAGTGTTTCCAAACAGAGTCAAAACCGTTCGAGCAATTTCCTGTAAAAACCCGCCTTTAGCCGCCAAGTTCTTTCACCACCGTTTCGAGGCCGACGCTGCGGCTGCCTTTGACGAGAATGACATCGCCATCTTGCAGCCATTCGGCAAGGCGCGCGGCGGCTTCGCTTGCGTTATCGCAATAAGAAACGTGCATATCGCTTTCGACTTGGCGCGCGGATTCGACGGCGGCATTTAAGAGCGGGCGCGTTTCGCCGCCGACGCCGATTAAACAATCGCACAGCGTTCCGGCGAAGTCGCCGATTTTGCGATGCTCGGCTTCGGTGATGTCGCCCAGTTCTTTCATGGCGCCCAAAATCGCCACGCGCCTGCCCGCGCCGGGGAAATCGAGCAGCGTTTGCAAAGCGGCGCGCATCGAAGTGGGGCCAGCGTTGTAAGAATCGTCAATAACCGTGCGCGTGCCGCTTTGAAAAACGCGCATTCGCGCGCCGGGCACATGGGCGCTTTGCAGCGACTGCGCGGCGGTTTCCATCGGCACATCCAGCAAATCGGCGACGGCTAACGCGGCTAAAGCATTCGCCACGTTATGCACGCCGGGAAATGGCAAATGAACGGGAACAGTTTTGAGATGCGAACTGGTCGTGAGGGCAAAAGAAACGTTGCCATCGGCGCCGGTTTTGGCCTCGCCGCCGTGATATTCCGCCGAGGGATTGAGGCCAAACGTCGTCACGCGGCAGCCGACTTGATCGGTGAAAAAATCGAGATATTCGTCATCGGCAGACAAAATCGCCACGCCGTCCGGCGGCAGGAATTTCAAAATTTCGGCTTTGGCGCGCGCGATATTCTCTTCCGAACCGAGAAGTTCGATGTGCTGCGGCCCGATGTTGGTGATAACGGCGTGTGTGGGCCGCGCGATGTCGGCCAAATATTCGATTTGCCCGGCGCCACGCATCGCCATTTCGATAACAGCGGCTTGGTGCGTTTCGTCCAACTGCAAAAGCGTGAGAGGCACGCCGATTTCGTTGTTCCAATTGCCCTGCGACGACAAAACCGCGCCTTTGGCTTGCAGCGCCGCGTTAATCAAAGCGCGCGTGGTGGTTTTGCCATACGAGCCGGTTACGCCGATAACCGGAATATCAAAGCGCGCGCGATGCGCTTTGGCTAAAGCGCCCAGCGCCTGCAAAGTATCGCCGACGCGCAGCAGCGGAAAATCCGCAGGCGCATTGCTGGCATCTTCCACCACGGCGCCCGCCGCGCCCGCTTCGCGCGCTTGATGCAAAAAATCGTGTCCGTCAAAATTCGCGCCGCGCAACGCGACAAACAGCACGCCCGCCGCAAGCTGACGCGTATCGGTTTGCACGCCGTTTACCACGCCATGTGGCGGCGCCTGCAACCATTCGCCGCCTGTCGCTTGCGCGGCTTGTTCAAAGGAAAATTGAGCGGACATATTTGTAGGAGGCAGTTTGCAGAAGGCAGTTTGCAGAAGGCAGGAGGCGGGAGGCAGGAAACGACGCGACTACAAGAAGCATAATTTTAACTCCCTCCCGCCGTCTGCCTCCCGCCTCCTGCAAACTGCCTCCCGCCGTCTGCCTACTCCTCTACTTTTTTTCTTCCAAAAACTCGCGCACGACTTCGCGGTCATCAAAATGAATGGTGCGGTCTTTGAGAATTTGATAGGTTTCGTGGCCTTTGCCAGCGACCAGCACGAAATCGCCCGCTTCGGCCATTTCGAGAGCCAGTTCAATCGCTTTGCGGCGGTCAGCTTCGACTTGAGTTTCGGCGTGGCCGCCTGTTGTGCCTTCCAAAACCTGCTCGATGATTTTTTGCGGGTCTTCCGTGCGCGGATTATCACTCGTCACGATGCAAACATCCGACAGCGACGCGGCAATAGTGCCCATAACGGGGCGTTTGGTGTTGTCGCGGTCACCGCCGCAGCCGAACACCGTAATAATGCGGCCTTTGCCTTCGGGCACGAATTCGCGCACGGTGGACAGCACATTTTTCAAGCCGTCCGGCGTGTGCGCGTAGTCCACCGAAACGAAAAAGTTCTGGCCGCAATCAATGGTTTCCATGCGACCTTCGGGCACTTTGGCGTGGCTTAAGGCGGCTTGAATTGTCGCGGCAGGAATTTCTTTGAGCAAGCCAAAGCCAACTGCTGCCAGCGAATTATACACGTTAAAGCGCCCGACCAGCGACATATTCAAATTGATACGCTCGTTGGCCGTGCGCGCCACAAATGAAGTGCCGGTTGGCGTGAGGTGAACCGATTCCGCCGTGACGTGCGCATCGCCGTTGATGCCGTAAGTGAGATACAAACTATCGGCGCAGGCTTCCTGCAAGCGGCGCCCATAAGAATCATCGGAGTTAATCACCGCGCCGAAACTTTTGAACTGCTCCGAATAACGCGCCACATCGGAAAACAATTTCGATTTGGCCGCGAAATAATCTTCCATATCTTTGTGAAAATCCAGATGATCTTGCGTGAGATTAGTGAAAATACCGGCGTCGAAAATGCAACCGGCCACGCGATCTAAGGCCAAAGCGTGCGAGGAAACTTCCATCACCACGGCATCGCTGCCGCCATCAAGAAAGTCAGCGAAAAGACGCTGCAAATCAAGGCTTTCGGGCGTGGTGCGGCCCGTATCGAAGTAGTTCTTCTCGTTGGAAGCACCCAAAGTGCCGATAATGCCCACGCTTTTGAAGCCCGACTGTCGCAAAATATCGGCGATAAGATGACAAGTCGTGGTCTTGCCGTTGGTGCCGGTCACGCCGACTAAGAAAAGCTCTTTAGACGGATGTTCGTAAAATTCGCAACCAAGCACCGCCAAAGCGCGCCGCGTATCGGTTGTGAAAATGCGCGTCACATTTTCCGGCAAATCGCGCACGGATTCTTCGTTGTCGGCAACAATGAAATTCGCGCCGCGCGCTACGGCTTGTTCAATGTAAGCGTGTCCATCGCGCTCGTGACCGCGCACCGCCACAAACGCCGTGCCCGGCGAAACGGTGCGCGAATCGTAAGCAATCGCCGCCACTTCGGCATTTTCATCGCCGACCACACGCGCATCCGGCACTCCCACTAACAATTCTTTCAACGACGGCATGATTCGTCCTCTTCAAAAACCAGCGCAAATCCCACTGAATTTATGGTTTTCCAGCTTTTTAGGCTTGTCCCCGCTCTGGGGGAACGCGTCCCTTTTGTAGGGGAACGCGCCCCTTTCGTGGGGGAGCGCGTCCCTTTCGTGGGGGAGCGCGTCCCTTTCGTGGGGGAGCGCGTCCCTTTTGTAGGGACACGCGTCCCTTTTGTAGGGGAACACGTCCCTTTTTAAGGGCATTATGTCCGCCTAAAACTCTGCGCCCCTATGATTTTATCGTTCTCACGTCGGACGCGGAAAATAAATCACACATCAATGTTCGGCTGTTGCCACGCGCTTGACCATCAATTTCGGATTGGGCACCGGGGCATTGGCACCTTCGCGCAGGCGCAAAAGGCGCATGGATTCTGTCGCGATGTCCGCAAAGGCCGGGCCGCACACTTCGCTGCCCCAGTGACTGCCGTGCGGCTCGTCGGCCATGACAAGGATAACGAATCGCGGCTCTTTCGACGGCACAAAGCCCACTAACGACGAAATGAACTTTGATGAACTATAACCGTGTTCGCCCTTGACCACCTTTTGCGCCGAGCCGGTTTTGGCTGCCGCCACATAACCCGGAATGAAAACAAACTTTTTGGCGGTGCCTTCGGTTGTCACACGCTCCATCATTTTGCGCACTTCGTCAGCCGTTTCGGGCTTGACCACCCGTCCTTTGGGCACCACGCTTTCGTCCGGTTGCGGGGCAAAGCGCTCGACTAAATTGCCTCTTTCGTCACGCGTTTCTTTGACGAGCATCGGTTTCATCATCACGCCTTTGTTGGCGATAACGCCCGCAATGCGCACTAATTGCATCGGCGTGAGCGTCATGCCTTGTCCAAACGAAAAGTTCGCAAATTGCGCATCGCCCCATTTGGGGGGATTTTTCGGTAAAAAACCAGCATTATCGCGCAATTGCGCCAGTTCAACTTGTTTTCCGAGGCCAAAACGCCGCGCGTAATGATACATTGTCTGCCGTCCGGCCAAACGCGCGAAACCGTAAACGCCGAAGTTGCAACTGTCGCGGATGCTGTCGGACAGCGTTTCCTGCCCATGTTGCCGCTTGGCAGTGCTGGAAACCCAGCAGTGCATATTATGTGCGCCCACTTGTTGCGAACCCGCACAGAAAAACGAATGCTCGCGCCAATCGGGCACGGCTTCCACTGCTGCTGCCGCCGTGATGATTTTGAAAGTCGAACCCGGCTCGTAGGCATACTGCAAGCAGCGATTAGAAGTTAGGGCGCCGCTGGTGACATCTGGATTATTCAAATCAAAAGTCGGCGCGCTGGACATCGCCAGCACTTCGCCAGTGCGCGGATCAAGCACAATCGCTGTCGCCAGTTGCGGGTTGTGTTGCTTCATCATGCGCGCCAAGGCTTGATCGCAGGCCGCCTGAATCTGGCGGTCAATAGTTGTCACAATGGTGCGGCCCTGCACGGACGGTTTCCAATCGCTGATGAACATGGGCACCGGGCGTTTGGTTGAATCCACCTGCGAAACGACTTCTTCCGGCTTGCCCGAAAGCTCGGCATTCCACGCGGCTTCTAAACCGGTCACACCCTTGCCACTCGGCAAGGTGTAGCCCACCAGTTGGCACCCCACATTTTTCAAAGGATAATGGCGGCGCGGCGTCGCTTCCCACGAAACAGACGCCCAAAACTCTTGGCGTTGCCGCTTGGCGGTTTTGTTCAGTCCTTTGGTGGCTTGCAGCTTTTTTAAGGCATCCAAATGCTCTTTCGAGACGCGTTTGGCAAGGCGCACATAATAATTTGGTTTGGGTTTGCCCTCCGGGTTTATGCCGCGCTCGGTTTTATTCAGCAAGGTGCGAATTTCTTTTTCATCGCTGCCGATGGCCTGCGCAATAAGCCGCGCCATTTTATCTTTTTCTTTAATGCCGCGCGGATTTGCTACGACTGTATATTCGTCCAGCGTGACCGCCAACGCCGTGCCGTCGCGCGCTAAAATATCGGCGCGACGCGGATTGGCCGTCAAGGTAATCGGCTTTTCCAGTTTTTTCGGCGGCTCGCCCGATGCCTGCAACCAAACTAAACGGCCCGCCAGCCCGACAAGGCAAAAAGCCAACAAGTAAAACGTGCCTTCGATGCGCGAACGCGTGCCGCGCAAGGCCAATTCTTCGGGTGTGCGGCGAGGTTTCTGCTTAGTAGGCGCTACCGGGGCCGAGGCAAAGTCGCGCCCGCCTTCTTGCGAAAGGCGGGCGGAGGAAGACGAAAATGGATTTTTAACGCGCATAACGGCTCCAAAACAACCCAAACTCTTGACGGCGTCTCAATTAAGGGGCTTGAGCGATAAGGCTTGCATCCGCAGGCTTCGCTTCTACAGCGGCAGTTTCTTCGGGAGTCAAACGGCGCGTGTCATTGATCTTGTCGAAACTGGTCATCGGAGCCTTGTCCCAATGCAGTTGCGCTGCCATTTGGCTCAGATGCACTTCCGAATCAAGCTGGGAAATTTCGTTTTTCTTTTGGTTAATTAATTCGTGCGTTTGCGCGATTTCGCGGCGCAATTTGTAATCGCGGTTGCGCAGAGAAAGCGATTGGCTTTGCAGCCACAAAACCATCAGCAATTGCGCCAACAGCGAGCCGCCAATCAACAACTGCGTCCCTGTTAGGCGAAAAACGCGATGCGGCGCACGGGCACGACGACGGCGACGGGCCGCTTCGACCACGACTTCGTCCATCACCAGCGGCACCGCTTGGTGCGCGGCGGCTCTGACCTGATGAAAAATTAAAACATCTTCGTCAAGCGGCGAAAGCGTGGCGGTGCCCGTTTCGCGGGCCGGCACATGACGGTGCGCGCCAACAAAACGCGAACGCGCGTTGGGGGCGCCTTCGAGAGCGCCGCGATAATGGGAATGATGTTCCGTGCCCGGCGCGTGATGCGCGGCGCGGGTCAGCAAGGCAGCCCGGTCAATTAAAACATCGGTTTCAACTTCTTGAAGCACGTCACTGATTTCATTTACTTCGCGATGCGCAATTTTGCGCGTTTCAACAACAACTGGCATCAATCGGCCCTCCCCGGCGCGTCTGCCAATTCAAAATGCAGGCGCGCCTATTTTCGATGAATTCTGCGTTGGACAGAGGACAAAACGGCTAAATAAAAGACAAAAAGCCCGAAAAACCCCGCATAAACTTCGATGAAATCTCATGGAAATTCGGCGTGGCTTTTTTAGGCTGAACAAGTTGTGTAAGCAAAATCGAACTTAGCCGGCGCACACTTTTTCCACAGCGCGCAATTTACAACTGCGCGATAGCGGATTGGCGGCGATTTCCTCCGGCGTCGGCTCAATGGGTTTTGGTGTCACGATTTTCATGTGCCATGTTTCGCCAAACCCTGAGGCCCACTCCGAATTCAAACGCGGATCATCCGCGTTTTCATACGGTAGGTTTAAAGGAATGGAGAGAGAGGGGCGCTCCGAGCGAAAGTCACGCGATCTGGAGAGTTCGCGCGACTTCTTTTTTCGGTCACCTTTGGAACGGGATTGCTCCTGTTCCAAAGGACGACCGGCCAAGCTGCGAAAGGTGTGTTTAACGACGCGGTCTTCGTTGCTGCTGTAGGTCAAAACTATAAGGCGGGCTGTGTTTGCTAATACCGATCCCAAGGCCCACGATCCTTCTGTGAGTGCCCAAAACTCATCGTTGACACAAATGCGTAGTGCAGCGAAGGCCTTGGTGGCGGGATGAACACGCGAATGATTGCGGGCTGAGGCCGGTATAGCGGCGGCGATGATGCCTGATAGTTCTGCCGTGGTGTTGATTGTGCTGTGATTGCGTCGGGCGACGATGAATTCTACGATGCGTCGCGCCCATCTCTCATTTGTAAACTTGAAAAGCAAGTCTTCAAGTTCGCTGGCAGAAAGCCGATTCACCAGATCGAAAGCGGAAATCTCCTGTTGGCGGTCATAACGCATATCAAGTGGCGCGTCCGCGCGGAAACTGAGTCCCCGCTCGGCCCATGTCACCTGATACAGACTCATGCCGGCGTCCACCAACGCGCCGTCTATGAATCCGCAAGCGCCCAACGGCCCTTGTGATTTCATTTCGATCTTCAGTTTTTCAAAGGACGGGGTTATTTCACCCTCAAACGACTTTTGCAACAATGCGGGTGCCCGGCGAAAGTCGCCTTTCACAAAATGCACCCTATTCAGCACGCCTGCCTCGTCCAACCGCTGCTTGGCAAACTGCATCGAAGCCTCGTCGCGGTCAAAAGCGATAACGCGGCAGGTAGGATGCGCTTGCAATAAAGCTAACGTATGCCCGCCTGTGCCGAGCGTGCCGTCTATAAAAATCGCGTCTGGTTTTTCAAGAAGCGAGGGAATTTCTTCCACCCCTTCCCTTTTCCTGCGCGATTTGGATAAACTACCTTGATTTAAATTCGCACTGGCGTTTGAATCAACTTCCGGTTTTGCCGATGTTGTCAAACGAAAGCACGCCTTTATTTCGTTTACCATCGCCGGAGGATGAAGCCGGGGCGACGCGTCCATTTCCGAGGTTTCCATCGGTTCCAGTCGCATTTCCCTCAGCGGTTTCCGCAGCAACCGGCGCGGTTTCAATTTGTGGAAGCGATTTTTCTTCCGTTTTCTTTTTGCGCCCAGTGCCCGATGCACCGGCCCGCATAATACCTGCCCGAATCTTTCCGATTTCTTCGGAATGGTTCATCCGATTTTGTTGATCGGCGACCCACTTTTCACGATCCCAGAGTTCCGCATGATTCAGGACGCCAACAGTTACCACTTCTTTTTCCAGCCCGGCGTAAAGACGCAGGATGTCTGGAATCGGAACGCGCCACGCACTATCGGCCACGTTTTCCACCAACTCTGCCGAACTCGTGATTTCTTCCACGGCGATAGCCAACATATCGTCGTCCGGGCTATCAGCCTGTCGTTCTTCCGCTTGGCGCAGAATGTCGTTTCCGGCTTCGTAGGGATAAATTCCCACATTGTTGCGCTGAGTTCGCATCAACCAGAATTTTTCGCCCAAGGCCGGCCTCAACTTTGCCGGAATAATCACCCGGAATTTGTCGTCCAGTGCGTGAAAATGGGTGCCAGCCATAACCGGCACATCGGAAAGTTTCCCGGAGTCCGGCGCTTCGTCCTCGGTTTTTCCGGTTGCCAATCTGACCATTCTGGTCTATTGCATCCTTATTCACGGTTTCTTCGCTGGAAAACACTTTTTGGAAGCCACTTTAAATCCGTCCGCTTAAGTCCCATCGCGTCCAACGCCGTCCATTCTAACCAATAAAATCCCTGTCATCAATAATCTTTATCTTTCTATATGCAACTTTAAAACTTAAAAATAAAAATGTTAAAAAATAGTTAAGTTCATTTCCGGCATATCT
>JANMKN010000245.1:0-24820 GCA_031372065.1 Abditibacteriaceae bacterium | reverse complement strand
CGTCGCCGGTTGTGAATTGATAGCAACGCTCAGTCCTTTGGCAAGCGCCGCCGATTCGGTGCGAAGAAACGCGGATTTTTCGGAAGCTGAAATTGTCCCATTGCCGTCGGAATCCAATTGGTCATGGCGTTCCGAGGTCGGAATTTCCGCGTAATCCACAACATAGCGCAGATTCAAATTCTTGCTTTGCGCTTCAAAACGGGCATAATGATTAATTGAAAAATTGCCCATCGGATGGGCGCGGCAGGTTGTGGCTAACACCAAAAAAGCCGCTAAGAAAAGAGCGCGCTTGAACCATAATGTAAAATGCTTTTGCATGGCGATAATCGAAGGTGTGGTTCAGTTGCTTGCGGATGCAGTGTCCAATTGAGAAAGCAAGACGCGGGCTTGTTTAGGCGCAGTTGGGTGAAATTGCGGATTGATTTTGAGTGCCTGCGACAGATATTTTTGGGCGCGTTCTCGTTGCCTCCGCGCGTTGGCAATTATGCCGGCGTGAAAATACAACGATGCGTCCTGTGTGCCTTGCCTTAGTGACTGCGTGGCGGCTTTCTGCGCCTCGTCTAATTTCCCCGTCTTGTAAAGCACCCACGCCAGTGTATCGTAGGCATATATGTCGTGGCGCATCTGCAATTCGCCGCGCGCCAAGGTAAGAGCTTCGGGTAAATTTCGATTATGCTCCACATTAAATAAGGCGCGTTGCCGATCATAAATCACGCCTTGGGCACGTTCCAATTTGCCCATGTCTTCGATTAGCGCATATTGACGTTTTGCTTCCGCAGTCTTCCCCGTTGCGGCATAAGCGTCGCCGAGAAGCGCAATGGTTTCTGGCGCGGGGACAATCGCGGCGGCCTTTTTTGCCCATTCGATGGCGGGCGTCCAATGGTTGCGATTGGCTTCCAAATGCGCCAGTGCCGCCATCGTTCGATAGTCGCGTGGAAAGACTTGCAGCGCGACTTTGTAATTTGCTTCGGCTTTATCGAAGCGCCCCATAGAAGCGAGGCAATGGCCGAGGCGTTCGTGAAACCAAGCCACACTTTGAGGCGACATATCACGATTGGCATCGGCCAAAAGCACTGCTTTTTGCAGCAAGGCCAATTGAACTTGGTTGCGGCCTTTCAACTCATGAAACCGCGCCGACAACGCAAGGTAACTCGGATCAGTTTCGGCGGGCTGAACTTTGGCGAAATCGCGCTGTGCGGCTGTGTAATCGCCCAATTCCAGTTCGATATCAGCGCATTGCCGGTAGCCTTCGGGATTATAAAGCGCCACGCGGCGAGCGAATTGGAGAGCCTCTTGAAAACGATGCTGAGTGACAAGGCTGCGCGACAATTGAAAAGGCGCGTCGGGGTTGTTTTTCGCACGAATTTTCAGCGATGCGCGTGCGGCATTTTCGGCGCGCTTGGCATCGGCCATGTCGCCGGTTTCGCGATAACTTTCCAGCGACCATTTTGCTAATGTAGCTCGCGCGATGGCGCCTTGCGGATCGCTTTGGGCTTTTTTTGCCCAAAATTCCAACATTTGGCGCACGAATTGAGGGTCATAAGGCGGACGCGAGGCTAACGACGTTGTCGAATTGAAAGAACGCGACGAAGGGACGGCGCGTTGCGACACGGAAATGGCCCAGCCTCCAACCGCTACAGCCACTACGCCAATACACGCCAATACTAAGAAGCCTTTTCGCATCCTCATACGCAATTTCATCTGCCATAAAGTGCAAATCGGGCCTGAAAAGTGGGGGAGAACTCACCTTGCAGGCCCGATTTGCACTTTAGCCTTTGCTGTTTAGGCGTGCTTAGAGCGGATTGCCTAAATAAGGAAACGTGGCGCGGTAATGCTTGCCACCGGGGCCAACGTTATCGCTGACTAACGAAGGAATTTCCTTGCCATCATCAGGCGCGAGGCCCAATGCGGGGACGGTGTTGCCGAAAACAATGCCCAAAGACGTATCAACAACATCATCGGTGAGCTTGCGCCCGCCAAACAGACCGCCTGTGGCACCGCCTGTTTCGACGCCCAAGTAAGCAGCCGGGCCGGGTTTGGATAAGTCAACAATCATCACGTCAGGCACTAAGACCGACTCAATGACATCCTTAATCTGACGGGAACGGCCTGCGGGCACAGTCAGAAAGCTTTCGATGTCTTGTTTCAGTTGGGCCGCGTCATCGGTGGGGTTGTCTGTGTCGTTGATAAAGTGACGGTTATTCGCGAATGTGGCGAACACTTCGTTGACAACGGGGCGGGCCAGACGATCTCGCTGCACAAAGGTCTGCGCGCCGCCGCCGCCGCCATTGCCGTTGCCGCCGCCATTACATCCGGCCACGCCGAGGATCATCAATCCCGCTGCTGCACTCAATTTCAAAATGGTTTTCATGGAATGTTTCCTTTCGTCGTTAGCGCGCAACGCTGGTGGTTTCCCAAACGCGGATTTTGCCGTTGCCTAATTTCGCTTTAGGCATTTCAATGACAAGTGCCAGCACGTTAAAATTCGCCAAAAAGTCTTTGGCTGCTCCCGGCGGACGCCAACTGGCTGCCATCGGCGTATTTTCTTGACCGGGTGGTGGTGGCGGCTTAAGGCCGGGCGGCACTAAGCGATCTGGTAAAATGTTGCCGAATTGTTCGAGGTCGAAGAAGAACGGGTCTTCGCGGAAACCAGCGAACACTTGCATTCCAGCAGTGGGCGCAAAGGTTTGATTAATCACGCCGCTGGTAGCAAGCGGCGTTTCACGCACGTTGATGGTGCCGGTGCGTGTGGGCTTTACCGGCCCAGAGATGAAGCAGCGCTGATTGGCGCCGGTGTCGAAAAACTTGGCTTGGATGACAAGGTCTTCTACATTATCACCTGTGTTATCAATTTTGAATTGATACAACACATCGGTGTCGAACGAAAACTTGCTGGGGGTGGCTTGTCCAGCGGGAATCAAGGGACGCACGCTCATCGCTAAGACGACATTATTGGCGTTAGAACCCGGAAAAATATGCAAATCGGTGAGGTCGGTGCCCGGCTTGCTAACGGTCTGGACGGTTCCGGCGTGATCGGATGCCGTGGCCCAGTGATTGGTGGCGACTCCAGCTGCCATAACAGCAGCAGCGCTTACGCCTAAAAGCACTTTACGACTCTTCTTTGAGAGAATCATGTTGTTTTTCCTCCGAAAAACTCGTTTCAGAGCCTATTAGTTTGAAAGCTATAGGCTCTTGATTAGGTTAGCCTAATCGTGATCCACAGTTGCCGCACAACTGGCAAGTGGATCGTGTCATGTGGCGTAAAAGCAACCTTTAAGCTGTCGCCTACGCGTTGGTATTGCGCTTGTTTGCCTGCCTTTTCTAAACGCGAACTCTGAACTCAGATGACAAGAGACGCGCCCTGTTTAGGCAGATATAAATCGGGTTTCAATCACCTCCACAAATAAGCAAATATTCAATGCATTGAAAGGAATTTGGATATTTCGTGTGAACTAAGTCGCACCGCAGTGAGCAAGTCAAATGCCGCAACCAACATCAAACTTCACGTCCGTTTTTCCGGCAGTTCGACTTTCCTCCATGTGCTTAATTTACATAGAGAATCACTTGTTTCCCAGTTCATTTGGTGCTTGATTCCTGCTCATTTTGCAAAAAAAACAGCCGCCAGTGAATCTGACGGCTGTTTTTGAGTGGTATCAACGTAATTTGTCCGGCGTGACCCATTCATCCCAATTGTCGCCCCAGCCGTCGTAATGAACGCGGTATTTACCGGCTGCTTCATCCACCGCCAAGATGCGGCCTTTCCACCATTTCGCGCCCCACAGAATTTCAGCGCCCTGACCTTTGGCCCATTGTGCATTGCCTGCCGGTTTTGGCGCTGCCTGAGCGGGCTGAACTGCCGCTGCGTCGGCACCGGGCATATCGGCGCCGGTGATTTCGAGCGCGGCTTTTAATACCAAACTTAAATTCGCCACCACTGCGCGCGTGATTGAAACACGAGAATCGCTCGAAAGTTTCAGGCCCGCTTGCGGGGCGTAGATCGCGCCACGAATTTGACCTTGGGTGGCCTGAAACGAAATTTTGTCGCCGTTTTGCGCGCCGCTGAGAACTGCCAAACCTTGCAAAGGCCCTTCGGTGGGCGCCGAAAGCTGCACTTGCGCGCCAAATTGCGTGTTGAAACTGCCCGCTTCTTTGGCGCCCGGCAACATAACAATGGTCACGCCCTCGCCGATGAGTTTTGTGCCGTTCCACACCGCGAAATCGCCGCCGCGAAAGACGTAAGTGCCCGGCTGCATCGTCACGGTGGCATCGCGCGCCGTCACCCAGATGCCGCCTTCGTAAATGCCGGGCATCATATTCAAATCGCCGTCTTGGTGAACGATGTTTTTCGGCGACATGACGCGCAGATTCGCTTGATCGACTTCAAAAGCCGGAAACGGGTCGGTCATGGGCGGAAAGCCGGTGCGCGGCGCAGGTTTCAATGTGTTTTCGCCCAAATTCGTCACGCCACCAACCACGCCAATGGCGCCATTATCCACTTGAACCGTGCCGCCCGCCGCCCACAACGCGCCTTTGTTGGAGGAATTGACCATCAAATTGCCGCGTCGCACATACAATTCCGAGCCGCTGGTGATTTGCAACGACCAAACTTTGTCGCTGGTGTCAAGCACCAAAAGCGGCACGCTGCCCGCCGTCTTGAGCATTTGCATATAAGGCGTTTCGGCCTTAGCGGGAGCCACTTTGGGGGCTGCGGGCGCGTTTTCTTGCGCGTAAACCGCGCTTGCGCAAAGCAAAACCGTGAGCGCGCCGCAGCAACGTAAATTATTCAGTCGTTTCATCAGCAATCCTCCGAATCTATGCTTGTGGGATGACAACAGTTTGACAAAAATCAGCCTAAGAGTTCCTAAATAATGCGGGCAGGATGCCCGCGCTCCATAAATTAAGACCTTTTACGCTCTTTAGTTAGAACATTATGATATTTCCCACAATATAAAGAAAAATTGTGGCGCACGAGATAGTTTCAATTGATATAGCAGACGCTGAAAAGTATCACTTCGCGGCACAAAAGCAACAATGAAAGACATAAAATCACTACTTTTTGTAATTTTACGCGCTTAAAATACTATTTTGGTCGCCAAGATTCCAATAAAGGTGCGACTAATGCGAATCTGGGTGCGACTAATGCTAATCTGAGTGCCACTAATGTCAATCTGGGTGCGACTAATGCGAATCTGGGTGACCAAAATGCGAATCTGGGTAACTTGTGGGTAGGACTGTGGGTGCTTTGTGCTATGCGTTACTTGCGCTATAAAAACAAAAACATCCCGTTGGCAAATGCCAACGGGATGTTTTCTTTGGTGGGGCCGCTTTAGAATTGGGCGCCAATGCCGAAGTGCGTATGCAGTCCGTCGGTTCCGCGTCCAAGGTCGAGGCGTAGTGGCCCGATGGGGGTTTGCACGCGGATACCCGCGCCCACGCCGACAAGATTGCTGAAACTTTTGGTGGACGTGAAACTGCCGCCATAAGCCGAACCCGCGTCCACAAAGCCAACGATTTGAAACTTGCGCTGCAAGCGATAACGCAATTCGAGGTTGCCATAAACCTGATTGTCGCCAAATTGCTCGTCTGTATTATAGCCGCGAATCGTATCGGAACCACCCACGAAATACTGCTCGAAGGCCGGTAATTGTCCAAAGGATTGGCCCAACACAAAGCGACCTGCCAGCACCAGTCTCGGCAACTCGTTTTTCTTCGGCGCCTTAATCAGCGGAATGTAGCGGCGTAAATCAAGGTCAAGCTTAGTGAAACTGGCATCGCCGCCCAGAAAAGTAAAGGCTTTTTCGAGAACGATTTGCTCGCGGCTGCCACTTGAGGGGTCTAAACGCAAGTCGCGTTTGTCGCGCACGAAACCAATAGAAGGAGCCGAAATGCGTCCTGAATTGGTATTCGGGAGCGGCGTCACGGTGCCGTTCAAATCGGTGCGGAACAAGCGCGCTTTTTCATCACGAAAGCCAAAAATTACCGATTTCGAGCGATCTAAATCAAGCGGCATGGTGTAATCAAGACGTCCGCCCGTGCGATGTTCTTCGTAAAACGCATCGGAGGGCAGTCCTGTAATCAAGTTCACGGCGCGCGGCTCGCGGAAAATGCGGCGGCTGTAAAGCGCCGCGTTATACGACGCATTTTTCTTCCCGATGAAGGGGTTTCCGTAATTGAGATCGAAGGTTTGCTGCGATCCCACTTCCACCGAACCCGAAACACGTCGTCCGCTGCCTTGGAAATTGGTTTCGGCTAAGGTTAAGAAGCCCGAAATTTTCGAGCGGCTGTCAAAACCCACGCCCAAAGTGAAAGTGCCGGTGCGTTTTTCCTTGAGCGCAATGGTGATGATGAGCGCGCTCGCTTTATCGGGGTCATCATCAATTTTATAAGTCACGTCTTCAAAAAAGCCGGTGTCGTAAATCTGATTCAAATCACGCTGCAAGCGCTTTTGATCGAAAGCCTCGCCAGACTTGGTGCGAATCAGCTTACGCAACAAGGACTCGCGTGTTTTGCGCAGGCCGGAAAAGACAACTTTGGAAACTGTGGCCTCGCGCAAAGTGAAAACTACGTTGCCATCTTCTTTCTGCTGGACTTCTGTAATCAGCGCGGCATAGCCTTTGTCGCGATACAAATTTTGCACGCGCTCCACATCTTCGTTGAGCGTGTTGTTGTTCAGCACCGCGCCGCTTTGTGTTTGCACCACTTTGAGCAAGTCGGCTATAGGCACCGATTTGTTGCCTTCAATTTTAAAACCTGTCACGACGCGGTTCTCGACAACAACAAAGGCCACATCTACTTTCGCGGGGTCGTCGAGGTTGGGTGTCACCTGATACTGAACCGAGGCAAAGAAACCCATGTTGTTGATTTTGGCGCGATCAAGATCGGCCTGTCGGCGCGCAAAAGCGGCGCCCCGTCGCGTATTGCTGGCTTGCAGCAACACCGAATCGGGCGGAATCACGCGCAAGCCCACAATGCGCACTTGCGCTACTTCGCGGCCTTCGGCCTGCGTGATGGCGGCATCGTTCGGGCCTTCCTGATTCGCAGCGTCGTTGGTGGCCGGTGTGACAATTGTCGGTGCAGGGAGCGAACTGCCACCGGGACGCGGCAAAGTGCTGCCGCCGGGACGCGGTGTCGTGTCGGGTGTGGCCGGCGTGACAGGCGTGCCTTCGTCTTTCTTATCTTTGCCAAGCGGAATTGTCAGACCTTCCGGTTCCGTTTTGGCGCCCGGTGTGGCTGCTGGTTTGTTGGTTTGATTGTTGTCCCCAGAGTTAGCGCCTGTCTGAGCCAACAAAACCGGAGCTTCGGTTTTTGCGGCCTTATCTGCGGGCGGCGCAATTCGCGCGTTGACGCGAATTATCGGCTCCAAACTGAGCAACGCTGCATTTAATTGAGGAGCTTGCGCATTCTGTGTCGAAGCGGCGCGGCGACCGGGAGACTGGATGGGTGACTGCGTAGGCAATACTTCGCTTGCCGATGCTGCCGAGCAGAGTGCCATCGCTAACAGCGGTGCTGTTGCTACAGTCTTTAACCTCGAAATTTGCTGCCATGCGGCGAATTGTTGATGAAATGAAAACGTCGTGTAAGATGCGGCTGATGATGCGTGGAAAATCCGGTGCATTCCGGCGGATGCCTCCCCAAGAATTGGTGGTTAAAATGTTACGGCTGCCATAATACGGCAACGATTGGTGCAAGTTCAGCAGAACGGCAATTGAATTGTCTTTGTGAGTGCTTGCTACCAATTGCTAAAATGGCCCGCCGGTGAGGGCGGGCCATTAATCAAGGGCCGATTGAATTTTAACGGGTCTGGCAGGTTTGTGCTTGAAAAAAGAGCAACGCCTTCTGTCAAATCGTAAAACCGCCTTTTGAGAAGCCTTTACAGAGTAACGCCTGTGCGCTCTTCTTCGAGTGCGAATTCGCGCGGGACATTGGGCAGGGGGCCGAGCAGATATGGCTCCATCAGGCGGCGGATGGCATTGCGAGCGCGGAATAAGCGGCTTTTAATAGCTTCGAGAGTGGAATCCGTGATGCGCGCAATTTCTTCGTAGGTTAAGCCTTCGATGTCGCGCAACACAATAACGGTGCGGTAATTTTCGGGGAGTTGGGCGAGCGCCTCATGCAAGCGGGCGCGCATTTCAACGCTTTCGAGAACTTGGAGAGGTAAGGGGCGCTCGTCGGCAACGCGTTGGCTGCTCCAGCCTTCGTTGCTGCCTTCTTCGATAGGGGCATCTAAAGAAACGCTTTCCACACGGCGACGGCGCTGCAATTTCTTTTGCTGATTATGGCAAAGGTTAATCGCGATGCGATAAAGCCATGTATAAATCTGAGAATCACCACGAAATTCATTCCACGCTCCATAGGCGCGAACAAAGGTGTCTTGCGTGAGGTCGCAGGCTTCTTCGTAATCGCCGGTGTAGCGATAAACCAATTGAAACACCTTGCCGTGATAACGCTCGACGACCTCTTCAAAGGTCATGGACTGCTTAATCGGCACGCTGGGATCAATCGTTTCAGAATCGGTGGAGGCTGAACGGGCCGAACTCAAAACAACGGGCGCAATAGCGCGGGCTGGGGTCGCCGTGCGGCGGGAAAACAATGCCATAGTGGTTTACCTCTCGTGTGTGCTTGCAGTTTAGCAAGCTTTGATTTATAAGTCCCTGTCAAAAATGCACGCTTAAGAAATATTAACAGAACTATTTCGAAATAGTTCCGCGATATTCCTGAAACTTGCCCTCAATCCATTGTGACTTGACAAAAACGAGACACAACGTTTCTATTTTGCCCCGATTGTGAAAAAACCAAACGCGAGATTGTTGCAATTGCGCGACAATTTTCAAAAACGCCATGTTTTTTCCACGGTGACTCGGTTGCTAACGTCACTTTTTTGCACGCCGAGTTGCACATCATTGCGCAAACGATATTCCATGCGCAGCGTATATCTTTCGCCGGTGCCCGTTATGATTTGATCGCCCAAAACACGTCGGTAACTGACATAAATGCGGTCACCAAAGGATTTGCCGACTTGCACCGTCAATGGTTCGTTAAAACGATATTCCAAAGCCAGAGTATCCAAACCAAAAATGCGCTGTAACGATTGCTCGATGCCCGAAAGCAGGGGGCTGCTAACAACGGCAATAATGGCGTCTTTGTAGCTTTCTTCGGTCAAATCCTGACCTCGTAAGCCCAGCAACTGATATCTGGCTTGTTCCTCGGATAATGGCGGGTTGGACGTCACGTTAATTTTTAAGTTCGGATTGGTTTCGCTGCCCAAATCCAATGGCCCAACGATTTCTATGGTGATGGTATATTTGCCGACTTGACCGCGTGCAGAAGCATTGATGTCCACCAAAGTGCGCAACAGATTTGTGTTCTTGTCGCGATACGCTGTAAGGCCCAGTTCGCCTTTGAGGATGCGCGCTTGTGCGGTTGGAAAGCGAATCGAACCCGATGGAATTGTCAGTTTTCCAGAAACCAGAGGATCGGCGGGCGTGCCGGTTACATCCACTTTTCCGGTGACAACGGCACGCACATTGGTCACTGAAAATTGCACGGCACGCCCGATTTCCAGCGATAAATCCAACATCGGGCCGGGTGGTAATAATCCTCCCGCACTGACGCCACCAACCGGTGACCCCGATAAAGTCGCTTGTGACAAAACAAGAGTTCCCGCTACGCGAATCGGCCCTTCGCCGCCCGGTGACAGCAAGTCGCTGGAATCCAAAGGATCGCGTTTGGATTCGTCGTTTGGCTTCTCCAAAAGGGCGCTTTGTGTTTCTTGCAGCAACGCGCCGGGAATCTCGCTTGCAAACTCGTTGCTGCCTCGTGAGCCAAGAGCCGCACGCGCCGCAGAAACGCGCGCTGCAACGGATGGTTTGGGTTTGGTTGGGAGGTTGCGCGAACGTGGTGCGCGGTTATCTAACGATAATGTGCCATCTATTTGCCCGGTAGCCAAACCTTTGATGTTCAGCAAGAAGCTTTTGAATGCCACGCGACCCGGTTGTGGCCCTTTTAAAATGCCCAATGCGGATGGCGCGGCCACTTGGCGATAAACGGCGAATGGCTCGAAGTCGGCAAGGTCATCGAGCAAGCGCACGCGTGAGCGTGAAAATTCTTCAAAGCCATCAGCAAAGTTGCTTGCCAAATCTATCGCGCCCAAAGAATAAATGGCGCCACCCGTTTGTTTGCGTTCTGGCGTGCCTTGCGCGCCTAACATCCAGCGCACTCGTTGTGTGGCGGCGTGTCCCGCTTCACCTTCTCTGGTTTGCCAGAACGCCGCGAAATTGATGTTGCGCAAGCCAGCGATGTCGCCTGTGGAAACTCCGCCCTCGCGCATGGAAATGTGCAAGTTATAGCGATGTTGGGAAAGCATTGGCACCGCACGCGTAAAGGTTTCTTGTGACAAAGCGCCGGTGACTGGGTTGGTGGCTAAACGCATATCGCCGCCCAGCGAGAAAGCGCCGCTGAGTTTGGTGCTGCGTTGTGCTTTTTGCGCATCCTCCGCTTTTTTTTGCGGTGTTTGCCCGGTCATTTGAGCCGTTGCGGCAGTTGCTGGCGTAATTGTTGGCGCTAACCCCGAAACTTCACGCAATTCGGCAGGTGGATTGCCTGTGGTTTTGCCGACAATGCTGGCCGGAGGCACAAGGCGTCCCGTCAAATCGCCGGTGCCATCCAAACCGCTTATGGTGACGCGATTCATCTCGCTAAAGGTGATTTTGCCGGTGACGCCTGTCAAGCCGGCATCGAACGGCAACAATTTGGGATCAACTAAAAAGCGTCCATCGCTAATAGTAATTGCGCCGCCAATGTGGGGCGCGATGGCGGTGCCGCTAATATCTATTTCGCCAGAAAACGAATCGGCGTCGGCGCGGGCCAAAGCCGGTATGAAAGTGCCCGCTAAGGCACCCAAATCGTCGCGGCCCAAAGGCAAATGAATTTCAAGTGGCGCATCCATGCGTGGGCCGGGCTTTTCCCAACTCCACGGAATGCGCCCCGATGCCGCCGATGATTGAAACGCGCCTTTGGTTACCGTCAGGTTAGGTTTTTGGATTTCGAAAAAGCCATCTCCGATATCGAAACGGTTGATACGAAGCAGATCAATTGTATATTTGCTGAAATTGATATTTTGCGCGGTAACAGCACCCGTAATATGCGGATTTTTCAAGGTGCCACTGACTTCAAAGGCGAACTGTTGCACATCGCCGGTTAGCTTGGAAAGGCCCTTTTCGTCGCGCAAAGCCGGCACCCACGGAGCGAGTTGCGAAAGATTCGCGTTGATGAGGCGCGCTTGCAAACTGATGACGCTATTGTCGCCATCGGGCGTAAATTTCCCACCTTCGGCGATACGCAAAACCGTGTCGTCCGCTTGCTCGCCGCTCGGCAGTTTTACGCCGAGCAAACGGAGGGCGGCATTTTGAATCGTCACTGTTTGTCCGTCGTAATCGAAGGCGGCGTCTAATACCGGTAATTCGCGGTCAGCGCCCAAGGGGCCTTGCGCATGGGCCTCTCGCAAGGACAGGTTTTCAACTCTGACCATCGGCTTTGACCAGCGCCCTTTCAAATCGGCTACAAGGCTGACTTTGCCGTTTAATTGAGGCGGCAGTTTTTGAATGGTGGCAACAACTTGATCGAGAATCGGAATTGTTACAGCGCGCAGTTTTAAAGCGTCGCGGGCCTCTTCAAGCGCATCAAAGAAAAAGGCGAGGCGCTCGTCGTCCAGACTGAGTTTCGCGTCCAATCCCGGTGCATCGGGCAGAGCCGGAAGCGCGCCGCTGATTTTCCATACGGCTTTGCCCGCTGGCAGCGGCCCTTTCGCGGGCACATCGCGCGTGAGTTCGAGTTGGCGCGTTTTTAAAAGGCCGTTTTGCAAGGCTAAATCGGCGGTCAAAGTGCCCAAAGGCAAGCCGCGCCAGCGCAAATCATCGGCGCGCACTTCCACGGTGCCAAAAGTGTTTTGCAAGGCAGTTTTGCCTTGCAAATCGTCCAGTTGGCCGGACAGCGAAATGTTCGCTGCTAACGCGCCGCGCACGGGCAAAGTGCGCAAGGGGAATTTGACTTGTCCGCCTTCTGGGAGCGCTGGACTTTTCAGATTGGTCAGATCATCAGCGGCGCGTAAAACCCGACCCGGCGAAAGGCCTTCCGTCGCAAATTTCCCCGTCCAAACATTGCGCGGATAATCGGCGGCGAGGCTGCCGCTAAAAGACGTGCCTTCAGCGCGTCCACTGATGTTATGCAACTCAACAAGCGGGCCGTCCGCTGAAACCGAAGCCGTTAAATCGCTTTGCGCTTCCGCGATGTTGATGCCAAATGCCTGCGCCAAACGCACTGCGGTGCGGCCCGCAACTTTGGGTTGGCGCACCGTGCCTTTTACCTGCACTTCGGCGCTCAACAAACCATCAATGCCCGCTTCTTTTTGGAGGTTGACAAAGGCCGGAATTTCATTCAAACGCGTGGCGCGCAAATCGGTTAGCGTCGCTTTTAAATCCAAGCCGACATTGAATAAATCTTCGACTTCGCCCGGCGGCGTGGAGCCTCGCGTGAGCGTGCCATTGGTGGAAATTCGCGCGCCCCGGCTCCACACCGCGAGCGATTCGATGGGTATGGTTTTCCAATCGGGAAGTCGAATCGTAAAGGCGGTGCGCACAACATCAAGCGGCACATCCATTTCCCGCACGCGCGCGGCGCCATCGTAAAGCCGCGCTTGCACTTTGGTGTTTAATGCGTCGCGCGTGCCCGAAAAATCGGCTTGCAAAAAGCCCGTGCCGCGCATTGACCAATCGTCAGCACCAGCTTTCAATAACGGAGAAATCCACGCGCGAACTTGTGCCATATCCATTTTCTCGGCTAAGATTTGGCCTTGCACCGCATTGCTGCCATCCAACGCCACCTTGGCGTGGCCGTTGAGTTCGCCGTTAAAAGAATAGGCCGTAAGGCGCGATAAATTGAGGGCATCCGGTTGGACGACAAATTCCGCGCGAGCTTCCCGCAAGCTCAGAGGCTTCGTATTGGTGGGCGGTAACGGAAAGTTGACATTTGCCAGTTCAAGGTCGCCTGCGACTTGCGGTTGAATGCCGTTTTTGTCGTGTGTGATGCTACCGCGCAAAGCAATGCGCAGCGCTTCGCCCCGGCTGCCATGTAGCCACAAAGGTGCGCCAAATCCATCCAGAGACTGCGTTCTTGATTCGCCGGGCACGCCATCGAAACTGGCATTTTGTGCGGCAAAAACCGTTTCGCCTGTGAACTGCCAGTCATTTGCGTTGATATAGCGCACCGCGCCACTACCGCGCACTCTGGCGGTTGTGAGCAGCGCTGTCGCTGTCGGGCGCGGGTCATCCAACGGACGCAAGGCAGCAACGGGCATTTGCAAATCGAATCGCGCTTGATAAATGTTGTCGGTGCCCGTCGAACTCAGGCGCACACTGCCTGTTGCGGTGCCGCTGGCCTGCACTTTTTGCGCTTTGAGATAGGGATTAATTTGTGCGGCATGGATGGTGAGATTTTGCGTGCCGAATGTGAAGCGCAAGCCTTGCAAATCGGGTAGGCCGTTCGCGCCCAGTGCCGTTTCCAAGTTGCCCGAAACCGCGCCCATATCACTGTTTGCAATGGCATCTTCCACGCGCAGACGTGTTCCATCGAAATGGATGTTGGCGCTCACGTCGCTGATATTCACATCGCGCAATGTCACGCGTGAAAGGCGCACATTACCATTAACGGTGGGCATTTGACCCGCCCCGGCGTTGGCGAAATTGACTTTGCCGCTGACCGTGCCGATGTTGCTGACTTCGCGCGCGGTCTGCGGCGAAAGTGCCGCTAAATTCACCTGCGAAATATCCAAGGCACCCGCTACGGCCTGACCATTCCAACGCGATGGCGCATCGGGCGTGGACGCGATGACTCGTAAATTCTGACCTCCGACCGCGCCGTAACGCGCCGATTTTCCAGCGAAAGCCACAAGAGTCACATCGGCAGCGGCAGGCTGCGCATTTGGCAAATTGGCCCAGCGCCCGACAATTTTTGCAAGGGCAGCTCGCCCGTTTACAGCGCCCGCCTCGGCGAGTTTTACGACTGCGCCGGAGGCATTTTTCAAATCGGCGCGGCTCCACAAACGTCCGCCGGGAAGATTTTTAAGACGCGTATCGTTGCCCGCCCAAAACGTGGCGCCATCCAAATAATCAGCGCGCAATGTGCCTTGGCCGACTGTGCGCGCCAGCAAATTTGTCGCGTGAAAATCGCTGCGCACGCGCGCTTTGGCGAAGTCCAAACTATTGCCCGCAATTTGACCGTTCAGTGTTGCCGCGCTGCCCACATTGCGCGCCACCAAAGCGGAGATGTCGCTGCCGCGAAACTCACTGTCCCACTTTTCTCCGGCGAGTTTCAGGTCGGCATTAAAGGTCGCCGCACGCACAGTATCATTTTTGAAAGTGCCGCGAACTTCGCGCATTTGCAAGCCTGTCACTTCGATGTGCGGCTCGGCAGTGGCGGCAAGTTTGAGATTGCCAGCGAGATTCGCCACGCGCGCACGGGCGCCGTTGGAAGCCACAAGGACATCGCTACTTTTAAAGGCGCCTTCGATGCGCGCAGGCGCGTTTTTCGCGAGGGCCACTTTGAAATCGCCGCCAAAAGCGCCGCTTTGCCAAGTGCCAAAATGTGGCTGTTGCGCCGTTAGATTAGGAACCGTTAAACGCGTCGTAAATTGCGCGCCTTGCTGGTTGGCACTGCCTTCTAAAAAAGCGCGCACGAAATCACTTTTGGCGCGGCCATAGTGCGTATGCGACGCTGAAAAATTCGCCATACCAACCGTGCCAGAAAACCGCGCGCCGTTTTGGTCGCCAGTCAAATGCATATCCATTTGCGCGCGTCCGCCACTCAGGTTGGCGGCCTGCAAGTCGCGATTGTTTTTCAACGGGCCACTTTTTGCGAGGCGAATCAAACGCCTCGTGTCAATGCTATCGCTTTGCACAATGACATCGAAAACGGGCGGTTTTGACAGCGCAATCGTGCCCGCTGTGCGCCAGTTGGTGTTTAATGCCGTTAAAAGCGCGCCGCGCGTTTCGAGGGTGCTGTTTTTTATCGAAACCGGGCCGTTGATATTGGTGATAGTAAGGGGATTATTAGTGCTTGGTTCGGCGATTTGTCGGGCTTGCAAAGCGACATTACGGGCGATAAGTTCGCCATTGGCAGCGATTTGTTCGGCTTTAGGCAGGTTTTTGTCCCAAGCAAGGGTTAAATTGGCGCCCAGAGTGCCGTTTTGCGCCGTGACATCGCCGTTGGGAAACGCATAATCAACCAGCAATGTGGCGGGAACGGGCGGAAGCGATAAATCGGCGTTGCTCCAATCGCCAGAAGCACCTGCCGCGCCTTTGGCGGTGATGTTTAGCAATTTTACTTTTTGTGGGCCGAGATAAGTTTCCTGCGCGCTCGCGGCGAACTGAATCGGGCCATCGCCATTGAAAATAGCTTCGGCATTTAAGCCGCGCGCATCGGCCAAAGTGATTTTGCCAGAGGCGCTTTTGAGAGCGTGGTCTTCATACCAAATTCGGCCATCGCGAACTGTGAGGCGACCACGCCATTTTTTCCCAGTGATGTGATTTTTACTAATCAAATCCTGCCAATTGAGATGGCCTTTGGCATCGCGCAGAAGAAACGCTTGCGGCTCATCCACTGTCACGGCATTGACCGCTTCCAAAGGCGTCATGCGGCGCAAGGCCAAGCCAACGACATCCAAATTGACTGTCACCGTGCGCGCTTTGGCTAAGGCGCCAAGCGGACTGGACAAATCGCGCCCGATAACAACATCATGCAAAACAACGCGATTTATCCAGTCGCTTTCCACCGGGCCGACTTCGATTTTTGTGTGATATTGGGCTTCGAGTTGGGGAATGACCTGCTGGCGCAGGATTTTTTCGACATCTAATTGCTGCACTGTATAACGTCGCCCGATCATCAAAAGCAGCGCGATAAAAATTAAGGGCACTCCGGCGCGCGTGACGCGGCGAACAAGGCTAAGACCAATGCCGCGCCCGCCGTGACGATCTTCTTCGTTGATGCGATTGGCACCCGAACGCAGCGAGTGATGGCGCGCGCGCACCAAGCCTTTGCGCAAACGCCGCAAATCGTTCCAGCGCAAAAGCGAACGCTGAAACGACAGCGAAGCGGAAGATTTGATTTTTGGCCCAGAGCGGGGCCGGCGGCGATTTAACATGGGACTCGGCGGGCGGTGGAAATTGCTGCGATAATTTTCCGAGCCTTGTGAACGCAAAAAGCGCTCTCTTAAGAGCAAAAATCCAACCGGGAACGTTCAAGTGCTTCAACAGTCCGGCAGATTTTAAAGGGCTGTTTGAGAAAAGTCAAATGCGCTACGAAGGCGCCAAACGTTTCAAAACCTCGAAAAAAGGTTATAATCATAAGGCCGTATTGCATTTTCTCACAGCACAGGCCTGCGGACAATTGTGGGCAACCACATTTGCTTCGAGTTACCGGGGTTTTACTGGTCTTAGGCCGGGTTTGTTCATCTTTTTTGATGAGAACAGCGTTCTCCTTTCACCTCCGCAAAAAAACTTACCAATCGGTTGTTGAAATCAAATCAACGCCGGTGATTGTTCGTCCTCGCCGCAAGAAGGCACTTTTTGCGGGCGGCGCTCTGGCTTGCGTTTTGACGCCGTTTTTGGTGTTGCAACTTGTGTTGTATCGCGCCAATCTCGCTACCGCGCGCGAATCGTTTGCCAAAGCGCCTACGTTGCGTGCCACTGACCGCTTGTTAGTTTTGGCGCCGCATTGCGATGACGAAACTTTGGGGGCCGGTGGCACAATTGCCGAGGCGCGGCGGCGCGGCATTCCGGTGCGCCTTGTTTTTCTTACCAATGGCGATGGTTCGCGCTCCACGCAAATTGCTGTGGATGCCCGCGAACTGCGCAACAACAGCTTTCAAGAGTTAGCGAAACTGCGTCAAAATGAGGCAGTCAAGGCCGCAAATGCTTTGGGCGTGAGCGAAAAAGAGATTGTCTTTTTGGGTTATCCCGATGGCGGCACCAAAGAATTGTGGCTGCGCCATTGGACGCGCGACAATTTATACCGCTCGCCTTATACCAAGGCCGATCACGCGCCGTATGCCAACACGCGCACACGAAAAGCACCCTATTGCGGCGCGCAAGTTTTGCGTGATGTCAAAGGTGTCATCACAGATTTTCGCCCGACAGTTGTCATTACGACGCATCCCGCCGATACGCATCCCGACCATCAAGCGGCCTATGAATTTGTCCGCACGGCGATGGAGCAATTGCAAGGAGACAAAACTTCGCGTTGGGCTGTGGAGATTCATCTTTTCACTTTTCTTATTCATCATGGCGTGTGGCCGGCGCCGTATGGCTACCATCCACAAGCTGCCTTGGCGCCGCCCGCCGTTTTAATGAAAACCGGCTCAATTTGGATGCAGGAAGAGCTTGATTCTGCCTCGCGCAAGGCCAAAAAGTCCGCTTTGGAATGCTATCCCAGTCAGTTGGCCTTCACGCCGCGTTATTTGCGCTCGTTTTTGCGTCGCAATGAATTATTTGCTATCGTGCCCGTGCAGAATCGGACGAAGAAAAATGAAAATGCGCAGTCCATTGTGCAGGACGCTTCGCGCGATACGCTTTGGCATAGCTTGATGCCCTCCGCTGATTTGCAAAGCGTGGCGCTTGTGCCGCAAAGGGATTCGGCCAGCAACAAGACAATTACTTTGCGTTTGCAAGCCATGAGGTCGCCGTCCCAACAATTGCATTATCGTTTGTGGCTGCATGATATTGGAGCCACAAATGTCGAGGTTGCGCGCGTGGAAATCCTCGCGCAAAAGGGCGTGTGGAAAGCGTCACTGCGCAGCGACACCAAATCTCAAGATTTAGCGTTGCATTCTACGACAAATGGCTTTGCCATTGATGTGCCGCGTGCTGAACTGAATAATGTTGTGCTGTTATCCGCTGAATCGTTTCTACGCAACAAACGCCTTGATGCCACAGGCACCGGCATTTTGCGAATAGCCGCGAATAGTAATTAACCCAAGTTGCTACCTACCTTCTGCAAGTTGGTTGCTTGGCTTATACCCCCATCCATCTTCCCTCAGAGGGGGAAGAGCTACGCCTATGAAGCGCATTTTGCGGCGGAGAAGCCTAACCCTTCCCCCTCTGGGGGAAGATGGATGGGGGTTTTCTGCGGCACAATCAATAAGCGGCAACTTGGGTTACTTAACGGATTGATAGACCTCTAACGTTTGCTTTGCCAACTGTCCCACCGTAAATTCTGCCGCGCGCTGTTTTCCGCGTCTTGTCAGTTGTGCGGCGTAGTGTTTATCATCTAAAACGGCTTTTAAACCTGCTGAAATCGCTTTTACATCATACGGATTGGCTTCCTGCGCCGCGCCGCCCGCGACTTCGCGCATAGCGCCGCGATTGCTGGTGAGAACCGGCGCGCCGCAACTCATCGCTTCGATAATCGGCAGGCCAAAACCTTCATACAAACTGGGATACGCAAAGCACGCCGTGCCCGTATAAAGCGCGGGCAAATCTTCGTCAGCCACATAACCTGTAGTGACGAGTGACGAGTGACGAGTGATGAGTGACGAAGCATCGTCCCACTTTGGCTTGCCAACGACAACTAAAACGTGCGGCAAATCAGGATGGTGTTGTTTCCATAAATCAAAGGCGGCGATGAGGCGCGGGACGTTTTTGCGCGGCTGTTGCACGCCAACGCTCAGAACATAAGGCGCCGTTCCAATATGATATTTTTCGCGCACGGCTTCAATTTGTGCGGCGGAAATTGGCTGTAAATAGCGTTCGTCCACCGCGTTGTAAGTCACGGCGATTTTGCTGCGCGGCACACGCAAATAGCGCGCGATTTCGCGTTTGGAAAATTCGCTGACGGTGATGATCTTTGCCGCGCGCCGCGCCGTGGAGGGCATTCCCCAATTCATAATTGCGCGGTGCAGCGGCGGAAAAGTGCGCGGGCGGGCGCGAAAAACCACATCGTGAATTGTTGTCACAAACGGGCAGGGCAGAAAGCGCGGTGCCAAATAGTGCAGATGAACTAAATCGGGCCGGTTTTCTCGCGCCCATTTCGGCAAGGCGAAAAGTGTCCACCAACGCGAATTGGGCGCGGTTAAAACTACTTTTTCAAAGCAAGCCGACTGCGGCAAAATGCCGTTTTCATCGGGCGCATCCAGCAGCAATTGGAATTTCCACTGCGCCGCATCGAGATTCAAATGTGCCAAGCCGCGCAGCAGTGTTAGTGTGTAAGTGCGATCTCCCGTTTTGGGCGATAGCGCGGTGCGGCAATCAATGGCAATGCGGAGTGTGGAGTGCGGAGTGCGGAGTGAAGGCGTGTCGTTCGAAGTAACAATAGAGCCAATGTCGAGCGTTTCGCCCAAAGTATTCCGCACTCCGCATTCGTCATTCCGCATTCGTCATACTCCTTGAACGCGCGAAGGGCGATTGCCGGCGATAAGCGTTACTTCGCGCGCTTGACCGTTACTCCATAGCGAAAGCGTGACTTTGCTGCCCGGTTTGATGTCGGCGACCATGTTGCCGAGTTGTCCGGGCGATTCGACGACAATGCCGTTGACTTTGAGCAATACATCAAGACTTTGCTCGTCCCACGGCAGATTACCCGCCGGGCCGCGCGCGTAAATGGCTTTGACTAACACGCCGTTGGTATCACGTAGGCCGCTTTGCTTGGTAACATCGGCGGTCATTGGTTCGATGACAAGTCCCAGCCAACCTCGCGTCACGCGCCCGCCATTCGACAGTTGATCGCTGATTTTGTGCGCCAAATTGGACGGAATCGCGAGGCCAATGCCCTGATTGCCGCCTTGTTGCCCATTAGCCGTTAAAATCGCTGTGTTGATGCCGATTAAATCGCCGTCCAAATCTACCAAAGCGCCGCCGGAATTGCCGGGATTAATGGCCGCATCGGTCTGCAAAAAATCTTCGTAGGCCGAAATTCCGAGGTCGCGCCGCCCTTTGGCGGAGATAATGCCTTGCGTGACCGTCGAAGACAAGCCAAAGGGCGAACCGACGGCTAAAACGATGTCGCCGACTTGCAATTTATCGCTATCAGCCCACGGCGCGACAGGCAGATTCTGCCCTTGGATTTTTAAAACAGCCACATCGGTCATTGGATCAACTCCCACCAATTTCGCGGGAAAACGCCGCTTGTCGCTCAGAGTCACCAAAAGCGTATCAGCGCCTTCGACAACGTGATTATTCGTCACGATAACGCCATCAGCGTTGACAATCACGCCGCTGCCAACACTTTGCGCCTGCCGATCTGGTTCGCGCAAAAGAGGCCCGCCGCCGCCGAAGAAATCGAAAAACGGATCACGCACAATGCGGCCCGGAATGGTTTTTTGGGCTTGAATGTTCACCACAGCAGGCGTGACTTTTTTGGCGATGTCGGCATAAGTGGCGGACAGTTTTTTCAAGTCGCCAATCGTTTGGGCATTGGCTCGCGGTTCGATAGCGCCAGTGGACGTGTTGCTGTTGGATGCGCTGTTGTGCACGCAGGCGCCGACAAATAATCCCAGCGCCAAAGCGCTGGCTACGGGAAAGAAAAGGTTGCGGTTCATGGTTATAGGATTTTGGTCTTTGGTTTTTGAATTTCGTAGACCTCGGCTTAAAACCAAAGACCAAAATCCAAAAGCCAAAGACCTAACTGGTAGTATAAACTGGCGGAATGGTATTTGCGCCGCAGGGCGCCTTTGAAAACACCATCAACTAAAGGAGAATTTCCATGTCGCACTCTGTTCCGCCGTTGCCGTATGATTACAACGCGCTTGAAGCCGCCATTGACGAACAAACCATGCACTTGCATCACGATAAGCATCATCAGGCTTATGTGGACAAGCTCAACGCCGCGCTCGAAAAGCATCCTGAACTGGCCGGAAAATCCGCTGAAGAATTGATTTCCGACCTGTCTGCCGTGCCCGAAGACATTCGCGGCGCCGTGCGCAATCATGGCGGCGGTCATGCCAATCACACCATGTTTTGGGAAATCATGAGTCCCAATGGCGGGGGCGCACCCACGGGCGCCATCGGCGAGGCCATTAACGCTGCCTTCGGCGATTTTGAAACGTTCAAAAAGCAGTTCAACGAAGCTGGCGTCAATCGCTTCGGTTCAGGCTGGGTCTGGCTGGTCAAAGACGCGGGCGGCGCCTTGAAAATTGTCAGCACCGCCAATCAAGACAGCCCTCTCAGCGACGGCCAAACGCCACTTTTGGGCAACGATGTGTGGGAACACGCTTACTATTTGCGTTACATGAACGCCCGCCCGAAATATCTCGAAGCATGGTGGAACGTCGTCAATTGGGACGAAATCAACAAGCGCTTCGCCAAGTAATTCGTGCCGCAAAAGCAAAAAGCCTGTTTCTATCATCGAAACAGGCTTTTTGCTTTCACAACAAACCTCTTGCAAAAGTGCCTTATTAGCGGCGCTTGCGCATTGCAAATACTCAATTCATCGAAGCAAAAGCGCCGCGCTTTGGCTTGGGCAAAACCCACCTCCAAATTGAGAACAGATTGACACTTCAACGCACTAAATTCTTTGCCATCGAATTCCGTTTCGTGATGTAATTAAAAGTGCTTCGTTATTCCATGCAAAAACTCGGAGAAAATTCATGATTTGTTTGAAAACAATGCCCGCGACGTTGTTTGTCGCTGGCAGTTTGATGGCCGGGGCCAAAGCCGACCCCGTTGTAAAAGCCGGTGACCGCGTGGTGATTTACGGTGACAGCATCACCGAACAGCGTTTGTATTCGCGCTATGTGCAGCAATACATTCAGTGCCGCTATCCCGAACTGAAAGTGAAGTTTTATAACGCCGGTTGGGGCGGTGACACGGCAGGCGGCGCGTTTAATCGGCTCGAACGCGATGTTTTGTGGCTCAAACCAACCCTTGTCACACTCTTTTTTGGCATGAACGATGGCGGCTATCACCCGGTCAACGACGACACGGTGAACAATTTCAAAACCAACGAAGAAAAGATCATCAAAGCGCTGGGCGAAAAAGGCGTGCGCGTAGTGGTTTACACGCCGGGTGCGGTGGATTACGACAAGCAAGCGCGCCTCAAAGAAGCCAGTTACAACGACAATCTCGAAGCGCTTGGCAAAGCCGCGCTCGGTTTGGCGAAGCAATATAACTTGCCCTCGGCGGATGTGATTCATCCAATGATCGCTTTTCAAAACGCGCAAAAAGCCAAAGACACCAATTTCACCATGATTCCCGACTCCGTGCATCCCAATGCGGCGGGGCATTTAGTAATGGCGCAGGAAATGTTGAAAGGGCTTGGCGCCGAGCCGATGCCGCCGCTGGGCAGCGTGGATTTGGCCGCTAACACTGGCGATGGCTTGCGCGTTGTCAGCAACAACACAGCGCAAATTGTCCTCGAAAATACGCGGCCCGTGCTGATGCCGTTCTGGTTTGAAGGTGGTTCGCTTGGCGTCATGCGCGATTCAGGTTTTTTGGAGATGGCAGGGCAAAAACTAACCATCAAGGGTGCTCCGGCGGGCAGTTACAAAGTCACTTTCAACGGCGCCGATGCTGGAAAGTTTTCCTCCGACGAATTGGCTGCCGGTGTTGAGATCAGTGGCAATAATTTTCTGCCTGCACAACGCGTGCATGACCTGATTCAGCGCAAGGAGGACAGCTATTTCACGGCGTGGCGTCAAGTGCGCTTGCCGCTTGCCGATGTTCAGGGCAGCGAACAAATCGTGGACGGCTTGATGGCCGCTGACGAAGGCTATCAAACCGTGATTCACAACTTGGCCGCGCCGTTGGATAAAGTAAATATCACGCTAACGGCGGCGCCCGAAGGCGCAAATTTGGCGTTGAACAAGCGTTACACGGCCAGCGACGAGAACAAATACAACTGGGGCATCGGCGGCCTGACCGATGGCTCGTGGGAAGCCTCGCCGCAACACGCTTTTGCCACCGGCGACGCGGCAGAGTTCCCCAAAGACGTGACGATTGACTTGGAAAAAGTCACGCGCGTCGGCACCGTTTCTTTGGGTGTGCCGCCGTTTGGCGCCACGAAAACTGTGAAGATTTCCATCAGCACCGATGGACAAAAGTTCACCGAAGTCGGCCAGAAAGAGTTCTCGTTGCGCAAGGAAGAACGCGCCACGATTGCCTTCCCCGCACAAGACGCGCGCTATGTGCGCCTGACCTACGTTGACCATTACGACGAAGATGTTCAATACCCGCGACTTTTCGGCTTCGCTACTGAAGTTGAGGTCTACGCCACAGCGAAATAATTCGCGTCAAGCAAAAAGCCGCGCCTGAAAACTTTCAGGCGCGGCTTTTTTGTGTGAATCAAATACTAACCCGAAGCATCGTCGTTGAGAATCGTGCTAACACAGCACGCTTTAAGGATTACTGGAGGTGGGATTGCTCAGTCCAAGGTTTTGGTGAAGTAGGGATATTCGTTGGCACTGTTGAGGACAGCCACCTTAGCAATTTGCAAAGATTTGACGTGCCCATCGAAAAATAGCCAGTTTGCGCCCCCAAAGTGGCGCCCGACAAATTTACCGCGCAGACCGCCATCACCCAAGGTCGGCAGGCTTGAGTTGAGATTCACAGCCACCGTGGTGGCGGGCGGCACTGGGAAAACCTGATACTCCTCCATGCTTTCGCCGACAGTAATAGTTCCCGACGCGTCGGAAATGGATGAGATGCGTGCCGGGTGGAGACCATTGACGTTGGCCTCAAAGAGAACCTGTGCCTTGTTCTGATAATAAATCTGATTGATGGCGTAAGACGTTTCTCGATTACTGCCGCCTGTCAGCACATACGGTGCTTCATCGCTGGGACACACAAAAATTTGATCGTTCTTGATGTAAGTTTGCAGAGTATCCACCCAAGTCTCTACGTTGAAAGTCGTGTCATTGCGCGGCATACGGTCATCGAAATCGCGGATGTATTGGGCCATGCCCAACCCAATTTGCTTGAGGTTGCTTAAGCAGGAGGAGCGCCGGGCGTTCTCTCTGGCGCGCGTAAAAGCCGGAAACAGAAACGCAGCCAGTAGCGAGATGACCGCTATGACCACCAATAATTCAATCAGGGTAAAGCCTTTTTGCTTTTTCATAGGAAATACCTCGTCCCCATAAAGCCGCGCCTGAAATTCTCAGGCACGGCTTTGTTTTCGAAGCAATCAGCCCGAAGCATCATCGTTGAGAATCGTGCCGATGCCGCGCGCCCGCCCAACGCTGGCATTGACTGCGCCTGACAGAAACACATAAAACGCTTCGTCGCCTTCGACAATTGCGTCGCCCGTTATCGGAACCGTAATGGTGCGCGTTAGCGCGCTGCCCGCTGCGAAGGTCAAGGTGCCAGTTTGGGCGGCATAATCGCTGCTCGATTTGGCGGTTCCATCGGCAGTGGTGAAGTTCACACTCACCGTTTGGCCGCTGGCTTTGGAAAGTGTGATGGTAAAAGTCAGATTCGTCGTGCCGCTATCTCCTTCGGTGACTGACACATCATCAATCGAAAGCGAGGGCGCCGAATCATCATTCAGAATGGTGCCGAGGGCTTGCGTGTCGGCAATCGTGGCATTGCCCGCGTTGCTGAGATTGACCTTGAATGTTTCATCCGGCTCGTTCAGCAAATCACCGCTAATCAAAACGCGGGCATAAACGAAGCTGCTGCCTGTGGCGAAGGCGATTTGCGTGGACGGCACGGCTGCATAGTCGTCGCCTGCCGTCGCGGTGCCGACACTCGTCGCGTAATTCACTTTGACGACTTGGCCGCTGGGCGCCGATAACGTCAAGCGAAACGCCGCGACGCGCTGCCCGCTGTTGCCTTCGCCGATGCGC
>JANMKN010000206.1:0-14862 GCA_031372065.1 Abditibacteriaceae bacterium | reverse complement strand
TCTGGGCAGGAGGCCGGGGGTGAGGGGCTTAAGTTGATGACTATGGGAGGGAAATTACGCTTTTCTTACTCTCTCGCTTCTCACGCGGCGCCAAACCTACTTCGGATAACGAAAGTGGCCGATGATTTTCCACGCGGTGAGCGAATTATCTTCGCGGCAGCCGCCGATATTATGAATGACCAGCGGCCAACCTTGCGCGTTTTGCTTGTCGGAAACGATGCCAGTGTGCGTCAGGGCGTTGCCGTTCAAATCCCAGCAGACAATATCGCCCGCGCGCCATTGAGCGCGGCTTTTTGACGAGATTTCTTTCGTTAATTCGCTGCCGAAGCGACGAAAAAACACCATCTGATTGGCCACGCGGCGGTGGTCAATGTTTTTATCGGTGCGCGTTAGGCCCCATTTCTTCTTTGACGGGTATTTTTCGAAGTTTTTCTTCATATCTTCGTGCATTAACTGCTGTAAATCGCGCCCGGTGGCTCGCAGGGCGCGAATGATAACGTCTGTGCAGGCGCCGCGATCTTTTGGTGGGTCGCCGCCGGGATATTTCAGCGAATAGTAATCCTGTGTATAAGCCGTGCCGACTTGTTTCCGCGCCGCCGAAACGATTTTCGCGGCATTCGAGGCCGGTTTGGGCGCTGCTTGCACCAATTTCGGCCCCGGACGGCACGAAATCGCCGTCACAAGCGCCATTGCGACGCCCGCAATTTGTAAAAATCTAACAGTCTTCATCGTTTTTCCGTGCTTGGAACCGATTAATTTACAAATTAATCGGTTCCAAAGGCCAGTAAATAGCTTCCAAAGGCCAGTAAATGGCTTCCAAAGGCCGGGAAATGGCTTCCAAAGGCCAGTAAATGGCTTCCAAGGACGGGTAAATGGGTTCCGAGGCCCAGTAAATGGGTTCCAAAGGCCAGTAAATGGGTTCCGAGGGCCGGGAAATGGGTTCCAAGGGCCGGGAAATAGGTTCCAAGGCCCAGTAAATGGGTTCAAGGCGCGGGTAAATGGATGCGAGAGCGATATTCAGGCTGGCCTTTGACGTTCAGTCGCGTGCGATAGAGTGTGCCATCGGCTGTATCGGCGTCGTCTTTGCCGCCAGCGGTAGTAATATAGAGAGTTTGCAGGTCGTCATCGCCAAAAATCAGCGAGGTAATGCTTGGAACGGGTAAATTGATCTTCTCGATGAGCTTTCCGGCGAGATCATAGTGAAAGATACCGGCGCCACCGTAGCGCGCAGACCAAATTTCGCCGTTGACATCCACTACCATGCCGTCGGGAGAGCCTTCGCCAATCGGCACTTGAATAAAAGCGCGCGCGTTAGTCAAATGACCGCTGCTGATGTCGTGGTCAAAGGCGAAAATAGTTTTGCCAGTGGTGTTCGTCCAATAAAAAGTCTTGTGGTCGGGCGAATAACCCATGCCATTGGAGCAAGCAGTGCCTGTCCAAAGCTGTGTAGCGCTGCCATCGGCGGCGAAATGAAACACGCCGCCGTTCAAACCTCGTTCGCGGCCCATTGTTCCGGCGATAACGCCGCCAAAAGGGTCGGCCATCACGTCGTTGAAGCGTCCGGTTTCAGGAAAAAGGTTCTGCGCAAGGCTTTGAACGCTGCCATCGTCGTGTAAAAGACCGAATTCGTTCTCGCGAAAGAGCAAAAGGCGCCCATCTTCTTGCAAAGTGAAGCCGCCAACCACAGGGCCGTCGTAAATTTTGCTCCATTCGAGCGTATCCACGTTCAATTTGAAGACGCGGCCATTGGGAATGTCTTCCCAATAGATTAAACGCTTGTCTGCATCCCATAAAGGGTTCTCTCCGGTGCCGCAATGAGCGTTTGCCAAGGGTTCGATGTCATAATTCATAGCAAGCATTATAAAACAGTCGAAGGAATTTGCTCATGAAAAGCAGTTTTTTATTGATTTGGGGCGCGCTTTGGGCCATCACAACGCAAGCGCAGACCACAATTGCCGTCGCGCCAAGCGGCAAAGACGGCGGCAGCGGCCCATTCGCCACTCTGCAAGGCGCTCGCGACGCCCTGCGCAAAATGAAAGCGGCGGGCAAACTCAATGGCCCGGTGCGCGTGTTGATTGGCGGCGGCCTTTATTCGATACATGAGCCGCTTGTTTTGACTGGCGAGGATAGTGGCAGCGATAACGCGCCGATTTCTTACGAAGCCGCGCCGAATAGCAAGCCTATCTTCAATGGCGGCGTGATTTTACCTCAAGGCGCTTTCAAAACTGCGGCAGGAAGCGGCGGCAAAACGTGGGCGATGCCTTTGCCGGCCAATATCGGCTCCTTTGAGCAGCTTTGGGTCAACGGCAAACGCGCCGTAAGAGCGCGCACACCGAACGAGTTTTACTTTTACAGCACCGGCAAGGTGCCTTACGGCACCGATCCGCAAAGCGGCAAGGACGCCGATCTGTCCAAACGCGCGTTCAAAGCGCGTCCCGAAGACGTAGCGGGCTTGAAAGACGCCAAAAACCTCAATGACGTGACGGTTGTGCTGTATCATTCGTGGGAAGTATCGCGCCATCGCGTGGCGTCGGTTGATGAAGCAACCGGCACGGTGATTTTAACCGGCGACGCGCCGTGGAAATTGATGGAATGGACGCCGACACAGCGTTACCACATAGAAAACCTCCGCGCCGCGCTCGATGCGCCCGGCGAATGGTTTCGTGATGGCAATACGTTGCTTTATAACCCGCTACCCGGCGAAAACATGAGCAAAGCCGAAGTCATTGTGCCCGTCACCGAGCAGTTTGTTCGCATCGAAGGCAGCGTTGATAAGCCGGTTAGCAACATTTCTTTCAAAGGTTTGACCTTTGGTCACGCCGGTTACATCCTACCGCCGCAAGGACAAGGCGATGGACAGGCCGCGCAAAGCATTCCGGCGGTTATTCAGGCCGATTATGCCAAGAATATCAGCATCAGCGACTGCGAAATCGGCCATGTCGGGCTTTATGGCGTGTGGTTTCGCAAAGGCTGCACCAATAATCGCATTGAACACACCTATTTACACGATCTCGGTGCGGGTGGCCTTCGCATCGGCGAAGGTTGGCAGAACGAAATGCCGCAAGGCGCCGATGTGACGGCGTTTAACATCGCCGACAACAACATTATTCGCGGCGGCGGGCGCCTTTTTCCCGGTTGCATCGGCGTGTGGATCGGTCACAGCGGCGACAATCAAATCACGCACAACGACATCAGCGATCTGTTTTACACCGGCGTTTCCGTCGGCTGGCGTTGGGGCTACGCGCCGAGTGTTGCCAAGCGCAACAAGATCGAATTCAACCATATTCATCACATTGGGCAGGGCCTTTTATCCGATATGGGCGGCGTTTACACCTTGGGGCCAAGCGAAGGCACGAGCGTTTCCAATAATGTGATTCATGATGTCTATTCCTACGATAAATCCGGGCGCGGCGGCTGGGGACTTTACACCGACGAAGGCTCCAGCGGCATTACTTTGGAAAACAATCTGGTTTACAACACCAAAACCGGCGGTTTCCATCAGCATTACGGCAAGGAAAACGTGGTTCGCAACAACATTTTTGCGTTTAGCATGGACGGTCAGTTGCAACGCTCGCGTGTCGAAGATCATTTATCCTTCACCTTCGCCCACAATATCGTGCTGTGGAATCAAAGTAACCTGTTCAACGGCTCGTGGAACGATGCCAACGTCAAACTTGACCACAATTTGTATTGGAACAGCGCCGCCCCAGTAGATTTTTCCGGCAAAACGCTCGCGGATTGGCAAGCGGGCGGCAAAGATGACGGCTCCTTGGTTGGTGACCCGCTGTTTGTTACGCCCGAAAAGGGCGACTTTCATCTCAAAGCCAATTCACCCGCGCTAAAAAGCGGTTTCAAGCCGTTTGATTACACCCAAGCGGGCGTTTACGGCGACGCGGCGTGGAAAAAACTGGCCGCCACTTACGTTTATGCGCCCGTGCGCTTCGCTCCTGAGCCTCCGCCTGCGCCGCCATTGAACATCAGCGAAAATTTCGAGCGTGTGCCTGTCGGCAACGAAATGCCCGGCGCGCAAACCAACAAGGAAAGCAAAGGCGACAGCATCGCCGTCAGCGAAGAAGCCGCCGCCTCAGGCAAGCGCAGCCTCAAATTCACCGATGCTCCTGCGTTGCAGTTCCCTTTCAGCCCGCATTTAGTGATTAACCCGGCGCACCGCGAGGGCCTTTCGACTTGCTCGTTCTTTCTGCGCATGGAAACCGGCGCCAATGTCTATCACGAATGGCGCGACTGGCCGGGTAGTCAGCCTTATCAAACCGGGCCAAGCCTTACAATTCACGACGGCAAACTTTTCGCGGCTGGCAAAGAATTAATGGCGATTCCCACGGGCATTTGGGTTCAATACCAAATCACTTGCGGCCTCGGCGCGGCGCAAAATGGAACGTGGAACTTAGCTGTAACGGTGCCCGGTCAAGAAACAAAGCGCTTCGACGCGTTGCCACTGGGCAGCAAGGATTTCAAAACGCTGACATGGCTCGGTTTTGTCAGCAACGCGACGGAGAAAACAGTGTTTTATGTGGATGATTTGAAGATGGAGAACGCGAAGTGAGGCGTGTTCATTGATTGGCGCACTGTGGCAGACGCACGGTGAAAGTAGCACCCTGATTTTCGCCGGGACTTTCGGCTTGCACCGTGCCGCCGTGCATTTCGGTCAGATGGCGCACGATATTCAGGCCCAAACCAAGGCCTCCATGCTGGCGCGTGTAAGAGGAATCGGCTTGCAGGAAGCGCTCGAAAACGTGCGGCAGGAACTCCGGCTTGATGCCGATGCCATTATCGCGCACGATGATTTCGACAGAGGATGGCTTGGTTGAGTCAACTCTTTCAGGGCAGCGGATTTGTAGCTCAATGCGGCCCATAGAGGGCGTGAATTTTATGGCGTTGCTTAGTAAATTCCAAACGATCTGACGCAATCGCAGGGCATCTCCGTCCACGAAGATGTCCTGCGCCGGGTGGGAAAAGAAAAGTGCCACTGCTTTGGCTTTGGCTTGATCTTGCACGGCTTCGAGCGATTCTTGAACCAGCGGCACAAGCGAGAGGATTTTCGGGTGCAAACTAAGTTTGCCGGATGTGATGCGCGAGGTGTCGAGAATATCATTCACGATCTTTACTTGCATATTCAAGTTGCGCTCAATCACATCCAACGCCTCGTTTCTGAGTTGTTCGTCCATCTCATGACGCAGCAGGCCCACCCAACCGACCACCGGTGTCAAGGGCGTGCGCAGTTCGTGCGAGACAATGGAAAGAAATTCGTCTTTGGCGCGATTGGCGTCTTCCGCAGCGTGGCGGGCGACTTGGGCATCGGCATACAAATTCGCGTGGTCAATGGCAACGCTCACGCGGTGTCCGATTTCCTTGAAAAGAGCCAAGTCCTGCTCATCGTAGTGCCTGTTTGACTCGGTAATATGGCAGGCAAACGCGCCCAATAAGCGTGGTTTTCCCTCAATGTCTTTCTCGGTATGCGACAAAAGAGGCATCAGGATGGCCGATTTGATTTCAAGCGAGCGAATTAAACGGGCAAATTCGGGATCGGCATCAGGCGCAATCATGTAATCGGGGCCGGGGTCGGCAATTAACCGTGCCCCTTGGCGCAAAGTCGCTAAAAACGGCGCGGTCGCCACCGCATCACCGGCAAAACGATTGACTAATTCAAGACCAATGGCGTCTTTGCGCGCATCCACATGGCGCATGGCGACGTTGCGAATGACAGTGCCCGTTTCGCTTTCTTTGATGTATTGAACGCTGGCCCAATCAGCCCAATGCGGCAGCAGTAAATCTATTAATTCGCGCACGGTCTCATCCGCGTCCAAGGTGGCGCCTAACGTTTGGCCGGTGCGCGCCAAAAGTTGCAGCGATTCCTCGGCGCGTTTGCGCCCGGAAATGTCTTCCAGCACCGAAATATAATAACGCGGCGAACCATCGGCGTTGCGACGCAGCGACACGGTGACATTGGCCCAAAGAGGTCTGCCGTTTTTGTGAATATAACGCTTTTCAAGGCGCATACTTTCGGTTTTACCGGCCAGCAAATCGGCATTTTGTGCAATATGCAGGTCGGCATCCTCCGGCCAAGTGATGTTTGTAAAGCTCAGTTGCAGCAATTCTTCGCGCGTGTAGCCCAAAATGTCGCACAGCTTTTGATTGACGCGCAATAAATAGTTATCTGTGGAAACGTGCGCGATGCCCACAGCGGCTTGATCAAAGGTGGCACGAAACAATTCTTCGCTTTCGCGCAACGCGGTCTCTGCTTGTTTTAAATCTTCGATGTCGGTGTTGCTGCCAAACCAACGCAGGATTTTATGATCGGCATCGCGCACCGGCACGGCGCGCGTTTTGAACCAGCGATAAACGCCATCGAAACGACGAATGCGAAATTCAATATCAAGATTCTTACCCGCTGCCGCGCTTTGGTTCCAAGTGCCGATGACATTGGCGCGGTCATCGGGATGGACTTGCTGCAGCCAGCCAAATTTTAATTGGTCGCGTTCGGGAATGCCGGTATATTCCACCCATTGACGGCTCAGGTAATCGCAATCGCCCTCAGGCGTGCAAGTCCACACGAGTTGCGGCAGGCTGTCCGCGATTTGCCGATCAGAAAGGCTCTGTGGCGCTGAATATAGTTGCTGTGGCGAGGAAGAAGCGGCGGACTCCATTGATGTTTCTATATAACCAATCAAAGGTTATCAGATTGCCTAATAAACGAGCCAAAGTGCTACTTGTGGAGCAGGCAATCGCATGAGAATTCTAAAGAGCAGAAGAGTTGTCATTGTGAGCGGAGTTTTCTTGTCTCGGCAAGAAAACGGGTGCCCTCTGGGCAGGATCGAAGAATCTTTCTGTGGCTCGAAAAACGGCGAGATTCCTCGATTCCAAGGTTCGGCGCGACAAAATCGCGTCGCACCCGCGCCTTTTCACTCGGAATGACAAGCCTCTTTCTACCAATAATTTCTCGTGCGATTGCCCTGCCGCAGGGCCTTCCCACCCGCTATTTTGTGCCGCGCGTCTGCTAAACTGCCACTTCGTTACGAGTTTCATAAAGCATTTTCATGTCGCGTTCTGCCTCGCATTATTTTTCGCCAGCGACCCCGCTCCAACAAACCTCGCGCCAGATTGAAGCCACTTTAAGCGGTGTCACTTTGCCGTTTATCAGCGGCGACGGCGTGTTTTCCAAAAGCGCGCTCGATGAAGGCTCACGTTTGCTGCTTGAAACCGCGCTAAGAGATAGTTCGTGGCCCGAAAAAGCAAAATTGGCCGATTTGGGCTGCGGTTGGGGCGCGATTTCGTGCTTCGCGGCGGTTTTGGCGCCGCAAACTCTGGTTTTTGGTTGTGACATCAACGAACGCGCCGTGGCACTGGCGCATCAAAACGCGCGGCTAAATGACTTGAAAAACGCTTTTTTCTGGTGCGGCGACGGTCTTTCGGCGGCCAAAAGCGAGTTTTTCGACGTGATATTCTTTAATCCGCCGGTGCGCGCCGGAAACGAAACCATTGCGCGCCTTTTTGACGACGCGCAGCGTTGTTTAAAGCAGGGCGGCGCCTTATGGGTCGTTTTGCGCACCGCGCAAGGCGCCAAATCATGGCAAAAACGCCTGCAAAATCAGTTCGGCGCGTGTGAAACTACCGAAATCAAGCACGGCTATCGGATTCTGCAATGTAAAACGACGGCTCGTTAAAGCGATAGGAATTATCGCCAAAGCGATGCGAGATAACGAATCTGACACAGTTTTACGCTTTTCAGCGGTTTAAAATGCAGAAAAACTTCGCGCGCCTTGGCGCTTATTTTGGCCTTTTGCTGCTCATGTCTTGCATCTTGGGTGGTTGCCACCATGCCAGCGCGCCGCCTCTCAACACGGCTGCAAAACCTGCCGTGCCGCAAATTTGGGGCGGCAAGAAAGGCCAAACGGCGGGCCTGTTTTACGAGCCGCGCGCCCTTGTTGTGACAGCAACTCATCTGGTTTACGCGGTAGATTCGTCCGGTTATGTGCAAAAATGGACGGACGGCGGCAAATTCATCAAGCGCTGGCGCGTGCCTTCGATTGATAAAGGCCGTCCCGAAGGCGTCGCGATTACCAAAAGCGGCAACATCGTGGTGTGCGACACACATTACTCGAAAATTCGCCTTTACACGCCCGAAGGCAAATTGCTGCGTTCGTTTGGTGTTTACGGCCCGCAAAAAGGTGGTTTTTTGCTGGCAACCGGCATTTGCGTGGACAGCGATGGCTTTCTTTATATCGCCGATTACGGCGGCGATCATGACCGCATTTCTAAGTGGACAGAAGACGGCAAACTCATCGCTTCGTGGGAAGGTCACGGCGAAGGCCCGCGCCAATTTCGCCGTCCGTGCGGCCTTGCTATTTCCAAAGAAGGCGATTTATTGGTGGCCGACATTTGCAACCATCGCATTCAGCGCCTTGACCGCAAAACCGGCGCGTTTAAGGGACAATTCGGCACGCCGGGCCGCGCACCGGGCCAATTGACCTATGTTTACGGTGTGGCGACGGACAAAGACGGTTTTATTTATACCGTCGAATATGCCACCAGCCGCGTGCAAAAATGGACGCCGGACGGCCAATTTATCATCAGTTGGGGCAGTCCGGGCCGCGCGCCGGGCCAACTTTTCAATCCGTGGGGCCTCGCGCTTGGCCCCGACGGTGCGGTTTACATCGCCGATACCGGTAATCATCGTGTGCAGAAAATTTACTTGCCACAAACGGCGCCCTCAAAAATGACGGCTGCAAAAAGCTAAACTGAAATTATGTCGAATTTCTCGCAAGGCTATTCTTTCGATCACATTCCGCCGTTTTGCGATCTCATCGAAAAAGACGCGGTGAACGTCATTGTCGAAACGCCCAAAGGCACGCGCAACAAATTCGCGTATAAGGAAACTTACGGCGTCATCGAATTACGGCGTATTTTGCGCGGCGGCATGACATGGCCCTGCGATTTCGGTTTTATCCCGCAAACTTTGGCCGACGACGGCGACGCCATTGATGTAGCGCTGCTCGTTGACGAACCATGTTTTCCCGGCTGTTTAGTGCGGACGCGCATTGTCGGCTCGATTGGTTTAATCAAAAACGGCGACGAAAATGATCGCTTAATTGGTGTGCCGGTTTCGCTCGAAGGCGCCGCCGCGACATGGGATGACATTCGTAATTTGGATGACCTTTCGCCGCGCCTTGTGCGCGAACTGGAAGGTTTTTTAAAGGATTATCAAACCTTTGAAGGCAACCAAATCGAATTAACCGGCCTCAAAAACCGCGCCGCAGCCTTACAAAGCGTGCGCGACGCGGCCAAGCGTTGGCAAAACGAAAAAGCGAAATAAAGGAGATTAGGATGAAAGAGCAAAAACGAAAGGGATTTAGTCGTTGGGAATTGCTGGCTTTGGGCGCTGTTATCAGCATCGGCGCTGTTTTACTGGTGCCGGTTTTGGCGCAAAGTAACAGAGATCAAAATGCGGCATCGGAATCTCGCGCCAATTCATGCAGCAATAATCTCAAGCAGGTTAGTTTGGGATTTCTGCAATATGTGCAGGATTACGATGAGCGTTACCCCATTATCATCGTGGGGGCTGGCTCGCAAAATGGCAATCCTCCTTATGGTTGGGCCGACGCGATTCAACCTTATATTCGCAGCACGCAGATTTATCAATGCCCATCGGAAAGAAATCGAGGGCAAACTAATTCAACCCTGCCGGGTTATACCGACTACTGGTATAACGCCAACTTTTCCTCTCTTGATTTAGTGATCGTTCGAGCGCCGATTTTAAATTTGCTGGCTGGTGATGGAGATGGTGGCTCATTCAATTCCAATGCGCGTTACAATTTAAAATCGCTGCCGAAAAGCTGGATTAAAACCGTCAATTCACCGGCGCGGCGCCATTTGAATCAAGGCTGCTATGCCTTTGCCGATGGACACGTCGAGCGATTGGCCGCAAAAGAAGTCGGAACCAAAGCGGCGACTTTCATAGTTCGCTAAAGGAGATTATGATGCAAAAGCGAAATGGTTTCAGTCGTGGGGAATTGGTGGCACTGGGCGCCGTTATGAGTGTGGCAGGCGCCTTGTTGGTGCCGGTTTTGGCGCAAACGGCGGACTCGTCTGCCTTTGAACGCGCCCGCGATTATGCGCGCGATGCAGCGTGCATGAGCAATTTAAAGCAAATCTCCACGGCTCTGTTGATGTATCAGCAGGATTTCGATGAGCGTATGCCGAAGGCCACTCTGGCAGCAAAAAGTTCAACGGGTCGTCGGGGTTTCGCTTGTTATGGCTGGGCCGATGCGGTCTGGCCTTATCTGAAAAATAACGATCTTCTTCAGTGCCCTTCTGAAAGTCATGCGGCTCAAAAAGACCCGATGAAGGCTGGCTACACTGATTACTGGCTCAACACGAATGTGTCAGGTGTGCTTTCAGAAAAAATAAAGTCACCAGCGCTGTTAATTACAATGGGCGATGGCGATGGTGGCTCCACTAATTCCACTGCACGTTACAATTTAAACGCCTTGCCCCAGAGCTGGATTTCGACAGCAAATTCTCCAGCCCGCCGCCATCATGACACCGCAAATTATGCGTTTGCCGATGGTCATGTAAAACGGCTTAAACCATCCGAAGTTGGCATTAAAACAGCGACCTTTTCTCTGAAATAATGCACGTTTTGATTCAGCCGCGAATTTATTCGCGTTGAAATCGTCAATCGAATGAATTTCGGCCTGTCTTTTACTAATCCGTGGGCGCTTTTGCTGTGGCCGCCACTGGCCTTTTATTTTGTGTGGCTGGCCGGGCGTTCGCTCGCCGATTTGTCCAATGCGCGGCGGCGCGCGGCCATTGCCATGCGCCTCGTTTTGCTGACGCTGATTGTGCTGGCTTTGGCCGGATTGCAATTCGTCAAGTTCAACCGCGACATGGCAACCATGTTCGTGGTGGATTATTCCGATTCCGTGGGCGCCAAAGCCAAAGTGCAGGCCGAAGAGTTCATTAACAACGCCGTAAAGCTGCCCAATCGCAAAGCAAATGATTTGTGGGGCGTGGTGGTTTTCGGGCGCGATGCGTATATCGAATTGGCGCCCGGCAACTCGCCCAATCTGGGAAAAATTCAAACCGTCACCGCCACGGAATTTACCGACATCGCGGGCGCGATTCGCCTTGCAATGGCGTCGCTGCCCGACGGAATGCAAAAGCGCATCGTGATTCTCTCGGATGGCAACGAAAACTTGGGCGATGTGGTGGATGAAGCGCAAGTTGCCAGCAACAACGAAGTGAAAATTGACGTGGTGCCGCTGACTTCGCCGCAGCGCCATGAAGTTCTCATTGAAAAAATGACGGTGCCCAGCGAGGCCAAAATCGGTGAGCCGATTGAAGTCAAAGCTATCGTGCGCTCCACCCAAGATGCCGATGCGACGCTCAAACTCTTCCGCGATGGGCAATATCTCGGCTCGCGCGATGTGCATCTCAACGGCGGCGAAGGCGAAGGCGCGAAAAACGTTTTTGTTTTTCCGCAGACCGTCGAAAAGGCGGGCGCCAGCATCTTTGAAGCGAAAATTGAAGCGAAGTCTTCCGACGACACCACCGTCGAAAATAATCGCGCGCTGGGTTTTGTTAATGTGCAGGGCAAGCCGCGCGTTTTGCTGGTCGGCACCGACACGCAGCAAACGCAGTTTTTAGCGCAAGCCTTGCAACGCGAAAAAGTCAACGTCGAGCTAACCGGCGCAGGCGGTTTGCCGCCCAATCTCACGACGATGCAGCCTTACGATGCCATCGTTTTGGACAACGTCCCGGCGTGGGACATGACCGAAAAGCAAATGCTGGCGCTGCAAAGTTATGTGCGCGATTTGGGCTGCGGCCTTGTCATGGTCGGCGGCGAATACTCCTATGGGCCGGGCGGTTACCGCGAAACAGCCATCGAAGAAACGCTGCCCGTCACGATGGACATCAAAAATATGCAGGTCATCCCCGGCGGCGCCGTGGCGATGGTGATGCATTCGTGCGAGTTTCAAAATGGCAACGATTGGACGAAATCCATTTGCTCGCAAGTGATTCGGCAACTCGGCGAAAACGATTGGGCGGGCATTTGCGTTTACGGATTCGATGCCAACTGGGTTTTTCCCGGCGGAATGCTCAAAGTCGGGCCGAATCGCCAGCGAATGCTCGCTATGACACGCAAAGTCAATCCCGGCGATATGCCTGATTTCGACGCCGCGCTGCAAACCTGCTACAACGGCCTAATAAAAACCAACGCCGCGCTGAAGCATTGCATTATCGTCAGCGATGGCGATCCTTCGCCGCCCGGCCCGGCGCTTGTCGCCAAGTTTCAGGCCGCGAAAATTACCGTTTCGACGGTGATTATTAACCCGCACGATGGAATTGGCGGCATGACCACCAAATCAATGGCGTGGATTGCCAAACAGAACAGCGGGCGCGCTTATGTGGTGCTGAACCCCAAGCAAATTCCCAATATCTTCCTCAAAGAAGCCGCCACGGTTTCGCGTTCGGCGATTATCGAAGAAACCTTTAATCCCGTTAAAGCCGCCGAAAGTTCGATTCTCAAAGGCATTGGCGGCACGCCGCCGCTGCTGGGCTACGTCGGCACCACCAAAAAGCCGACGGCGATCAATGTTTTGCAAAGTCATCAAGATGATCCGGTTTTAGCGACGTGGCAGTATGGTTTGGGCAAAGCCGTGGCGTGGACAAGCGACGCGCGCCAACGTTGGGCCGCCGCGTGGGTGCCGTGGAGCGGCTACTCGAAATTTTGGGCGCAAACCGTGCGTTGGAGCATGAGGCAAAGCAGTTCGAGCGACCTGCAAACCCTTGTGGACATAGACAAAGGCAAAGGCAAAATCACCATCGAAGCGGTGGATTCCAAGGGCAATTTCATGAATTTCTTGGAGCCGAAAGCGCGCCTTGTGCAGCCGAACATGAAATCGCTGGATTTGTCGCTCGACCAAACCGGGCCGGGCCGCTACGAAGCCAACTTCGACGCGCGCCAACTCGGAACGTATTTGGTCAACATTCAAACCAAGCGCGAAGGCAAAACCACTTCGCAAATTACCGGCGCCGTTTTGCCCTATTCGCCCGAATATGGCAAGACCGGAACCGACGAAAACTTGCTTTACCGCGTGCGACAACTCGGCGGCGGGGACAGATTTGATTTTAAAGACGCCGAAAAAGTTTTCACACGTCCGCGCACTCCGGCCCGCGCGCCGCGCGACATTTGGCTGCCACTTTTGGCCTGCGCCGCGCTGCTTTTCCCGCTCGATGTCGCCGTGCGCCGCCTGATGTGGGGCGAAACCGAATTGCAAAACCTGCGCAGTCGTTTCAAGCGCCAGCCCAAAGCTGCCAAAACCGGTAGCCCCAAAGCGGCCCCTCAACGCGACCAAAGCATGGACAGCCTCTTGCGGGCTAAACAGCGGGCAGGGGTTAGTGGTCAGGGGTCAGAAAGCGGGAAGGCGGGAAGCGGGAAGCCGGAGGCGGGAAGCGGGAGGCCGGAAGCGGGAGGCAGTTTGCCGGTCAGCCCGCCGGTTAGCGCGCCGCCGGTTGCGCCGCCACCGCCCGGCGGAGTTGCCGCGCCACCACCGCCGCCCATCGAACGCGCGCCGGTTTCCTCGCAAACGCCGCCGTCTTCGCAGCAGCCCCAACCTGCCGCGCCCGAAGAAGACGAAGACAGCCCGATGGCCCGCCTGCGCGCCGCCAAACGTCGCGCCCGCGAAGAGCGCGGCGAAGAATGAGGTAGGAGTAATTGCTGCTTGGCAAATGGAAATTTGGTAAAGCGCCTGTTTCTACAACTTTAAAAGTTCTCACATTATTGAAAATGTGGCACTTTGTTTAGGTCATAACCCGCCGAAAAGCCTTTTTATGTCGCTAAAATGCCCTCTAATATCGGTGAAATGTCCTTTAATTTCACCGATATGCCTTTTAATATCGCCGATATTAAACACGATTTCGCCGAAATGCTTCTTCATTTCATCAAAATGCCTTTTAATATCACCGAAATGAAGAGGCATTTCGGCGAAACGATGAGCGGAATTGGCAATTTCTCTTCGGTTACGGCTTTACGCTTGGCATGACGACAATCGGCACGCCCACAAAGGGGCCAATTTCAGCGGCTTCGTCGCCGACCATTTGCACTTTTTCGCTGTTGCTAATCCACACCACAGAATTCGTTGCAATACCATAGCTGATGCCAGTGTCATTGGGCTTGGTTTGTTGCGGCTTGATGTATTTGTTTTGGCGCACCATGACATTGCGCGCGGAAGAGATCACGAGGTTAGGGCCGTTGCAGTTCTGGAAAATGTTGCCTTCAATTAGCAAGCCATCAAAGACACCCGCACCACGCAAATTTGGCGGATTGGTTCCTGCGGTAATCGAAAGCGCGCCTGCCGAGGCCGACCACGGCGCGGGACAAAAATAACCGGCCTCGCGAATGGTATTGTTGCGAATAATCAGGTTTTTGATGCCCGCTGCTGCTTCGCCGGGAATTTCAGGGCAAACCGTAATGTTATGCGGCGTGTCAAGGTCGTTGTCCGCGACAATGCCAAAACCGCCCGCTTTAATCAAAACGCGGCCCGGACTGTGAATTTTGTTGTTGACGAACTTGAAACCGTTGCCTTGCCGGTCAACATCGAAAACCGAATCGCCAATTTGAAACGGCGATTCTTTATCTAAAGTCACGTCAAAGCATTTCGGGCTGACGCTCCACAGTGAATAATTCGGAGCGTCTTTAAGCTTTTGCAGCACTTCCGCCGACAGACCGGTAACGCGGGCGTAATCAAAACTGGCTGGTATGACCGTGTTTTCGTTCGCCTGATTGCGCTCGATCTCAACCGACTGACGACCTAAATAGCCGGCATATTTCGCCTGGATAGTCAC
>JANMKN010000204.1:0-10881 GCA_031372065.1 Abditibacteriaceae bacterium | reverse complement strand
GAACCAGCACCAAATGATCGCGCAACGCATCGCGGTCATGGTTACGAACGCCGTCCAGCGGGCCGCGCAGACGCCGGAATAAATGCTCCGTGTCTTCGGTCAGGGGCGTTTCTGTAAGGTTTTCCTCTTCCTTTGCCTGATTTTCTTCTTGTAACGCTTGTTCGCTCATATAAGGGGCGCCTAACGTGCCGGAATTGGCGCATCAGTAAGTAAACCAAGAAATCGCTTCAAATACATACCGCGTTGGCAAATCATTTAGTTGTCCGGTTTATTTTCGTCCGGCTCATCTTCGTCCACTTTATCTATGTCCGGTTCGTCTACGCCCGCTTCGTTCATGACGATGCCGAGCGCTTGTCCTGCGATGATGGCTTCGTTGACGCGGTGCGGACGCAAATAAAATTCTTCCACTAAAATTTTCGTTGTCGCTGCCGCAGGCACCGCTAAAATCGCGCCTGTAACGCCAAATAATTTGCCCATCGCTAAAGCGTAAAAAGTGATGGTGACCGGATGCAGTTTCATCTCGCGGCCCATGATAATCGGGTTTAAAGCGTTGCTCGCCACAGCCTGCACGAAAATAATCACGCCCAAGGCCGCCGCCGCTTTGCTTGGCCCCATACTAAGCGCCACGAAAATCGCCGGAGCCGCCGCCACAAGTGGGCCGACGTTAGGCACAAACTCACCGAAAAACGCGCAAATGCCGAAGACCAAAGCCGGTTGCACGCCGACCATAGCCAAACCGACGCCCGTCAGCACGCCGGTAATAGTGCCGTTTATCAAAGTGGCCCGCGCCCAGCCTGTCATTTGTTGAAAAACGCGCGCTAACGAACGGCGCGTTGCTTCGCGTTGATTCTCCGGGGCTACGCTCAGTAAACCGCCGACTAACGCCTGCGGATTGGCCAGCGTAAACATCAGCAGCAAAAACGACAGCAACGTCACAAAAATGGCGCCCGCCAGCGATGCAGTAATCGCAACAGCGCTTTTCGCATAGCCCAAAAGCGCGTCTTGTTGCAGAAAACCGGTAAGTGGCGCCAACGGCTCCCCTTTTGTTTTCGGCGGCGCACTGTCCGTTTTCGTCGTGACGCTGCGCGTTACAGTTTTGCTGTTGCTTGATTTATTGGCTGACTTATCGGCGGATGATTTGTCTGGTTTTTCCTCAGAAGTCGCGTCCTCTTTATTACCGCTAATATCCGGCGGGACCGGCGCTTCGCCCGAAGCCGATTCATCTGAAGTCGCGCTGTTTTCGCTGTTTGAGGCATTATTTACAGAATTGGCGTCCCTGTCAGACGAATCGGTGGCTGATTTTTCGCTGTTTGCATCGGGCTTGCTGTTTTCTGCGGGCTGTGTCGTTGATTTCCGCACCGAATCCTCACGACTGCTTACGACATTCCCAGCGGCTTTTTCTTCAGTAAGCGCGGGCAAAACCTGTTTGAGCGAGGGATATTTTTCCTCTAATTCACCGATGCGTCCTTGAATGGTTTTCCAATAGGTTGGCGCTTTGACGGCTAATTGATTGGCCTGTTTGAGAGCGGGCGGCACAATGAGAAACCCGCCCAAAGCAATGGCGCCGATAAGCGCCAACATGATAAGTCCAACGGCCAAACCGCGCCGCACGCCGCGTTTTTCGAGCGACACAACAACGGAATTCAAAATGATCGCCAGCAAAAACACCATGGCGAACATCAGGAGAATTTCGACCAATTGATGCGCTAATTGCCATCCCGAAACCACAACAAAAACCAAAAAAACAATGCGCGTAAATTCGCGCGTCAAACCGCCATTTTGCAACAGCGGCGCTTGCGACAAATCCGGCTTTTGATCGGGGGGAATATTCATTACTCGGTCTTTTATTTGGTTTCAGACATAACAAAAAAGCACGCTCACAGCGCGCTTTTGGAGATGTTTTTCACAGATTCATTAAATCCGCCGCGCCCTTCTCAAGCAACTCGCGCGCCACAGTTTCTCCCAATCGCGCGGCGTTTTGCATATCACCCTGTGCCTCGGCAAAAAGTCGCCGCGCCCCATCGGGCGATAAAACAGTGGCCCATAAATGCAATTCTTCGCCAAAAACCACAGCCCGCGCGCCCAGAGGTGTCGAGCAACCGGCATTCAAAGCGCGCATCGCTGTGCGCTCGGCGCCAATTTCGGCGCGCGTGGCGGCATTATCTAAAGCCAATAATAATTTCAAAGTTACTGAATCATCTTCGCGCGCTTCGATAGCCAACGCGCCTTGTCCCGGCGCAGGCACAAATTCGCCTTCGTCCAAGGCAAACCAACGTCCGCCGATTTGTTCCAGTAAACCAAGCCGCTGCAAACCAGCGTGTGCCAATAAAATCGCATCGAAATCTTGCTCGTCAAGTTTGCGAATGCGCGTATCAATGTTGCCGCGAATATTTTCGATTTGCAAATCGGGCCGCAAATACAAAAGCTGTGCCTTGCGCCGCAAACTGGAGGTGCCCACTTTCGCGCCTTGCGGCAGAGAATCAAGCGAAAGCGCGCTGTTTTTTTCGCGCAAAATACACACATCGCCCGCGTCGGCGCGGCGCGGAATAGCACCTAAAACGAGTCCTTCGGGCAAATCGGGCGGCAAATCTTTGAGCGAATGCACCGCAAAATCAATTTCGCCCGTGTGCAAAGCGTCTTCGATTTCCAGCGTAAAAACGCCTTTGCCGCCAATGGCGGGCAACGGCACATTTTGCTGCTTATCGCCCGTAGTGCGAATGATTTTTTCTTCGACGCGCAAACCTTCATGCGTCGCTTCCAGTTGCCGCGCAAATTGCCGCGCCTGCGCCAATGCCAAAGCGCTGCCGCGCGTGCCCATTGTAATAAGGGAGTTTGTCATGTCAATGTTGGACTCGAAGATCCCAAAAGTTGGCTCGAAGACTTCAATGTTTGATCCAAAGAGGCCAATAATTGACCCGAAGAGGCCAATAACTAACCCGAAGACATCAATAATTGACCCGAAGACATCAATAATTGACCCGAAGGCGCCAATAATTGACCCGAAGGCGCCAATAATTGACCCGAAGTCTTCAATGTTTAGCACAAAGGGGGCAATGTTTGGCCCAAAGTAGCCGATTATTGGCCGCTAATAACGTGTGGAGCGCCTAAAAACGAAATCACCAAGATCAAAAAGCCGTAAATCACGACCAAATTGGTGCTGCGTCCGCGCCAACCGAGCCACCAGCGCGCGATTAAATAAAGCGCGAAGGGAAACCACGAAAACATCGAAACCAAAACTTTCGGGTCACGCATCGGCTGATAGCCGGGTTGCTGCGCCATGCCTGCCACGCCGGTGAGTAAACCCAATACCAGCAGCGCCGAGCCGAAAACCGTGGCGCGATAGATTAAATCATCCGCCACTTGCAGAGATGGCAAGCGCTGCCATAAACCCGTCAGTTTTTTGCGCTTGAGCAGCGTTTCCTGAATCAGATAAATCAGCGCCGAGGCGAAAGCAAAAGCCAGCCCGACGTAAGCCAAAATGATAATCGTGACGTGAATCGGCGTCCATTGCATTTTCAGCAAATCGCTGCGCGCGCCGCTGTGCAGAGGTTCGGCAGTTAAGGAATAAAACGCCGCTAAAAGTGTGACCGGCGTGACAAAAGCACCCATCGAATCGCGCTTGAGTTTGGGGCCGCACAGCAAATAAGCGAGCGCCAAACCCCAACCGAAAATTCCGGCGAAACCAGCGCGCACGATCAATAAAGCGCTACCCTGCCCGACAAGCGAAAACGCGTGCGTCACCACGCCCAAACACAACAAAGCGCGTCCCCAAAGGGCGGCCCGCGCGTGCCAGCGCTCGGCGCGTGGAGAATCATCGTCGGCGCGCATGAAAAGTTGAATCCAAAAACCAATCATGGCGACCAGATACGCCACAATCGCGCCGGTTAAAAACAGGTTTTCGTTGCGTGCAAGAAATTCCATCAGGCCGCCTCCTCGCTGTTTTCGTGGTTGTTTTCGTTTTTGGTTTCTTCCAATTTAAACGCGCGCTGCAACGCTTCCACATCGCTCGAACCGCTTTCGCCCGCTTCGCGCAAATGACGCAGCGGCGCGTGCAAAATTTTGCCTTCGATGGACTTCGCCAACGCCTTGACAATTTCGCGTTCGCGCTCCGAAAGATTCGGCAATTGCGCCAAAGTCGCTTCGACTTCGCTTTCGCGGATTTGCGCGCCGCGACGCGCCAAAGCCGCCATCACCGGCTGCGCGGCCCGCGCACGATACCACTTTTGCCAGTTCTCCACTTCGCTTTCGATAATGCTTTCCACTTGCGGCAATTCCAATGTGCGGTGCGCTAAATTCGCGTTGACCACGCCTTGCAAATCGTCAATGTCGTAAACAAAAACGTTGTCCAGATGATGCGCCTGCGGGTCAATGTCGCGCGGCACCGCGATGTCCACCAAAAACAGCGGGCGATGGCGCCGCTTACGCATCGCTTCGGCGACGTGACTGGCTTTGACAATGTGCCCCGGCGCGCGCGTAGAAGCAATTACAATATCGGCTTCGCTTAATTTCTGTGGAAACTCTTCCCATTTGACGGCGTGTCCATCGGGGCCAAATTGCGCCGCCAGTTCTTCGGCTTTTTCAAAGGTGCGATTGGCGACCAAAACGCATTTAGCGCCCGAATCAACCAAAGTTTTGGCCGTGCGCGCCGACATTTTTCCGGCGCCTAAAATGAGAACGGTGTGGCCAGCCAGCGGCCCGAAAATTTGCTTGGCGAGTTCTACCGACGCGCTGCCGACGCTTAAGGCGCCACGCCCGATGGCACTTTCGGTTCGCGTTCGTTTGCCGCATGCGATGGCGCGGCGAAACAGTTCATCGAGAACTTTGCTGCTGGTGCCGCTTTGCCGCGCGATTTCAAAAGCGCTTTTGATTTGGCCCAAGATTTCGCTTTCGCCCAACACCAAACTTTCCACGCCACTGGCGACGCGAAATAAATGCCGCGCCGATTGCGCGTCGTGGCCGCGATATAAGCAATCTTGCAGCGTGCGCGCCGGAACATGATGAAATTCCTCTAAAAAACTTTCGAGACGCGCCCCGGCGGCGGCATCGCCAACGGCGTAAATTTCGGCGCGATTGCACGTTGATAAAATGGCCGCTTCTTGCATTCCCGCCACGCGCCGCAAAAATTGCAACGCTTCGGGCAACCGTTCGGGGCCGAGCGCGAGTTTTTCGCGCACCTCCACGGGTGCCGTTTTGTGGCTTAGGCCTAACAGGTAAAGCTGCATTTCGTCAGTGGTTGGTTGTCAGTGGTCAGTGGTCAGAAAAGTTTGCAGTAATTTTTCGGCGTCTTCCGTTTGGCCCGCACGCAGCAAATTTAGAATGTCACTTCCTAAAACCGCGCGCCAGAACGCGGCGCGCTGGCTTTGCTCTTTCATCACTTGCGGCAAGGCTTCGCGGCGCGCGGCTAAGGAGTCAAGCAAAGAATCGTATTCCGGCCCGATGGTTTCACCGATTTTCTCTTTCAAGTGCCGCGAAAGCGCCGGACTACCGCCCGAAGTTGAAATTCCAATGCAAATATCGCCGCGCCGCAAAGCGGCCATAGAATGAAAATCACCGGCCTCGCCTTCGTCGGCTACGTTGCACAAAATGTTCAATTGGTGCGCTTCGTCGGCGATTTGACGGTTGACTTCGACATCATTGGTGCAAGCGAATATTAACAAAGCGCCCGCGCAATCGCCCGTTTGGTAAAGGCGCATACTTTTTTCGCACGAAAAATCGGCCCACGATTCGTCAAAATGCGGCGCGACAACCAAAAGTTGTGCGCCGCATTCGAGCAGCGATAGCGCTTTGCGCCGTGCCACGGCGCCCGCTCCGAAAATCACGCAGCGCCGGTTTTGCACGTTCAGCGCCAACGGCAACAATTTCATGGTTTTACAATTGAAATTTGCGGTCTATGAGGAGATTTCGCCTTCTTCGTCGCGCTGTTCGCGCGCGATTTCGGCTTGTTTTTCGAGGTTGCGCGTCAGCATTTCCAAGCGCACCAAATATGCGAAAACGCCGCCCCATGTTATCAGCGCCACAATGACAATCGGCGCGTTTTTCATTAGCACATTTACATCCATGACATTTCCCTTAAACGCAACGAAGCGCGCTCCACGCGGGCGCGCAGTTGCACAATGCGGATCATCAGCAAAATGAAACCAAGATAATTGAAGCGCAGCACTGTCTTAAAAGTGTCGTCGCTTTGCGCCATGATATTTTCGGGATGCAAAGTCGGCAGCAAGCGACGAAACATATACGTCCAAAAAATCGCCGCGATAAATCCAAAAATCGCGTAAACCGCCCACAAATCGCGCGCTTTGTTTTCGTCATCGTTGGCATTTCGCAAAGCAAAAAGCGCCGCATAAGTGAGCAGCGTCGCCACGATTCCGGTTTGCTGCGGGTCCCAACTCCAATAAGCATTCCAGTTCACTTTTGCCCAAATCGAACCCGTCGTAGTGGCAATCAGGCCAAACCACAAACCGATTTCGGCAAAGGCCAGCGACATCGCGTCATCGCCCGGACGCCGCCGCGCGAGCCATAAGCCGCCATAAATGGCCGCGCCCAAAAACGCCACTTCCATCGTGATCGCCATCGGAATGTGCATGAAAGCAATCGGCGTGTCCACCAATTGAACCGCTGGCGTTTTGGCAAAGCCCATCAAAATGCCCGCCGTCACCCAAATTCCAATAATGATGTTGAAAATCATAGAATGAGTTAGGAGTTTTGAGTTAGGAGTTTTGAGTTGAATTGGTGGCGCTTTGCGCCGCTACAAAAAGCGCAAAGCGCACAAAATCAACTCAAAACTCCTAACTCAAAACTGCCGTTCAAGGTGCCCACACAAAATCAAACAGCATCCACGCGGCGGCTAACATGGCTGCATCGTAAGAGGCTAACATTTGCAATGGCACCGCAACCGAGCCGGGCTTGCCAAAGGCGATAGCAGTGGCTTCGGCAGCGGCCACCAAAAGCGGCAGCAAAACCGGAATCGCAATCGCTGCAAACAAGGCGCCGCGCGAACGCGTTTGCGCGGCCATCGCGCCGAGCAAAGTCGAAACGCCCGCGAGTCCAATGTCGCCGAGCAGTAAAACCAAAAACAGCGCGCCCGGCAAAAACGGCTTGGCGCCCAGCAATACCATAAAAATCGGCACAGCGGCCAATTGCGTGGCGACGAGCAATGTCAAATTAAAGGCCGCTTTACCCCACATCACGGCTTGCGGCGGGCAACTCAATTTTAACAGGTGCGCCGTGCCGCTTTCTTCTTCTTTGACAAAAGCGCGCGATAAACCAACCAATGCTGCGAATAATAATACGGCCCATAACAAGCCGCCCTGCGTTTCCGGCTCCAAATGCTGCCGCGCCACACTGAAACTGAGCGCAATCGGCGCCGCAATCGCAAAAAGCACAATCGCATTCAATGCCGCACGCACGCGCCATTCGCCGCGCCAATCTTTGAGAAAAACAGCGCGAGCCATTTTGAGTGACGATTGACGTGTGACAAGTGACGAGTTGGTCATCTTACCTCAATGCGCGCGTCGCATAATTCCAAATCGCGCGAGTCGTTTGTCGCCACTAAAGCCAAGCCACGCGCGCGTTGTTCTTCCAAAACGCGCTTTAAGAGGGCGCGGCCCGCGTCGTCTAAATTGGCCGATGGCTCATCCAATAATAACAGCGGCGGCGCGTGCAACGTGGCAACGGCTAATTGCAAACGGGCGCGCAGGCCGCTGGATAAATCGCCCGCTAAATCGTGGCGCCGCGCGCGCAAAGCGAACTTTTCAAGCTGCAAAAGCAACGCGGTTTCCGAAAAATCCACGCCGCGCGCTTGAGCGAAGAATTCCAAATTTTCAAAGCACGTCAGTTCCCGATAAACCGGCGCGTCGGGCGCTGATAATCCGCAAATTTCGCGCAATTTGCCGCCGGAAATTTCGTTTTGCGCCGTGCGAAACTTGATTTCACCGGCATCGGGCCGCAAAAGACCAGCACTTAAACGCAAAAGCGTGCTTTTTCCGGCTCCGTTCGCTCCTAAGATCGCCGCCACACAGCCATTGCTGACAGCAAAATCAAGATTTTTAAAAACTACTCGCGCGCCGTAACGCTTGCCCAGACGCGTGGCCTGCAAACTGTTGTCGGTGGTCGGTGGGCGGTTGTCAGTCAAAGGCGGACGAGAACTCGGTAGCATAGCCACATCAGCAAACTGGCAATCAGCAACAGGCACACTCACACCTTCACACTCACACCTTTTACTTTTCGCGATTGAGAACGTAATCGGCAATCGAAAGCAACATTTTGCGGGCCGGGCTATCGTCAAACGGCTCCAATTGTGCCTTAGCCGATTCCACATACTCGCGCGCTTTATCGAGAGAATATTCCACGCCGCCGCTGTTGCGAATGATGTTTAGAGCGCGTTCGACCTCGTCCTCGTCCAGCGGCTCTTGCCCGATAACGCTCCGCAAAAATTCGCGGTCTTCTTCGCTGCCGGTTTGCATGGCTCGTAGCATCGGCAAAGTTATATCACCTTCGCGAATGTCGTTGCCAACCGGCTTGCCGATACGATTTTGTGTGGAAACAATATCAAAAACGTCATCCACAATTTGAAACGCCATGCCAACATCGTAACCGTAACGGCCAAGGCGTTTAATAGCCTCATCATCCGCGCTCAAGGCTAATCCGCCCAAACGACAAGCGCAATCGGTGAGCGCGGCAGTTTTCATAGAAATGATTTCCAGATATTGATCTTCGCTCATTTCCAAATCGCAGCGCATTTGCGTTTCCATCAGTTCGCCGGCGCACATTTCCGAAGTCGCTACAGCCAGCGGCAAAAGCATATTGTTGACCAAGCCTTCGCGCGAAGCGGCCACGAAAACCTGTGCAAAAAGGAAATCGCCAACTAAAACACTGGTTTCATTGCCCCAAATTAAATTCGCGGCAGGTTTGCCGCGCCGCACCGCAGCATCATCTACAACATCATCGTGTAAAAGTGTGGTGGTGTGAGTCAGTTCGACAGCGGCGGCGCACTTAATGGCGTGCGGATGCGGATCGTGCGGATCGTCGCCGCACATCTGCGCACATAACATCGTCAGCGCCGGACGCAAACGCTTGCCACCGGCGCCCAAAGTGTGCGAGGCAATATCGGAAATGAGTTTGACCGGCGTGGAAATCATGCGCGAAATTTCCACTTCAACCGATTCGAGGCAATTCTCCAGCGTCGCCAACTGGGCATAAATATCCACGGGCGGCGCGCTTACAAAGGCGTTTTCGCTATTTTGGCTCGTTTCAGGGGCCACGCCATTTTTTGCCGATTGCAACGCCGCGCCATTTTTCAAGCCGTAATGTGTTGTTGGCGTGTGCCCGTTAGCGCTTTTGGCCGCTTTCGCCGCCTGTGCCAATGCCGCTTCAGGCAGCATGGTAATGGCTCCATTATTTTTCATGGTTGAACTCATGACTACACCACGTCTTTCGCTGGCATCAAAAACTTTTCCCAGCCAGCTTTACCGCCAAACGACGGCCCTACATCACTTTTAGTTCGCGCATATTTCGCGAAACGTTTGCACTAAAATTTGTGAATTTTCTCACTTGGATTGCAAATAATAGGACAAAACCTCCATTTGAGAGGTCAAATCCACATTGCGCACCACAATGCCGGGCCGCACTAAAAGCGCGACTGGAGCGAAGTTGAGAATCGCTTGCACGCCAGAGGCCACCAATTTGTCAACGGCCTCTTGCGCCGCTGTGCGCGGCACCGCCACGACGCCAACCTGGGCATTCAATTGCGCGTTGATTTTCGCCAGTTCATCAATGTGATAAATCGGGCACGAACCCATAGTTTGACCGACCTTCTTGGCATCCACGTCAAAGGCGGCCACGATGCGAAATCCACGATGCTCAAAGCCCATATACTGCGAAAGTGCATTGCCCAAGTTGCCGGCGCCCACCAAAATCACGTCATGCTGCTCGTCTAAGCCCATAATTCGCGAAATATGGGCTTCCAAATCCGCCAAATCGTAGCCCAAACCGGGCGTGCCGAACTCGCCAAAATACGACAGGTCTTTGCGAAACTGCGCCGCATTAATGCCGGTGCGCTGGGCGATTTCGGTGGAAGACGCGGTGAGCGTGCCATCGGTGCGCAGGCCGCGAATGCATTGCAAATAAGCACTCAAGCGCTCAATTGTCGGTTGAGGCACTTTTAACAGATTTTTGTCTACACCAGCCTCATTCACAATTTTCATCGGTCCTATGGCAACTCCTTTCACAAATTTCGCGGTCAAAATACGCCGTTGTGGGGATTGCTGATTTAAATCTTAACAAACCCCTTCCCTATATTGTGAGAAATGCTGAGAAATTTTTCACAATGTTCTTCCATAAGCAAAACAATAGGCTCCGCAACTCCCATCAGAAGGCCCCCGTCTAAAAGGTTTGCTCAATTACCAAAGCAGGATATGCCGCCGCATCCTGCCAGAAACCGAAAAATCCTCACGCGGTGGCAAGGAGAATGGCATGAACAAGAAGATTTTAGTGGCAGGCGCCTTAGCGCTGTCTCTGGCCGTCACGGGCAGCCAGTTAATCGCGGCGCCGGGCGATGGAAAAGGAAAAGGCCAAGATTCCAGCCGTCATAAGGGGGGCAAAAAAGGTGCGCAGAACGCCCCGGCTATGATGCAAATCAAGCGCATCGAGCAGGTTTTAGGCACGCCACTCACCGACGACCAGAAAAAAGCCGTGCAGGAAGCGACTAAAGCCTACAACGAATCGCTTGCCAAAGCTGTCGGCCTGACGTTGGAAGAATGGAACGCCAAACAAAAAGCCTTCCGCGAAAAGCAAGCCGCCGCCAACAAGGACAAGCCCAAAGAGCCAGTCAAATAAGGCTTTATGCCCCGCCATCTAAAAAAGAGCGTCCTGCAAAGGGCGCTC
>JANMKN010000117.1:0-1773 GCA_031372065.1 Abditibacteriaceae bacterium | reverse complement strand
TTCGCAGGGCGCGCTTTTGGCTTTCATCGGCTTTGCTGCCTTTGGCGTTTTCTATTCGGCGCCGCCGCGTTTTAAAACTAAACCGCTGCTCGACTGCGCCTCAAACGTGCTTTATATTTTCCCCGGCGCGTTCGCCTTTTATTTAGGCGGCGGCGCGCCGCTTTCGCCCCCATTATTCGCCGCCGCGTGGTGTTGGGCGATGGCAATGCACGCTTATTCGGCGGTGCCGGACATCACGGCGGACAAATCCAACGGCTTGCAAACTGTCGCCACGCTACTCGGTTTTCGCGGCACACTTTGGTTTTGCCTCGCACTTTACGCCCTCGCCGCAGCGCTGAGTTTTTCCCATCTCGGCGCGCTTTCGGTTGCCTTGAGCGCGGTTTATGTCAGCCTGATGTTATTTTCTCTCACACGCCAAAATGAAGCCGAACTTTTGCGCGTTTATCGCTGGTTTCCCCTCGTCAATTCGCTGTGCGGCACGGCTTTGTTCTTCGCAGCATGCGGGCGCAAATTTTTCTAAGAAACCGGCTGAGAATAGCCGCTATCCTTCGGATGCGCAAAAACGGAGGCCTGCCCAGAGGGCACCCGACGACGCTATTTTCGCTAAAAATTGCGTCGTTTTCACGCTGTTTTTGCGCCCGCGCAGCGGATAGCGGCTATTCTCAGACAGTTTCTAATTACAACTCGCTCAAATGCCCCGCCGATTTATCGCCGATGATGCGCTTGTAGGCCAGTTCCGCGCTGATTAGACAAATCGGCATTCCGATGCCGGGATTGGTATTGGCGCCCGCGAAAAACAAGTTTTTCAGCTTCTTGCTTTTGTTATTGGGCCGCAAAATCGCCGTTTGGTTCATAGTGTGCGCCAAACCCAGCGCCGTGCCCCGAAAATTGTTGTAACGCTCTTGAAAATCGCGGCCCCAAAACAAGCGTTTGTAAACAATTCGCTCGCGCAAATTTGGAATATTCATTTCGCGCTCGATGGTTTGCAGCGTTTTATCGGCCAACCTTTCAAGTTGCTCTGGCGTGGCTTGCAAACCGGGCGCGACGGGCACCAAAACAAACAAGTTTTCCTGTCCCGGCGGCGCGACATTTTCATCGGTGACACTGGGCGCGCACACATAAAGCGAGGGATCGCTCGGCCAAACAGCGTCATCGAAAATTTCGGCGAAATTGGTTTTCCAATCTTGTGAAAAAATCAAATTATGATGAGCCAAATCCGGCACTTTGTCGCGCAAACCGAGATACAAAATAAACGCCGACGGCGCCAGTGTGCGCTTTTGCCAGTAGCGTTGGGAAAAGCTGCGATGCGGCTTGCCGAGCATTTTGGTTTCAACATGATGAATGCTGGCGTTTGCCACAATCACATCAGCAAAATGCTCGGTGCCGTTCTCCAAACGCACGCCGCGCGCGCGATGATTGCGGCCCGTTAAAATGCGCTCGACAGGCGAATCTGTAAAATACCGCGCGCCACTTTTTTCGCCGATGCTTTGCAAGGCTTTGGGGATTTCATGGATGCCGCCGCGCGGATACCAAACGCCCATATTGAAATCAATATGGCTCATAATATTGTAAAGAGCGGGCGTGTTATAGGGCGAACTGCCCAAGAAAACCAGTTGGTATTCCATGATTTTCTGCACTTCATCCGACTTGAAAAACTTGGCGACATAATCGCTCATGCGCGCGAAAACTTCGAGTTTGCGGCCTTCGGTAGCCACTTTCTTGTTGAAAAAATCAAAAACCGTATCGTAGTTTTTATACATGAAGCCGCCCAGC
>JANMKN010000088.1:0-7559 GCA_031372065.1 Abditibacteriaceae bacterium | reverse complement strand
CGGCATCCCTTGCGAGGCAGGCGCTTCTCTATATCCATGTGCTTCGGTTGATTTGGTGAGAGTTAACAAACCTAAGCCTGCTTTTTCGTCTATCCAACCGCGCCCATTAACACGCAATGGTGAGCGATGCGCCCAATCATTAAGCGTGTCACAAAGGCAGCGCGCATAATCATGGCGCTGATTCTGTCTGGATGGATGCAGTGTTTCTATGTTTGATGACAATGAGTGAGGCGTTGAACTCGGCTCGAAAATTTTGTCTGTGTCCTCAACCAAAATGCGCTCCCACGGATGCAAGCCGTAGTAATCGAAAACTAGTTCGTTGATCTCAGATTTTGCAGCGTCAATCTGGTTTTGACGCTGCATAAAATCTTCTTCAACCCGCGCTTTTGCTTGGCGAATACAGGTCGCGACACGTCGCACAATACCCCAAGACTTTGCAGGTTCGGGTGTGTCATCGGGCAAGGGAAATGGCGAATTTAGCATTTCATGGAGGTAGATATCATCTCTCGCGATTCCCCAATTACTTGAGGTGTGAAACAAGAAATAAGTAGGCAGAGGCGAGCCTAATACACCCGTGAGGAAGAGCAGCAACTCTTCATCTTCTTTCGGGCCAGAAAAGGATTGCAGCGCATGGCGAAATAAGACTGGAAAATCGCAGAACGCAATTTTATTAAAGCCGTGATTCACCAAAACCAGTGGAGGTTGATAAATTCTCTCATCTCTTGGTCGATGCAATGCCTTGAGTGAAGGAAATGCCTTGCTAACGGCAACGCAATCTGATGGCAGCAAAAAGAGGTTTATGTTGTCGCTGTTAGCATCAATATATGCTTCATCGCCTTGCCAAAAAATTGGCTTAGGATCGGGACTTTTTCCGTTGGAATCAGGTTGAAATCCTTGTCCTTTCAGCCACCTCTTTGGATTTTTCGCGCCCGGTTTTCCTACAATTGCGCCCAGCGTAGGTAGCCGCAGCAAGCGGTCTAACAACGCTTTATCGCGCTCGGTGCCCCAAAATGACTTCTTCCAAACAACCGCAGCTTGATCTTCTTTAGCTGCGCGAATCACGTCACCGACAGTCAGGTGCTTTCTGTCATCGGGCAAAATAGGGATTATGGCGTGGCGTGGGTCAATGCGATCCACTTTGGGCGTTTCATAAGCAATGACGTGTCGCCCATCTTGGGGCGGAGTGGGGCGAAAACTAACAATCATGGCCGCGTTTTTGGCATTTTCAAAAAGAAAACGTCGATAATCGGCCAATTGCAAAACACGTTCAAGGGCAAATTCCTTTAGCCAAGCTACTTGAAACTCATCGCTTTTGCTCAAAAATACTTTCGAGGGTAGAACAATGCAAGCTTGGCCATCCACTTTTAGGTGTCGAGGTATTTTCCACAAAAAGGCTACGGCGCTTTGCTTTTGCGGGAAAAACACCCCACTGTGTTCGGCGGTTTTAAATTTGGATTTGGCCGGATTACTATCTGAAAATAGCCACTCACTCATGGCTTTATCTTCGGCTTGGTTGCGGCCTTTCCATGGCGGATTACCAATAATCAAATCGAATTCGCCGAGTTCGTCACGAGAAAACAGGCTACGATTGAACTCGAAAAAGTTGGCTTGAAAGATAACGCGAGGCGAATCGCTTTCCGTATTTTGATCGTTGGAGTCGGATAACAACGACGGCAAAACTTTCTTGTTTTCCTTTGCCAAATCTTCTTTTAAAGAATTGATATCGCGTGGTTCTAATTGGTCAAGAAACGCCAGATAAAGACTGAAACACGCGATGCGACAGGCCGTGGGATGCACGTCAATTCCGCGTAGATTCTTTGTCAGCAATCCACGCAATTCCTTAGCGCGCGTCACATTATCTGCCTTTGGATTTTTAGCACGCCATTCCTCGGCAATGCGATTGAAAAGAATTACTAAGAAAATACCCGAACCACAGGCAGGGTCGAGACAGCGCTTATCGAGGAGAGAAGACCAATCTTGTGTAGCAACGTCCACGGTCATCTCGGCGAGATGGCGAGGTGTGTAATACGCCCCATGTTCCGACTGGCTTTTCTTGGTTTCTTGCTCGCTTACTTCGACCACATCTTTGTCTTCAGCGCTGATGAAACTTTCGTAGATAGCGCTGATAGTTTCGATGGGAATCCACTCGAAATCATAGCGCGGGAACAGTGAACGCTGCCCCGATTTGATTTCGTTACCATTGAGAAGGTCTGCCAGAACGTCTATATGCTCTTTTCGCAGTTGTTTGCATTCATGGGGCAAATTTTCATTAAGCAAACTGCCATTAAAATCTTCTTGGAGTTGCTCAAATAGCTGATACAACGTGTCCCGTCTTGCTTTCCACTCAGGCAGAGAATTGAATAAGCCGCGTAATCCACCTTTACCGTTCTCGTCCGGTTTCAAAGCGGGAAAATAGGCAGCATCAATGATTTGACGGTCGCAAAGATAGGAAACAAATAGAATACGGCCCAACAACGCGTGGGCAAGTTGGCGTTCTAAACGCGCTTCTCCCTGCGTTTGCTCGCATAATGCGTCTCCGGCATATTGAAGGTTCCGCAGCAAGACGTGGTCAACCACATTTTTCTGCTGAAATTTCGATTCGTTTTGCGGGTCACGATAAATCTGGCCTGTTTCAACGCGACGAATCCAGTTATGTGCTTCAAGAGCAAATGCCGATTGTTCTAATTGTTCGACTAACGCGCGCTCTGCGGCATCTTCACCAATTACTTGCTCGCTCTCCGGTGCCACGAAAGCAGAGTAAACCCGCACTTGATCAGGATCAATTACAACTAATAATGAGGCTACGCTCTGATTCCAGAGTAGCCTTTGCAGCCGCGCTTCGTCAACAGGATCGTGGTTGGGAACTTCTTTAAAGTAAACAGTGGGACGGTTTTCGATGCACAGAATGGCGTCTACATCCAATTGACTTGTAGAACGCCCTTTATTTCCGTTGTTTTGTTGCCCATTCTGAACGGCGCGCCGCATATAGTGTGCATAAGCGCGCACTTCAGGAACGTCGCGCCATTGTTCTGGCGCAGTGAAAATTCTTGAGGAGCCACCATCGGGCAGAAGTGAGGCAAGTAATTCTTGAAAATTGCTTGTTTTAGGTGGTGTGGAACGTGCTTCAATCGGGTTCATGGGGCACTTTTCAGACCTTTCCTGTGGCTTCTGAAAGGTGAAGCGGACTCACAATATATTAACAAAGGAGTGCCAACAATTCCGTTATTAATGGAATACAAAGTCAAAAAGCTTATAGCCCGCGCAATCTGCGCGGGCTATAAGCTACTCCTCGTGGCCGTTTACGCTGCACGTTACGGAGTTGGTGTGGTCGGCGTCCCGCTTGTTTGCTTTTTGGGTTGGTGTGGTGGGAATTCGCCCAGCAGGAAGCGGGCGCGGGCGGTTTCGATGCCCGGAGTTTGGCCGATTTGGGTTTTGGGATACGAGAGTTCGGCGGCGTTTTGGATGGTCAGGCACATTTTGTAGAGCGCGTTGGCGTCGCGCAGGCGCGTGGCGGTGATGCCGATTTTGTCGTCGCCGGTGGCGTTTTGCGCGGTGTTGACGTTGCCGAGTTGCGCGATGGCCGCTAAAAGCGCTGTGGCGTCTGTGGCGAGCCAACCGCGCTGGGCCAACTCAGTCGCGTATTTGACGCAGGCGGCGTGGACTTTTCCGGCGCGTTCAATTTCGCTGGCGAGGGCTTGCGGCTGGTTGATTCCCACTTGGAATTCGGCGCGCAAACGCGCATCCCTGTGTCCGAAGGCTAAGGCGGCGCTGTTGCGGGCGCTGCCTACCAAGCGATTCATTTCTAAAAAAGCCGCTTGTTCCTGCTGGGTGAGGTTGCCGATGTCACCGGCAGCATCGCTCTGATTCTTGGCGCCATCCTCTACCAAGGTGATTTGTGCCGCGAATTGCGCGGCGAAGTTTTGCGGCAGGCGGGTCACGACGGCGGGGCCAACGGTGGTGTCGGCTAAAGCCCCTTTGAGGCGTCCGGCCTCAAGCACAAGAGTGCTGATAGGAAAGCTAAAAGCACGTTTTATCATGGCGAATCTCCTTTTTTATCGCAACTGTATTCGGTGCGGATTGACAGCTTTTGTGCGGCGAATGGAACGAATGAAAGTATACATCCGCATGATGACAAGTGCGTTTGGGAGCGTGCAAACCATTGTCGCTCACGTGCGATGAGCAGTTCCGCAACCGCGACGGCCACTTTTGCGGTGATTATCAACAATTCGGGGGCTGCGATGACCAATTTTGCCGCTTTTATGGCCAATTGCGGCATTTTTATCGACAATTCTGCGGTTTTTATGACCAATTCTGGCGTTTTTATCAACAATTCTGCGGTTTTTATGAGCAATTTTGCCGTTGCGATAACCAATTTTCGGGCTGCGATTCACAGTTTTGCGGCTGCGGAGTTCAATTTTGCGGCTGCAAAGCGCAGTTTTGCGGCATTTTACGGCGCGATTTGCACGCAAAAGAGGTTTTCGTTGTCGCGCAGCCATAATTTGCCACCGTCGTAGGCCGGAAAGCACCAGTTGTCGCCGCAGACTTGCAAGCGGCTGACATCGCGGCATTGTTTTGGGTCAGCGGCCAGCATGGAGAGCATCCCGAAATCGGACAAGGCCAAAAGGTGGTCGTTGTCGGCCAAAATTCCGGCGTAGTCGCGCTTCATCACGCCGCTGAAAAACAAATCTTTGACCCAGCCTTCTTTGCCGGTTTTGGCGTTGAGGCAGAACAAAGTTTTATTCGGCGCCACGCCGTAAATCCATTCGCCCACGGCCACGGGACTGGCATAATTGATCGCCAAATCTTTGGACAGCCACGTTTGCGAAACCTCGAAAACATCGCCCTTTTTCTCGACTTTGAGGCCCATTAAGCCCACTTGATGCGAGGAAACCACTACCGTGTCTTCTACTACAACCGGCGTGGCGGCGTGGCGTCCGTAGGAGGTTTTTATGGGAAAGCGCCACAGCATTTTGCCATCGTCGGCCTTAATGCCCATGACCGATTCGGCCATGAACGCGACATATTGATGCACGCCACCAATATCCGTTGGCACCGGCCCCGTATACGCGGCCACTTCGCCCTGCGATTTCCAAATGACGGCGCCGGTTTTCTTATCGAATTTCACCACGCCCGCTTCGGGGCCGCCGACGGCGACAACGAGAAAATCGCCTTCCACCAGGGGGCTGCCGGTGTAACCATGCCGTCCCGCACCCAACGTGGAGCCGCGTTCGCCAGTGAAAATCGCGCCGAAATCGTTGACATAATTGGTTTTCCAAACGACGGTGCCGTCGCCTGTTTTCAAGCATTGCAGTTCGCCCTTGCACGATTGCGCATAAACGCGATCACCGTCAAGCACCGGCGTGGCGCGTGGGCCGGGTGCCGATTGGCTGTCTTTGGTTACATCGTCAATCGGCACGCTCCACAATTCGCGCCCGCTGGCCGCGTCTAACGCGTGCAACATTTCTTTGCCGTTTTGGTTGTCCATGTGAAACACCTTGCCGCCGCTGACAGAAGGCGAACCGAGACTAAAACCGACAGGCACTTTCCACAAAACTTTGGCTTCATCGGGCAGTTTGGCGGGCAGTTTTTGGCCTTCGGCGATGTGTCCTGTGCCCTGCGGCCCCCTCCAACGCGGCCAATCGGCGCAAGCGGGCAGGGAAGTGGCAGCAAAACCGAGCAGCAAAGCGCCGGACAAAAGGCGCATGGATTTTTGAAGGCGCGAAGATTTCATGTTTCCCTTGGATAATTAGGCCGCTTACTGGTTGTGCGATAGAGTGATTAAGAACTAAACAACCTTTAAAACCACGCTGGCGTTGTTGCCGCCGATGCCGGATGAATTGGAAAGTGCCGTCGTCAAAGTCGCCTTGCGCGCCGTGTTCGGCACATAATCGAGATCGCATTCGGGGTCGGGCGTTTCGTAATTGATAGTCGGCGGCAGAGTTTGTTCGACGAGAGCTAATGTGGTGGCGATGGCTTCTAAGGCACCGGCGGCGGCCATTGTATGGCTGGTGGCGGCTTTGAGCGAACTGACGGGAATTTGTGCGGCGCGCTCGCCGAAAACGGCTTTGATGGCTTGGGTTTCCGCCAAATCATTATATTGCGTGCCGGTGCCGTGCGCGTTGATGTAATCAATGGCGTCCGGCGCGATTTTCGCGTCGCGCAGGGCGCTTTGCATCACGGTGCGCAGGCCCGCGCCGCCTTTATCGGGCGCGGTTAAATGATAGGCGTTATTATTAACGGCCCAGCCCAAAATTTCGGCATACACTTTGGCATTGCGGCGCTCGGCGCTGCTCCACGTTTCCAACACCAAAACGCCCGCGCCTTCGCCGAAAATGGTGCCGTTGCGGTTTTTATCGAAGGGGCGGCATTTATCCGGCGCAATGGTGCGCAAAATCGAAAGTCCGGCCAGCGATGACAAGCCAAGTCCGTCGTGACCGCCCGCGAAGGCGATTTCACAGCGGCCCAAACGCAACCAGTCGCAGGCCAGACCAATCGCGTTGCCGCCGCTGGAACACGCATTGGATAATGTCACGCGTGGCCCTTCGATGTGCAGATTTTCAGCGGTGTAATCGGCGGCGTGTTCGAGCGTCCATTGACGGAATAATTCTTCGTCCACTTTTTCGCCGGAAGCCAACAAATCGCTGACAAATTCCCATGAGGCGGCGCCGCCGAAGTTGGTGGAAAACACAAGACCGGCGCCGCGCAAATCGGCATCGGATAAATGCGCGTCCGACATCGCTTCGTGCGCGGCGGCAAAAGCAAATTGTGCGGCTTCGTCGCAGTCGCCCTCGTCGCCGTAAATACTCCAATCGAAACCCTTCACTTCGCCGCCGGTTTCGTTGCGCAGACCCGTGGTGTCAAGTTTGGTCAGTGGCTCAATGCCGCTTTTTCCAGCGATAAGAGCGCGCCAAAAATCGGGCACATTATTGCCGAGCGGACAAACACAGCCAAGGCCGGTAATTACAATGCGTTCCATGTGCTGTGTTTGACTATTCGATGTTGGGCAAGTCGCGAAAGCGAAACATTCTGCAAAAATGAACGAAGCCGTAGCTCGCGAATTTTGGCATAATGTGCCTCATCACTCTGTTGAAAGCAGGAGGCTTTGTTGTGGTTAATTCTAAAAAGCAGCCCTTAAAAACGCTGTTAATTGTGCCGTTTTCTCTTTTTGCCTTGTCGATTGAGGCGCCGGTGCGCGCTCAGTTGTTGCCGCGTCCGTCGGTGCCATCCACCGTCGCGCCGCTGTCATTTGACGACCTTTTCGCCGACTTAAATGCGCCGCTCAGTTATAAAATTAAAGACCTCAAAGGCGAATGGCGTTTGGTGACGATCAAATCGCGCCCCGACCTCGACAACGCGCCGATTACGGCCATGCCATCCAAAGAAACGCTGTTGACCTCCGAACGCCTGCGCCTTGCCATTGGCGCGGGCGATGGACAATATGTCACGCAAGGGCAAACCGTGGCGGCGGGCGGCGAGTTGTTTTTAGTGACTTATAAAATGCAATTCGACGAAAACGAAATGCAAGCCGCCATTGAAGCCGAAGCGAAAAAGAACAACCG
>JANMKN010000080.1:0-3106 GCA_031372065.1 Abditibacteriaceae bacterium | reverse complement strand
ATGTGCATATGCACACGCGCAAACGGTTTGGGGATGCAATGTTTGTCCCACGTTCGCAGTTTCCACGAGCGCGAAGCGGCGATGCCAACTGGCAAAATGACAGCGGGCGCGTTGGACGCCATATAAATAATGCCGCCTTGGGCCTTATGGCGCGGCCCTTTGGGGCCGTCGGGCGTGAACGCGAAACTCTGACCTTCGCGCAGCAATCGCATCGCTTCGCGCAAGGCTAAAATGCCTTGACGCTTTTTGGTCGAACCCCAAACGATTTTCCATCCGTAGCGCGCCCAAAAGGCGCCTTGCAATTGTCCGGCGCGCGAGGTGCTAATCATGCCGGCCACGTTTTGATCGCGCAAAAAATACAGCGGCACCATGGTTTTATCGTGCCAGCACACCAAAAGCGCGCCTTGTTTGCCGTCCAGCGCCAACGGTAAACCGCGACTAAAGCCCGTTGTTTGCAGGCGAATCGTGCAGCACAGCGCCGAATGCCACGCCTCGAAAAAGCGCGGCACAAACCATGTGCGAATGTCTTTCCACGGCGAAGCCGGCGTCCAAAATGTGTCGCGAAGTTTTCCCACGTTGAAATCGGTAATCCAACAACAAAACGCGGAAAGTCTACAATGACTTTCCGCGTTTCGTTAATCCAACAGTGCCTTATTTTTTCACGGGGACACGACGTGCGCCCCAATATTTGCGGCAATAATAGGCTTCGCCCAGCGAACTAAGGCGAACTCCGGTGCCGCTGGTCGCGGCATGAACGAAATTGTTGTTGCCCGTATAAATGCCGACGTGCGAGACGCCGCGTTTATACGTATTGGCAAACAACACCAAATCGCCAGCTTGAAGTTGGCCCATCGGCACCGGCGTGCCATAAGAAGCCAAACCGGCGGCGGTGCGCGGTGGATTCAAGCCGCGCTGACGCAACAAATAATAAACCAAGCCAGAGCAATCGAAACCGCGCGAAGGCGACGCCGCGCCGCGAATATAAGGTCGACCACGATAAGAAAGCGCTTGAGACGCCACGCCCTGACCGAACTCGTTTTTGTTCACTTTCACATAGTCGCGCGGCGAGCCGCCACGACTGGGCGCCGGTTTAGCGGGCGCTGTCACGGAAGTTTTTGCCAGCACAACTTTCAATTGCTGCGGGCTGATTGCCGGAACCGAGCGCTCTAAAGGCAAGAAAAGTTGCCTTGGCCCAGATTCCTCGGTGCGCGGCGTGAATTGGCCTACCGGCACATTATCGCCCGCCATAGAAGGAGCATAAACCGCCGACGCCAAATAATAAACCTGCGGCACAAACGCCATTTGATTCGATGCCTGAGGCGCCTTTTCTGACGAAGGCGCGCTGCTGCGGCGCTTTAAATGCTGTTCGCGGGCACGCATCAAATCTTCGGGCGAAATGCTGGGGGGCGGCACATTGCCTTGGCGCGCGCTTTGAGACGGCGCTTTGGGCGGAATGGGAATCGCTGGTGTGACGACCCTTGTCGGTGTATGCGCCGTGGGATTCGGCAAAATGGGCGGCAAAGCAGTGCCACTCGGCGCTTTTACAGGAGGCGCGACTTGCGCCATTGCTGGTGCGGGTTGCGATTTCGGCTGTGTAGGAGTTGGGGCCGCCATTTTTGCCAAGGCCTTTATAGGCGTCGGTTTCGCAGCAATTTTGGCTTGCTCGGCTTTGGCTGCGGCCAGTTTTTCTTGTGCCGCTCTCGCTGCGGCCAGTTTTTCTTGCGCGGCTTTTGCGGTTGCGATTTTGGCAGCAGTAAATTTTTTCTGTTCAGCTTTGGCGGCAGCCCACTTTGCTTGATTGAGCTTGGCCTGAGCCGCTTCTTGTTGAGCGAGTTTGGCTTGTGCTGCTTTTTGCAGCGCTATTTTTTGCAGCGCCATTTTTTGCAGCGCTATTTTTTGCAGAGCTATTTTTTGTGGGGCCGCTTTATGTGCCGCGAATTTTTGTTTGTTGCTCTGGCTGGATTTTGTGCCAACGTTTACGCCCAGCACAGCGAGGCCTTTTTTGGCACCGCTTGAGCCAAAGCGCTGATAATGCTTCTTTAGCTCGGCCACCGAACCAAACATCAATTGATTGCTGGACTTATTGCTGGCCTCGCGTGCCTGCGAGTGCGACATTTCTTTGATTTTTTCTAACTCTGGCGAATTCACCAGTTCGTTATGAACCCAACCAAATTTGTGATCGGTAGTTTCCACGCGAAACCAACCGTCAAATTTGCCCCACACCATGAGTTTGGTGTGGCGCGGCACTTTGGCTACGGGCGGTGTTTGGATGCCGGGACGCGCACGAAGATAAGTCATGGAGCCAGCCGTCCACGCCCAGCAGCCTGTTGGTTTGGAAGCGGCAGCTTTGCGACGGTGCGACGAATGGGAATAGTGGGAAGATTTGGCTTGGACTCCGCTGGGGTTTCCCATGCAGAAAACGGCGGATAAAGCGGCGAGGGTCAGCGGCGAAAAACGCGAAGGCGTTGAACGGCGCCACAAGTAGCGAAAACCAGCAACGGCAGGTTGGATTTCAACGGCAGTGTTTTCAACAATTTCATGAACAAGCAGATGGCTGGTCATATTGTCGCTTTGAGGGTCGGCGAGGGGCTTCGATGCAGTGCGGCTATGCAGCACGGCGAGCCTCTGGCGAGCAAAAGGCATATTGTCTCCTTTAACAACATTTACGGCGTTGAAGCTTCTTAGAGGTTTTGAAACCGACAGCGTTTCAGGTGCCTTCCAGAAGGGCGAAATCAGACAAAAAATTTCACCTGCAACAAAAAACGCTGGCCCTTGACCGAAGCCTCATGGCTTTCGGCACGTTGGGGGTCAGCGTAGGAACGGGGAGTATTTTAGGCCAAAATGACCACTTTTGTCAAAGTTTCAGCGTTTATCGCAGCTATTGGATATGGGCCTGCATTTTCACAATCCAATATTGTAAGGCAATAAAACGGCGGCGAAAACGTGCGTTTCTTCAGCGAATCGCCGGAAAACGCGATTTTTTGCTCCGAAAAAAGTCGCTGACGGCGGGCGGAGCCTTTTTTCGGAGCAAAAAAACACTCCGCCTGAGGGCGGGGCCTTTTCGGGGAAGGAATAAAGTCTCCGCCCACGGGCGAAGCGTTTGCGC
>JANMKN010000074.1:0-12660 GCA_031372065.1 Abditibacteriaceae bacterium | reverse complement strand
GCTGGGGAGAGGGAACTAAATTGCCACTTTGCGCCATTGTCTCATTGGCGAAGGGCCGCAGCGTTGGCGTTTCATCCCCTCTCCCCAGCGAAGCGTTCGGGGGCCGGGAACCCGCTTTAGCGGGTGGGTGTTAGGGTGAGGGGTGCGAGTGACGCAGTCGCTCTTTCCAGCGCCTTCCCACTAACTCCATGTCATTGATAACAATCCCCGCTCCTATATTTTCCATGCGTTCACGAGTATTTTTTATTCATTAACGAGCAAAATTCACTCGTTGACGAGCAAAATTCACTCGTTGACGAGCAAAATTCACTCGTGAGCGAGCAAAATTCACTCGTGAACGAGCAAAAAATACTCGTGAGCGAGCAAAATTCACTCGTGAGCGAGCAAAATTCACTCGTGAGCGAGCAAAATTCACTCGTGAGCGAGCAAAATTCACTCGTTCACGAGTATTTTTATCTGGTGAACGAGTAAATATTAGCCTCGCAAGCGTTCCATGTGTCCGCAAAGGCGTTTCCATCGCTCAACACGCGGCCTGTGCGCTCGTTTTTGAGATTTTTAATCGCGTCGCGGAATTGCAGATTGATTTCCAACACGTTATTTGTCACTTCGCTGCCCAGATTTCCGGCGCCATCTATTTTGGCGGCGCGGGTTGGATTCATCACTAAGCATAAATAATGTTTGTCGTCTTTGTCCCAGAATAAGCGTTCGCAGAGTGGCAAAGCGCGGTTGTCGCTGGAGATTTCCACGCGTGGTTTCACAGGCAAATTTAAGCGTCGGCGATAAAGCGCGCCTTCGGCATTGTGACGCGTTAATAAATACGGCAGTGGCGACCAATTCAAATAGTGTGCTGTGCCTTTACCGAATTGATTTTCTATGTCGCACGTGGCACCTTCAATGGTTTGTGTGGCTTTCGCGCCCTTTATCGGATGCAAAGCGCGCTCGTAAAGCACAAAATTTTCTGCATCGCGCCGCGCGCCGTCGTAGGAAAAGCGCTCGGCCAGTGGCTGCTGATATTTTTCGGCGTCTACTTCGGCGATAGATTTTGCATTCAGCACTCCGGCAGTGCTATCGCGCTCGACGCCAAAAACATCATCCAAAACCCCGATAGCGCGGCCTTTTCCGTGTTCATCGAAAGTGCCCGGCAAATAGTCGGCGATGAGTATGCCGCCCTGCTCTGTCCATTGGCGAATGGCATCGGCTTCGCCCTGCGAAAGGGCCAAGGTGCGCGGCAATATAAGCACGCGATAATTTTTCAGCGCAGCGGCGCCTTGCTGCAAAACAGCGCGATAAGACACGAAGTTATATTGCAAGCCGGAATCTTCGAGCAACTTTGTCCACGCCACGCGATTAAGTAAATCACTGGCGTTGTCGTTGTTCATCGAAGAACTGCGATTAGGCCAAGTGCGACCATGCGGCGCAATGTCCATGAACCACGAAACTGCGATGCTCGGCTGCGAATAATACACGCCGATGCCATCGTGCGAGAACGTGGCGTCCGCGAAAATTTCGCTAAGTGGGCTTTGCACTTCGGCGAAAGTAGGCGCCAATTTTTTTACGCTGTCGCGGACGCCGCCATCGCTAAACCACGGGCCTTTATCGGTATCGGGCCACGCGATAACGCCTTTGTTGCCATGCACCAAGTAATACCAAAGGAACCATTTATCTTGCGCCAAGTTTTCGGTGAGAAAATAAGTTTGAACGTGCGGTTTTGCTTGTCCCCAAAAGGAGCGTAGAATTTCGTTGGTGCCGCCGATGTCGTAGGCTTCCATCCACTGCACCGCATCGGAAAGTAGCGCGTAATCGAAGCCGCCATAAGTGGATGGTGCTTGGCCTCCCACAAATCCGGCGGGCGTTTTGGGGTCTAATTTGTTGGCTTGTTTCGTCAAATCACCGAGCAATGCCGCCCATTCTTCGTTCATAAAACGCCGATGATCGAGCCACGGTGACAGATTCCAATTTGAAAAAGGCTGCGAGTGGAGTGCGCGCAACTCGTCCACGCCTTTTGGAGTCGCGTCATCCCAATTCCCAAATTTGCTGTTCCATTGCGCATTGAGGTTATCGAGTGTTTGATACTCGGTTTGGAGCCACGCGCGGAAGCGCTTTAGACCTTCGGGCGACCAATCCACATCGGCGGGCGCGGTGAACGATGTCAGCGAGATTTCATCGTCGAACGCATACGCCAAAACCGGACCGTTTTTGGCGCGCACGATGTTATCGCGCAGATTTCCACCCAATCGCTGGCGCACTTCGCCGTCCCAAATGCTGCGCGGACGAACGGGAAAGGCACGTTCGTCACGGTATTTCTTGGCGAACGCATTCCATTCCTCCGGCTTTAAATACAAATCGCCTTTGCCCGCCGCATGATCAACGTAATACGAAAAATTGTTGTCCTTGGCGAAATCGAAAAGCTCATCCGAAAAACCATTGTCCAGATGAAGGCCATGCAAATTCAGGTTCTTGTAAAGCTGCGCCGCTTCGGGCGACGGCGCGGGCGTTTTGTATTGCCACACCATGATGGTGAAGCGTTTCCACGAAGAGGAATTCGGCGTTTGGGCGGCATGGCCCATCGTTAGAATGCCAAGTAAGGCGGCGAATAAAAGTTTCATAAGGCGCGGTTTAAAAGGGCATCGGCCAAAGCGTCGAGATTGCCAAAAGTCAGGCGCAAGGCGCCGTTCGATGAGGCGGCTAAAAACTGATGGCGGCGCGCGGCTTCGCAGTGCGCTTCGACTTGAGAGGGCGTTAAAAGAAAAGTCTTCGCGAAATCCGCAACAGCCAAAACGCCGGGCGCCAAAGAAACGCCGCCGGTTTGGGCGTGCGGCAAAAACTCGTCGTAAAGCGCCCAAACAAATGCCGTCAGCGAAACATCATGATTGCTGAGGCGATACGAGGGCGGGCGACCTCGCAAGCCACTCATGCGTTCGCGGGCAATAAGTCCGGCAGACTGCAAAATGCGCAAAGCGCGGTCAAGGCTGGGCGCATTGGAAAAATGCCAGTGGTCACGGGCGTAGTCGTGCAAAAAGGCGCGTGTGATTTGTGGCGTGATGTCTGCCGATTCAAAAATGCCCATGCCAAAAAGCTGCGCGCCGTTACGGGCGGCAAAAGCGGCGCAGGAAAAGCCATCGGGCGGGCGCGAGGCGATGCAAACCGGATAAAACAGTTCGCGCGCTAAAGCGCCGACCACAGTGTCCACTTGCGCGAGTCGCCAATAAAGCAATTCGATTTGGCCCGGCGTGTGACGCCCGCGCGCCACAAGGCGCACAAAAGGCTGATATTGCGGCGCGGGCGTGATGGCGCGGCGCGTGCTGCTAAAATAACGCTGCACCAATTTTTCGGCGACGCGCCGACGCGTTCCCGCGCTGCCTTGTGGCAAATCGCCGCAGATGCGCTCAATTAATTCGCGCCGGTCAGTCAGACGCGCTTTATCGGCCAAACGCAAGGCGCGAATGGATTCGTAAGGATAAAACTCCTGACCAAAAGAATGATGAAGTGAGGACGCGTTGGCTGTCATGGCGCGCAGGCAAAGGAACAATGCAAGATAAACTATTGTCTGCTAAAAACGATACCGAAACCAGCCGCGCTTGCCAAACGTGTGTCACACAAATCGCGTTTTGCGTTGCGTTTGGCAATGGTGTCAAACTAAGCGCACGAGGTTTTCCCAGCAAGGTCAGGAACGTCGTTATGAAACAGAATTTAAAACCCCTTTTGATTGCCGCATTCGCCGCTTTGAGCATCGGCGCGGGCCTTTTGTATGCCTCCGGCCAGAAAAACGCCTCCCAAAGCGAAAAAAGCGCGCCGCAAACCGCGAAAATCGCGGCAGAAGGCTTTGTTCCCGGCTCCCATCCGGGCGTTATGGTGCGCCATGTGCCTCAAGAAAATCCGCACGCAAAAACGCCTGACGAGGCTTCGATTTTCAAAAAACCCGGCGCCGCGCGCCCGACGCGGATTTTGCCACCCGGAACACGCACGGCGCCAGTTATTCGCAAAGGCCAATCCGCCAAAGGCGGCACCGCTGCCAGCTTGCCGGATAGCCGTCTACCGCTGACGACGGCGCACAAAGATAAAACCGGCAAAATCGTCGTGGAGTGAAAACATCCTCAATAAAAAAGGCGCAGAGAAAATTCTCTGCGCCTTTTTGTTGAGTGCTTACTGCACGTCTTTTAGTTCAACAGTAAAAACCAAAGTTGAGCCGGGTGGAATTTTGCCGCCGGGCGCCGCTTGATCGCCGTAGCCCATATCGGGCGGAATAATAAGCCGCCGCTTGCCGCCAACTTTCATGCCGACCAGACCGTTGTCCCAACCTTTGATAACCTGTCCGCCGCCCAGCACAAGCGGAAAACCCTCGCCCGACCCCGCATTGGAATCGAAGACGCTGCCATCGGTCAGTGTGCCGGTGTATTCCACCGTGACACTGTCGCCCGGCGCAGCGCTCTTGCCGCTGCCGACTTTGATGTCTTCCACAATCAGGCGCGTGGCATTTTTCGGAATCGCTATCAACTTTTTAGACCCCGTTGCCGGTTCGGGCAGATTTGCCTCTTTTTTGACAGGCTTGTCCATTTTTTTGGCTGGCGTCGCCATTTTATCGCCTGCTGGCATTTTGTTTTCCACGCGCACAGGCGGCGTGTTCGACATTTTATCCGGCCCTTTATCCGAGGTCATTTTATCGTCTTTTTTGGCATCGGATTTTTTATCGTCCATCGTTTTATCCGGCGCCGGTTTGCCGCCATTCACGATAACTTCGGGCGGCTTGTTTTTAACGATGATTTTGCCCGGCTCTTGCGTCGGGTTGTTGACTATGACTTTGTCTTGTGGCACAGCGACAACCTCTTCTTTGGGGCCGCAACCCGATAAAATCAGGCCACATAAGCCCGCTGCGCCCCACAACGGGGCAAATTTGTCTTTTTTCAAACGCATTTTTGTCCTTTCACTGAAGAATTTTCGCCCTTCATATTACCGCAAATAAGCGGTTATTGCGTGGCGTTTTCTTCTCTGTTTGGTGCATTTTTCGGCGCCGGTGAAACTACCGGCGCGTTCTCCGGCGCGGGTAACATTGTGATGGTGCCACCCGGCAAAATGCGCACTTCCACATTGTCAGGCAGCTTTTGAACAAATTCGAGGCCAGTCACGGCGCTGTTTTGTCGCAAAGCGCTGCCGCGCAAACGAATTGCTTCGGCTTGCCCGGTGGCGCGCTCAATTTGCGCTTGCGCTTGAATTTGCGCGATGCGCAGGCGATATTGCTGCGTCATCACCGATTGCTGCGCGACTTGTTTTTGCACAATGGATTTCTCGAAATCCGGCGATTCGTAAGTGACATTACGCAAGAGAACTTTCTCCAGTTCGATGCCTTTTTCGGCCAGTTTGGGTTTGAGTTCGAGGAACATTTTGTCTTCGACTTCCTGCCGTTTGCCGGGAAATGACAAAATGCCTTCTTTGTTGGCATTGGCCGCGTTTACGCTGGCCGGCGCGTTGGAATAAACCTCCATAATCGGATAGCGCGCTACCACAAGGCGCACCACATTGCGCGCCGACGGACGCACAATGGTGTTGATGTAATCCGGCCCGACGCTGCGCCACAATTGATCGGCACCTTGCGCGCTGATGCGAAACAAAACGGTCACGTCCACTTTGATGCGCAAACCTTCGCTGGTCTGGCAAGGCATAGCATCGTCCACAGCCGTTCCTGCTTCATCGCGCTTGCCGGTCATCGAGTAGGCTTGCGTGCGCACCGTAAACGGATGCGCAGTTTCCCACGGCAAAATAAGATGCCAGCCTTCGCTTAATTCCGTGCTTTGGATGCCGCCCGCGAACGGATTGAAACGCACCGAGACATTGCCCGGCGCCACTTCGACCCAGCAGCGGCTCAACAAGGTCAAAACCGCGAGCGCCAAAAGAGCGCCAAAGGGCGCACGGCGTGCCAGACGCTTTTCACCATCGTCGCTGGCGCGAAAGCCAATCACGACGGCCATAATAACGAAAAAAAGTAACAACGAAAAAGTTTCACGCATGGTTAGCGGCCTCCTTTGCCGGCGCCGGAGCTATTGCGCGGCAATCCGGGCACAAAATCCGGCGACAAATACAGCGAACGCACTTGCGGCGCCAGTTTCTGCACCATTTCAAATTGCACGACTTCGGGATTTTGGCGCAGCGTCGCGCCGCGCTTGGCAATCGCGGTAGCTTCGCCCTTGGCCTGCGCCACCGTAGTTTGTTTTTCGATGCGGGCGCGTTCGAGATTTTGCACTTCGGTGTTGATTTGTTGCTGCGCCACTTGTTTATCGGTGATGGCCTGCGCGAATTCAGGATTGGCAAACTCGACGTTGCGCAACAAAACGCTTTCCAGTTCCAAACCTTTGGCTGCGAAGGCTTCTTTGATTTCCGAAAAAATTTCGCGCTCGATTTTCTGGCGTTGTGCGCCATAAACATCAATGACCGAATAGCGCGCCACGACCATGCGAATCGCATTACGCGCATAAGGCCGCACTAAAATGCTTTGATATTCCGCCGCGCCGCCGACGTTTTGCCATAGCTCATTCACTGCTTTTGGGCTGATGTGAAACAAAATCGTCACATCCAAATTCAAGCCCAAGCCTTCGTTGGTCTGGCAAGTAATCGAATCGTCGCCGATAACGGCGCCTTCGTTGTGGATGCCACTCATGGTGTATTCCTGCGTTTGCACGCGAAAAACTTGCGTTGTCCACCACGGCGCGACAAAGTGGAAGCCTTCGGGCAAATGCACCGGCTGCACGCCGCCGCGCAACGGGTCGTAAACCGCCGCGACGTGCGCCGCCGGAACGCTCAGGTAACACGCATTGGTGAATTGCAAGGCCGAAAGCGCGAGGCCAATTCCCAGCACCAGCAAACCGGGACGCCGCACTTTTATCGCGCCTTGCAAGGGATTCTTGGAGTTTGCAATGGAATTTTTCTTTGTATCGAAGCGCACGCTCATTGTGAAAAATAGCAGCGCGATGAGAACGGCAGTAATCAGTCCTAACATGAGTTGTTTCCTTTCCCGGCGCAGCCGGAACTCAAGAGGGAATGTGAAGAGACACGGCAGGCCACATCTTTACCAGTGGCGGTGGCAAACCAATCTGGCATTACAAAACGGCGCGATTCATGGCAGTTCTCCCTTTCGCTCCGCGTTTTCGGTTGGGCGCTGAAAAACAAAAAGGCGCAAGACCTCATCACGGGATGAACAGGTGTTCATCCTACGCGAAGGTCTTGCGCCTGAGTTCACTTGAAGAAACAATCTCGAAGAATGATTCAGGGTGCGGAGCCGGGCCAGAAATGCACTTTTCTTGACCGTCTTGACGAATCCGCTCACCAAATTTGATTTGGCCGCTACTCCCCTTGGCGGAGCAACAACACAATTGTAGACGCGAATTTACACGATTGTCAACACGTTGGGCCTAATTCCTTGCGAATTTATCCTTAGGCGGCAGAAAATTAGGGATAAATCTAAGGAAAAAGCATTTTCGCCCGCAGTTCAATACGTTAAAATCAAAGGACAATTTCACAAGCCTGTCGTAAAGCGCTGTTTGCCTTGTGCCGTTTTTCATGCGCCCAATCCGGCTTCGCCCAATTTTTTGATCATGCGATTGTCCGCTTCCTCTTTCCGCGCTGCACCGTCGTCTTCCGCAAAAATTCATGCTTCCCGCATCGCGGCCTTGGCCGTTGTCGGTGCGGTGGCCTTGACCAGTTCGCAAACGCCAGCCCAAGCGGGTGTTTTATCGCGCTTGAAAAACGCCATTGGTTCGTTGTGGGGCCAGCGCGAAGCCAGGCAAGATTCGGCTTCCAGCGCGCGTTATCAAGCGGGACAAATTAATCATCAAAAAGCGGCGATTTATGATCGCCTCGAAGACACGCAACGCGCCTTATTGCAAGCGACAGAAGTGCATGAAAACTTCTCGCGCCAGTTGCATCAAACCGAATATAAGCTCGTAAAAACGCGCCATCAGGTAAAAATCGCTACCGCGCGTTACGAAACGCATCGCAAACTGCTCGGCCAGCGTTTGGCGGCGATGCAACGCACCGGACGCCTTAGCTACTTGCAATTGATGCTGAGTGCGCGCAGTCTGAACGATTTAGCGCGGCGCGCTTATTATTTCAACGCAGTGGCGCGGCGCGACGCGGATTTGCAAGATCAATTAAAAAATGACCGGCAGGAATTGCAGCGCGCCCAGAATGTTCTTATGGCCGAGTGGTCACAACGCGCCCGCCTTGCCAAAGCTGTCAACCGCGAACGAATGCGCATTGCCAGCAGCGCCGCCTCGCAGCAGTCTACGCTGCGCGAGTTGAATTCCAACCGTTACGCGCTTTTAGCTTATGCCGAAGCACAAGAACAATCGGCGCAGGAAATCGAATCCATGATTGGTTCGCTGTCGGCGCGACGCAGCGCCATTGCCAGCCAGTCTTACCGCCGCTTCTCATCACCGTCCAACACTTCGCGTATGCGCCGCCAAGCACGCCGCGTAACACCGCTTGGCCCCGGCGGTTCACTGGCGCCGATGCCGATTAAAGAAATTGCCTACTACGACACGATGCGCTCAACCAGTTCGGGCAGCAGCAAATTGCGCGAAAGCATTTCTTCGTCCGGCCTTGATGACGATGGACACAATCACAGCAATGGCGGTTACGCGATGCCGGTGCGTGGGCGTTTGAGTTCGCGTTTTGGAATGCGCTATCATCCGGTTTTGCATCGCCGGAAATTGCACACCGGCGATGATTTATCGGCAGCAACCGGCACGCCCTTTCGGGCGGCGCGCGATGGAAAAGTGCTGTGGGCAGGTTGGAAAAAGGCTTACGGCAACACGATTATCGTAGATCACGGCGATGGCGTCGCGACTCTTTACGGTCACGCCAGCAAATTATCCGTGCATTCAGGAGAAGCTGTTAAAGCCGGTCAATACATCGGCAACGTCGGCTCCACGGGCTGGAGCACTGGCCCGCATTTGCACTTTGAAGTGCGCAAAAATGGCAAGCCTGTCAATCCCACTCCTTATTTGAAGGGTAAATGAGCGCAACTCTAACGTTTGCGGCGCGTCGGAAAGTCGATTTTGGCAGGCGCCCACACAGCAGACATTACAACTTGCACTCGGATCGTGGCGGCGTTGCTATCCAAAAATCCCCGTAAATGCTAAGATTTGGAGTAATTTGCGCCCCGTTTGAGGTCGGATCGTGGTCGGACTAACGAATTCGAACCCGTCGGGGTATTTGCAGGAGCAGGCATGAATCAATCTACCCCCCACACTCGCCCCAGAGTAGGCCTAATGCTGATGGTTTTAATGGCTATCGGCTTTTCGTTCGCCAGCGGCTACGCTTTTCGCGACCATAATGGCCCCTCCGATGGGCTGTTGCCTTCTTTGAAAACCGCGTCGCTGACTGCGGTGAGCCGTTTAGCTGGCACACAAGCCGCCGCCGCGTCCAAAACTTATAAGCCCGATTTGCGGCCTTATGAAACCTTTGAAGAAGTGCGTCGCGCCATCAAAGAAAACTTCGTGAAAACCGAAGTGGACGATACCGAAGTCACTTATGGCGCCATTCGCGGAATGCTGCGTTCACTGAATGATCGCTTTACGCGTTTTATGACGCCCGAAGAATACGCCAAATTTAACGAAGAAACTGGCGGAGAATTTGACGGCATCGGCGCCCGCATTGACATCAAAGACGACTACTACGGCAGCCCCGCCTCGAAACCCTATAACGCGTCGCGTCCTTATATTGTCGAACCGATGGATGGTGGCCCCGCCCAGAAAGCCAACTTGCAGAAAAACGACATTATTCTGGAAATCAACGGCAAAAGCACCGCTGAGATGAGCGTGGATGCCACAGTGGCCTTTATCAAAGGTGTGCGCGGCACGCCCGTCAAGTTGAAAATTGAGCGCCGCACCGCCGAAAAGAATCCCAAGGCCGAAAACGCGTGGAAAGTCTTCGAAGTCACCCTGATGCGCGATGTGATCGAAGTGCATCCGGTCAAACTCGAATGGCTGCAAGATCGCATCGCGTGGATTCGTTTGGATGAATTCAACAAGAAAAGCGATGCGGAAATGACCAAAGCGCTGCAAACAGCGCAAAAAGGCCCCGATGGCAATGGCCCGGCCAAAGGCATCGTTTTCGATATGCGCAACAATCCCGGCGGCTTGCTTGACGTGGCCGTGGACATCGGCAGCCGTTTCGTGAAAAGCGGCCCAATTGTTTACACTCGCGAACGCACCGGTCAGGAACGCTCGTTAGACGCCGAAACCAACCGTTTCCTCAACCTGAAAATGCCAATCATTGTTTTGATTAACAATTACAGCGCTTCAGCAGCCGAAATCGTGACCGGCGCGCTCAAAGACAAAGGTTTGGCAACAGTAGTCGGCGAACATTCGTATGGCAAAGCCAGCGTGCAGGTTTTGGTTGACCTGAAAAATGGCGGCGCCTTGGTCATCACAACGGCCAAATATCTGACGCCCGCCAAGCGCGACATCAGTGACAAAGGTATCTCGCCCGATGTGACCATCAAAGCCTCCACGGACGACGACACCACCGGACGCGGCGACCAACTGCAAAAAGCCATCGCGCTTATCAAAGAAAAAACCGCCACTGCCGGAGCCACCGTCGCCGCCCGCACCGATTGAGTTGTTCAGTCATTTAAAAGGCGCTTTCCGGTGCAAACCGGAAAGCGCCTTTTTCGTTTTCTTATGATTGTTTTTGCAGAAGCCATCGAACTATTGCCGTCTTCGGCCAGCACACGCGATTTACAAGCATCAATGGCCGCCGCGCGCCTTGCAGGAGGCCAGATTTATACGATTCCGCCCGATTTTTCGCTCTGCGACACGGCAGAAAACGCCTTATATCATGTGCCAATGCAATCTCGTCCTACGCCAGCGTGGTGGACTGGCTATATTCCTGATTTCGCCCGTTACGAAGCAATTTACAACGCGGCCCGCGCGAAAAACATTGTGCTACTGAATTCACCAGTGCAGCACCGCTTAGTGCAGGAATTCGACTTGGCGTATCCCTTTCTTAAAGGTTTAACGCCGCGCAGTTTGGTCGTTACAAAGATCGAGCAATGCCATGACGCCGTGCAAAAATTAGGCTTGCCACTTTTTGTCAAAGGCGCGGTGCAATCGCGAAAATCGCGTGGTTGGAAAGCCTGTGTTGCTGAAAACGAAGATGAACTACGAGTTTTAGTGGCACAACTTCTCGAATTAGAAAAACGCTCACGAGGCCGCGTTTTAGTGCGCGAACTTTTGAAGTTGCGCCACACAAGAACGCATAACGATTTCCCGTTGGGCCGCGAGTTTCGCGTGTTCCTGCATCGCGGCGCAGTTTTAGGAAGCGGTTATTATTGGGAAGGTAATGATCCGTTACAGGTTTTGAATAGCGAAGAACGTGCAACTGTTGAAGCATTAGCGAAAAAAGCTGCCCTGCGCCTTGACGCGCCTTTAATCGCCGTTGACATTGGTCAGACCGAAGATTTGCGCTGGCTTGTCATCGAAACGGGCGACCCACAATTTTCAGGAGTCAGCCAAATTCCGCTTTTACCATTGTGGCATCGCATCGCGCAAATAGAACAATAAAAAGCCCGCTACGATGAAAATCGCAGCGGGCTTTTTATTTTATTGATGGGGCGAATAATGGGACTTGAACCCATGACCTCCAGAGTCACAATCTGGCGCTCTAACCAACTGAGCTATACCCGCCATGTATTATGCGTAATTTGTTTCAAACGCAAAGAAAAAAGATAGCTGAATTTGCGCATTGCGGCAAGGGGCAAATTGGAGCGCGGGCTGGCGAATGCGGCGAAATTATCACAAATGCGACAGTAGATAACCAATGAAAGCTACAGATAGCGAGCCGCACTGTCCTTGAGTAGTTCCTCTTGCAAAAGCGGGGCTTGCGCCCAATGGCATGGAGTTAGGAGTTTCAAGGGCGTAGTTCCTCCAACTTTGACAGATGGGCGGGTTTGAAGTCAGACCGGTTGAAACCGGTCTCTGCAAGAGCCAAGGCCACCTTCGTGGCCTAAAAATTGAGGTTTTGAGCCTGCGAAGGCAGGCTTTGCCTCTACAGACGCCGGTTTCAACCGGTGTGAAAGCCAAACCCCACCTAATCCTGCCCGCAAGCGGGCACCCGCCCAAAGGGGGAGGAATTACGCTCTTCTTTCACTAACTCCATGCCATTGGGCGCAAGCCCCGCTTTTGCAAGACTACGGACTATTTAGCCAGACGGCGCCACGACAAAGGGCCGGTGTTCAGGCAAATGGAAAGCGCGGCGGGCCGGAATGTTGGCCGGGTTGGTATAAGGCCAGATGCCATCAGCGGCGAATTGAATATCGCGGCGCAAATCGCCGACGACTGCTAATATCGCTAAACCGTTTTTACGGTCTTGCGCGGTAGTGATGCTTTGCCCGCCGCGCGCATTATGGGCGTTTTTCCAAGCTTGCAGTGCGTTGGTCAAGCGCGTAATTTGCGTGGGGCCAACGCCTTTGAGAGTGTCGGTTTCCAACAATTGCAAAATCGTCGCGGCAATAGTGGTCAAATCGTCTTCGTTGGCTTCGATGTTGGTGCCGATGAAATAGCGCCGTTGCTGGGCGCGACTCTTGGAAAAAGTGCGCCGCACGCCGGTATGAATGCGATGAATGGCGGCGACAATCTCGTCTTCGGCAGCGTTTTCAATTTCGGTTTG
>JANMKN010000044.1:0-9830 GCA_031372065.1 Abditibacteriaceae bacterium | reverse complement strand
CCTCGCCCATACGTTTCCGCCCGTTTCAAGCGAGAAGAAGCGTATTAGCTACCGTCTCCTCTCCCCAGCGCAGCGATTGGGCGGGCGCCCTCTGGGCAGTGGCCGGGTGAGGGGATTGAGCGACGAAGGCGCTCTTTTCTCTAACACAAATCAACCTACTTTCTTACTTCTTTCCTTGGTTTGGCATTCCTCTGCGGAATTGCGCAAGCGCAGCAGGTCGTCGTTTTCACTTTGAGGTCATTTAGTTGTCAAATAGGGGGCTAAAATTAAAAAATACGCTATTGTGAGGTGGAACTCTGTTTTGGGACAAGTTTTTCTGCTGATAGTCTGATATTTTGTTCTTTTCGTCAGTTCTTTATTGGCTCGCCCGCCAATATAAAATAATCCATTTTACGAAGTAGGGCCGCTATCTTGTAAGATTAAAAAGAATTCATGAATTCCCCGCGTTCTTTTCCGCCCTCGCCTGCTCAGGCCGCTGCCTTGGCTTTGGTGCTGATTGCCCTGAGTTTTATCGGCGGTTACGGCTATGGCGTGGGCATTCGCAACAAGGCGCCGGATGGCACTCTTATCACGCCGGGTGCCACGCCCAAGGCGCTGAAATCGCCGCCGATTGTCAAAGGCTTGCGTTCTTCGCCCGATGACAAATATGTGGCGCTGACCGCCGTTTACGACGGATCACGCTTGGCGGCGCGCATAATTGTGGATTTGAAAAACGGCACTTCCATCGAGGCACAAACGCCGCCCGGTTGGCAGGATTACATCACGCAGTGGAGCGCCGACGGCAAGAAAATTCTCTTTGAGCGCGAACGCATTCCGCGCCCCGTCGCCGATGCCACAGCGGGGCTTTATGCGACGAAATTGCAGGCCGAAAAAGAAGGCAAAACGCCAGTCGCCACCGAGCCGGAACTGCTCACGCAAGGAGTGGATGTGCCGGGCGAAAAAATTATCGCCGGTTTCTGGACACCCAACAATAATTTGGTGCTGAAAACGCGCCGCGAACCGAAATCTTTGTGGGAAATCAGCGCTACAGGTCAACATTTGATTGATCGCGCCGGCGTCAATTTTCAGCAGCATCGCGCTGTCATCGAAAACGGTAAGACGGTGTTTTATACGGTGCGCGATGTGCCCGGCGGGGCAAACCCTGGGTCGGGCGGCGTGGCCGCGCTTTTTCGAGTTGCCGATGGCAAAGCCAAACGCTTGTCCGATGATTTATCGGGTGCTGTTTGGGTGTATCTCGAAGATCACGCCCATTATATGATGGTGTGTCGTCAGGGCGAAGGTGGCGATTGGCAGTGGACGATTTACGGCGTGGCAGCGCAGGGCGCGAAAATTTTAAAAACGGCGCGCGTGCCCGGCGATATTGGCGCGGTTTACTGGTCCCTCGATGGCAAACGCGTTTTAGGTTCCGGCGGGCAGAGTTTGTGGATTGTAGATATTCCTTCGTTGCAAGCGCGCCGACTGACGCAGCGCAACAATTGGAATGCGGACGATGCCTGTTGGCTCGATAAAGAAAATGCGATTTTAGTAGCGGCCAAGGGCGTGTTGTCCAAAGTGACGCTCTCTGGCGCCACGCGTGAAATCTGGCGGTTTTCGGATGATTATTGGCGCTGAAAGTGGCAATTTACTGCATATTGTAGCGCTAAACCTGCCTCAGAAATGGGACTTATGTGGTAAAATCGCTTATACGGCGGTCAGCAATCTCCGCTGTTTTGGTTCAAACTGTTCTTTTGGTTTGCAAGATGTCGTCGCGACGTTTAGTGTGTGAGCCGAAATTCTCCTGATTGAGTGTTTTGAAGTGAGGTTTTCCCGATGGCATTAATTCCTGGAGGAATGCGTCCTCGTATTGGTGGTGGCACGGTTTTGCCCCGCCCCGCCGGTGCGTCCGGTGCGTCCGGTGCGAACGGCGAGAGTGCGCCCTTTATTAGCCCCGTTCCATCTCCTGCCGAGTCCACGCGTGCCGAAACCCCGGCTCCGCCCTCGGTTAATGGGGCCAGCAGCGAATCCAGCGGCAGTTTTCAGGCTGAAGAAGCCAATATGCCGTGGGACGAGGACGATGTTGATTTCGATGATGAATTGTTGCGTTTGTCCCATAAAGTCCACTCGGTTCTGGTAGATGAACTGGGCGGCCAACAATTCAAATCTGATGATCGTGACCGCCTGCGCCCGGTAGCGCAGCAGGTGATGAACGACGTTTTAAACGATGAAAAACCGCTGATGCCGCGTCGCAAAGCGGTGTTGCTCGAAGAAGTGCTGAACGAAGTTTTAGGCTTTGGACCAATGCAATATCTGTTGAATGACCCTTCGATTTCGGAAATCATGGTTAATTCACCGACAGATATTTTTATTGAGCGCAAAGGCCGCATTTGCCGTAGCCGTCGTAAATTTGTGGACGAGCGGCACGTCATGAACATCGTTGACCGCATCACGCGTCCGCTCGGTAAACAAGCGAACGCGCGCGCTCCGATGGTGGATGGGCGCTTGCCCGATGGTAGCCGCGTCAATATCATCATCCCGCCGCTGGCCTTAAAAGGGCCAAGCCTTTCGATTCGTAAATTTTTCAAGAAAAAATTGGATGCCAGTGCCCTTGTGGAATTCGGCTCAATGACCGATCCGATGCGTATTTTCTTGGAAGCCTGCGTCAAGGCGCGCATGAATATCATCATCGCCGGCGGCACCGGTTCGGGCAAGACAACCACGCTTAACCTGACCAGCAATTTTATTCCAGCCAACGAGCGCGTGGTGACTATCGAAGACGCGGCGGAATTGCAGGTTTATATTCCCAATCTGGTGGCGCTGGAATCGCGTCCGGCCAACGTGGAAGGTGAAGGTGCGGTTTCGATTCGCGACTTGGTGCGCAACGCCTTGCGTATGCGCCCAGATCGCATTATCGTCGGCGAATGTCGCGGCGGCGAAACCTTGGATATGTTGCAAGCGATGAACACTGGGCACGATGGCTCACTTTCAACGGTTCACTCCAACTCGCCGCGTGATACGATTTCACGTCTGGAAACACTCAGCTTGATGTCTGGTCTTGATTTGCCAGTTCGCGTTATTTCTAAGCAGATTTCGGCGGCAGTGCAAATCATTGTGCAACAAGCGCGTTTGTCGGACGGCTCGCGCAAGATTACGCACATTACGGAAGTGCAAGGCATGGAAGGCGAGACGATTTTGCTGCAAGATATTTTCGTCTTCGACCAAAAAGGGCGTTCTCCCGACGGAAAAGTGGTGGGACGGCATCGCCCGACAGGTTTTCGTCCCAAGTGCGTGCCCATCATCGAAAGCATGGGCTACAGTTTGCCGCGCAACTTGTTCCAACCAGACTGAAAACAGTTTTGAGGTAGGGGATTTTTATGCAAACCGCTGTTTTTCTGCTCATTGGCGTTAATATCCTGTTTCTGGTGGCCTCTCGCCTGCGGCGCGGGGCGACTACGGACACCGGCTTAACTGTTGAAGGCGCACAGATGGCAATGGCGCGCAATAAGCAGGAGCGTTTTCAGTTTCTTGGCCGCCTGATGCGTGGCAAGAAAGGCACCTCTAAAATTGACCGCGATTTGGTGAGCGCCGGTTTGCTGATTAAATCAAGCGAATTTTACATGATAAATCTGGTTGGGATGGGGCTTATCATCCTACTCGGTTTATATTTTATTAACGGGCTACCGAGCGCAGGCTTCTTTTCTTTAGTGCGACGCACGGGCTTTTTAGTGCTTTCTGTTTATTTGGGCTGGAATATTCCGCGTTGGGCACTGGGCTTTCTGGCAAACCAACGTCGCACCAAATTAGAATATCAATTGGCCGACGCTTTAGCGATTATTTCGTCTTCATTGCGCGGTGGTTTTTCCTTTGTGCAAGGCTTGGATATGGCCTCACAGCAGTTGGAACCGCCGATTAAAGATGAATTTGCCCGTGTGATTCGCCTTGTGCAATTGGGACTGGAAACCTCACGCGCTTTGGAACAAATGTCCGAGCGCATTAATTCTTACGATTATGACATGACCGTTAGTGCGACGAACATTCAGCTTTCGGTTGGTGGCAATCTTTCTCAGATGCTGGATAGCATTGCCGCTACGATTCGTGATCGCATTCGCCTGCGCCGTGAAATCGCAGCGCTGACCGCACAGGGGCGCATTTCCGGCGCCATTTTGATTGGCCTGCCCGTGGGCATTGCGCTTATGCTGCGCGTGGTCAACCCCGAATATATGGGATTGCTAACGAATACGCCCGAAGGCGGTGTTTTCCTTTATATTTGGGTTTTCATGCAAAGCATCGGCGTTTTTTGGATCAAAAAACTTTTGGATTTCGATAATTAAAAGCAAGGTGAAAGGTGATGGGTCATGGGTCAGGGGTTATGTGTGCTGTGTGATGCATTACCCTCAACCTATAACCAGAAAAGGAGCAACATGAACCCAAATATGATTAACAACCCGGCCTTGTTGACGGTCATCATCGTGGTGTGGTTGGGCTTTTTTGCGTTTCTGGGAATCTGGATTTCCACGCGCATGGTGAAAAACACCTTTCAGAAGCGAATGCAGGAAGCGCTCGCTGGCCCGACAGAAGACGAGATGCAAGACCTTGTTGATGAACGCAAGGCCGAAGAGATGGGCAAAAGCTTTTTGCAACGTCTGCTGGGGCCGGTTTTGCACAAAGTGGGCACCCGCATGAAGGGCAAGGCCAATAACGCGGCTGGACAACAGATTCGCGATATGTTGGAACAAGCGGGGCATCCTTTGGGCATGAATTATCCGGAGTTCATGGCTCTTAAAATGCTTTCGTTGTTGACCTTTGTAATCATCGGCATCATGTCTGGCCCCATTGTTGTCAACGGGACTGCGAAACTGATGGAAATTCCAAGTGATGCCCAACTGCAAATGATGGGCACATTGCTGTGGGTGTGTTTAATGGCTTTTATTGGTTTTGCCGGCCCCGGCTTTTGGCTGCGCAGCACCGTAAACAAGCGCATTAAGAAAATTCGCAAGTCTATGGCCGATGTCGTGGATTTGATTGTTCTTTCGGTAGAGGCCGGTTTAGGTTTCGACATGGCTGTTGGCGAAGCCGTCAACAAAACCAATGGGCCACTTGCTGATGAACTGAGTCGTGTCTTGGATGAAGTGCGCGTTGGCAAGCCGCAAGGCGATGCGTTTCGTGATATGGCGGCGCGCGTCAAAATGTCCGATATGTCCTTATTGGTGGCCGCCATCGATCAAGCCAGCAAAACTGGCATTGGCCTCGCGAATGCGCTGCGTTTGCAGGCACAGGAAATTCGCGAACGTCGCATGGCTTTTATCAAAGAACAAGCCGGTAAACTGCCCGTAAAAATGATGCTGCCACTGGTTTTATTCATCTTTCCGGCGTTATTTATCGTTATTTTAGGCCCGGCTGCGGTGCAGATTATGCAAATGCAAGCGAACGGCACTCTCAAAATGTGATTTGCCTTCAAAACGCGGCGCGCCCGAATCTTTGCGGCTCAGGTGCGCCGCGTTTTGTCATGCGAGTTGTCACAAAAATCGTGAATCCAAACACAAAAGAGAAAATGAAACCTCGCCACACCAGCAAGACGCTGTGTTCGTGGCTTTCTTTGACAACGGTTACAGCTATGCTGTTGACCTCGGCAATCGCGCAGGACGATGCTGCGAAAAACACGCCGCCCGGCATGGTTTATGTGCCTGCGGGCGCTTTTAACATGGGCACCGAGAAGGGTGATATGCATGGCACGCATGACATCCGACTTTTTAGCGATGCCCAACCCGAACACAAAGTTGATGTGCCCGCGTTTTACTTGGACAAAACAGAAGTCACCAATGCGCAATACAAAAAGTATTGTGATGCCACCGGCTATCCTGTGCCGCCGCATTGGAAAAACGGTCAGTTTGCCGAAGGCGAGGCCGAAGTCGCGGTTTCGCTTGTGAATTGGTGGGAAGCGATGGCGTATGCCAAATGGGCTGGAAAACGCTTGCCGACTGAAACCGAATGGGAAAAAGCGGCGCGTGGCACCGATGGCCGCACCTTTCCGTGGCCGGACGGCCCCGACGCAAGGCCGGTTTTCGACACAGATAAGCTCGTGACTGGCGCAAAGAAGCCGCAAACCGTTGGCCAAAAACCGGCTGGCGCTTCTCCCTATGGCGTTTTGGATATGGCCGGCAACGTCTTCGAGTGGGTTATTGATTGGTATGAAGCCTATCCCGGTTCCACGCAAAAACTGCCCGAATTTGGTAAGCAATTCAAAGTTGTGCGTGGCGGCGGTTTCGATTCGCTGCCCGGTTTTCCGCTGATTTACAATGCACTTTATCGCAGTGTCGCCAAAGCGCAAACGCGCTCCGAATGGATCGGCTTTCGCTGCGCCAAAGACGTGAAATAAAACGGAATGCTGTATGTTTGATGCTGTCGCATCAAACATTCGCTATCGTGCCTTAAAAATCCTGCAACAAGGAACACATTTATGTCTGATGCCGCCACATTATGGGGTTTGCCGCCGGATTTCGAGCCGGTGCGTATTCCGATTTCTGAAGAAGTCAAGCAAGTTTTGCGTCCGATGCTGTCGGCGGGCGAACCTGTGTTGGTGACAATCTCCAACGAAGGCAACAGCATCACACTGATTGCCACACCGCTGCGCGTTTTAGCGGTCAAAACCGGCGGCGCACAGGCGGGCGCGACGGGTTCATCGGTGAAAGAGTATCCCTACGAGGGCATCACCGATATGAAAATTCAGAGCGCTGCCATCAACGTAAAAATCGCTTTTCATTTCAAAACGACGACCAATGGCCGCACCGTCGAAGTGGGCCATCGCGCCAAACTTGCGAAAGATCACGTTGACAATCTAATGCCCTTCGAATCCACCGCTGGCGCCGAAGCTTTCAAAGCCATCTACGACATTTGGGTGCATAAAACCGGTGGCAAAAAACAATTGGGTGCGTAAAAATTTCAAGGTGCTAAAGCCACAAAAAACGGCACGGTGAACAAGCAAAAGATATAAGAAATCAGACACGCGGCGGGAATGATCTTCATTTTATAGCCGAATTGCTGCGAGAAAACGCCCAACGCCAAGGCAGGCGGCGCCGCGAATTCGAGCATCAGCAGCGTCCACACAATATGATTCGAGGCATCCAAAAACTGCCGCACGATAAAATAGCCGAGTAGCGGATAGATGATTAATTTGACGACCGTCACTTCAAGCGCGGCGCGTTTGAACGGAATATCCTGCCATTTGCCGCGCACGTTGGCCGCGATGGAGCCGCCCATTGTCAAGGTCGCCAGCGGCACCGTGAGATCGCCGAGATTTTGCATAGCGCCCGGTTTGCCGCCGGGCACACCTTCGCCGAAAAGCACCTGCCAAAAAAGCGTGCTGTTCAGCAAATGCACTTGATCGTGCAAGGCGCCGAAGATAATCAGCGAACCGATAGTCGCCACAAAAGTCGGAGTCAAAATGGTGCGCGGATTGAACCCCTTCTGCTTTAAAAGCAGCCAAGTGCCAAACAGCCAGAGCGAAGCGTTAAACGGAATTACAAAGACGAAAAGCATCAGCGAAGCGCGGGCATAATCGTCTTTGGGCAGCATCACTTGCAACATCGGCAGCACAAAAAAACCGGCGTTTTGAAAGCCGACTAACAAAGTCGCTTCGTCGTTGTTGCCGTGGCGCAACGCGACGAGTTTGCCCAGGACAAGGCCAAATCCGGTAATCGCGCCGCCCATGAGGGCAAATTTCCACCAATCGGGAAAAGTTTGCGGGTCGAATTGCGTGGCGAAGCGATAAAATATCAGGCACGGCATGGTCAAGAGGCCCACCAGTTGCCCCAACGCCGCCAAACCACCGCTGCCAAGCCAGCCTTTGCGCGTCAAGAGAAAACCAGCGCCGCCGATAGCGAAAACTTGCAGTGTGCCCACTAAAGCGGGCCAAAACGCCGACCAAAAATGGTCCCAATCAATCACAAAATGCCTCAATCACGGCGCGGCAGTTTAAGAAGGTTCATTATGAAGACACAACGCCATAGACTACGGAAAAGTGAATGGGTGATCTTACTTCAGCCAAGAAACCAATTTTTAGCAGTTAGGTAGCAACTTGGGTTACTTCTTCTTTTCAATCGCCGCTTTGCGCGTTTGAATTTTTTTCAGCCGTTTCAAATCGAATTTCAGGCCGCGCTCGAAGGTGTAAATACCGTTTTCTTCGAGGAAAACATCGGTCAGTTGCGTGTAGCAGTAGCCGAACATATTCGGGTCGTCGAGTAGGGCGTTACACAAGCCTTCAAAGCGTTCGTAGAACTCTTCGATGGTCTTGGGGCGCTCACCGTAGCCCCACGAAGTCGAAATGTCGGTGCCCGGACGCCACCAAATGCCGCCGAATTCGCTGACGAAAAACGGCTGGCCGCGATACGGCACATTCCACGTTTGGTTCTTTGGCTCGTTTTGAAACGGCTTGCCATCCGCCAACGGCGCTTGATTGGCCTTGAATTTTTCCGGCACCTGTTCGTAGTCGTGGCAATCGTAAACGTCGGTTTCCACAACGCGGTGCGAATAGCCGGAGGCATCCAAAACCGGACGCGTTTGGTCAATTGCTTTGGTCGCCAAAAAGAGCGCACGCGTCGAATCGTCCAAGGTTTCGATGCCTTCGCCCAGCGGTTCCCATGTTTCGTTGAGCGGGCACCAGCCGACAATTGCCGGATGCGAATAATCGCGTTCGATGGCCTCGCTCCATTGCGTGGAAAACGTGATGTCGTGCTGCCATTTGACGGAGTGACTGCCCCAATCGGGAAATTCGCCCCACACGATATAACCCATTTTGTCGCAGTGATACAAAAAACGTTCTTCAAACACTTTCTGATGCAGTCGCGCGCCATTGAAACCGGCGTCCAGAGACATCTGAATGTCGGCGATAAGCGCCTCTTCGCTCGGCGCCGTCATAATGCCATCGGGATAATAGCCCTGATCTAAAACGAGGCGTTGAAATACCGTTTGGCCGTTGAGTTTTATCGCCTTGCCGTCTATCGTCACCGAACGCAGTCCTGCATAGCTCTTGAATTTATCAACGACGGCGCCCTTGGCGTTTAGCAATTCGATGTCGAGGTCATACAAAAACGGGTCTTTAATGCTCCACAGGCGGCGGCGCGCTTCGGGAATGTTTAATTCCACTTCGGGCGCAAAATCCGCGTCGGCGGACACTTGCGCTTTGGCGACTTGGCCCCGTTCGTCGCGCAAAACGCAGCGCAAAATCAGGCCTTTGGCATTGCCGGAAAGCGGAATGTGCACGCGAATCGTGCCGCGTGCCACATTCGGCGTGATGCGCGGACGCTTCATGTGACAAGGCGCCACAGGCTCCATCCACACCGTTTGCCAGATTCCGGTGGTGCGTGTGTAAAGGCAGGCATGATTTTCGTAGCGCTGCGATTGCTTGCCTCGCGGCTTCGGCTCGCTATGCGTGTCGCGGGCGCGCACCACAATCGTAATCGTCTCGCCCGCTTTGGCAATGCCTTCAAGGTTGGCACTAAATGGTGCAAAACCACCGCGATGGCGCACGACTTCCTGTCCGTTGACCCAAACCGTGGTGTCGTAGTCGCACGCCTGAAAATGCAGCAGCGTCGTGAGGCCTTTCCATTCTTTGGGAATGGTGGCTTCGCGGCGATACCAAACCGCGTTGAGAAAATCGGTGTTTTCGATGCCCGACAATTGCGATTCGGGACAAAACGGCACGATAATGCGCTCTTGCAATTCGCGTTCGATGAGGCCGCGCTGCCGTCCACTATTTCCGGCATCAATTTCAAACTGCCACTCGCCGTTAAGACAAAGCCACTGCTCTCGCACAAATTGCGGGCGCGGATACTCGCCGCGCGGCATGATTTCGTTTG
>JANMKN010000033.1:0-13463 GCA_031372065.1 Abditibacteriaceae bacterium | reverse complement strand
TCTCGCCCATTGTGCCCACAGGTCGGCGGACGAGGCTTTCAAAACTTGTTGAATGGCGGCTTCAGGCGGCACGTCTTGTCCGATAAGCCGCAGAATTTGCAAGACCGAATCGCGGCCCCCTGTGGCTACCATGAAATCAATCATCGAATTGGCTTGTGAATACGCCAAAAAAGCGCGTTCGCCGTCTACATTCCATTCTTTGATTTCCGGCCATGTCAAAAGGCGCCGCGCTGCCGCATATTTGCGAACGCGCTCCAAATAGCCATCGTAGCCGCCTTCGACAGCCGTCGCGATGCCTTCGTTCATCCACACCGGCACCGTGCGGCCCCGGCTCAGTTGGCGCACCGCGACGTGACCGTATTCATGCGGAATCGTCGAAAACATATTCGCGCGCTCATCGTTGAACACGTTGACTTCTTCGCCCAAAACCATTGGGCCAGTTTGTGTGGAAATCAGTTTGGTTAAGGTCAGCGCCGCCACAAATTCGTTGGCGCCTTGCGGCGCGAAGCGGGTGGTGTAGCGTTGAAACTGCGTTTGCGTTTGCCAAACCAGCACTTCGGTGTTGCCCATCGGAATGCCAAAGCCCGAATAAACCGTGTGCTGCGCCGTTTCGAGCGCGGCCAAGACTTCAACGGCTTTGGGGTCGTTCAAGGTGCAGCGCACTGTGAAAAGCGCCGAGCGCACGATGTTGTTCGGTTTGACGGCGCGCATTTCTTCGCGCTCTTTCAAATGCTCGTGTAACACATCGGCCCAGCCCACTTCGCCCGCTGTCGAATTCGCCAAGCCGCCATCGTTGACCATTTGTTCGGCCAAACGCAGGTATTTCAGCGAATTATCATCGTCGGCCAATTTCGCATATTCCAAACCCAAGCGCAAAGCCTGCAACGGCGTTTGCGGCTGAGGCCGCTCTTTCATCAGCGCGTTGATGATGTAAACCGGATGCTCGGCGTCCAAACCAACCGTGGCCTCGTGTTGCATTTGCAAAGCCGCTTGTGGCTGCGGGTCGTCCGAACGTGCTTGCGTAGCTTGTGCCAGACGCGCCGTGCCAACGATTCCGGGCTGCAAAACTTCGGCTTTTTCCAATTCGTCCGCAGCTTCTCCCATCAAGCCCATTTTCGCTAAAGCGTTGCCGAAATCGCGATGCAAAGCGGGCAAAAGGTAGCCTGCGCCTTCCATGCCTTTGCGCAGTTTGGCGACTTCTTGAGCATCGTCCTTGGACAGATTTTGGTTGGCATCGAAGGCCGCGCCCACGCCAATCCAGCCGCGCCGTCCGGCTTGAAATACAAAATGCGCCGTGCCCGCGCCGCGCGCTTCCAGCGATTTCATTTGCGCGGCCATCCACAAACTCACATCTTGCGGATTGGCGTTCAATCGTGCGGCGCGCACCGCGCTCTGCGCCAATTGATCGCCGTCATACAAAATGCCGTTCCAGCGCGAACGCCGCAAGGCAATCCAACGCTCGCCGCGCCGTTCGGCCACCAGATGCAAAATCCCTGTTGGCACATTGCTGTTGAGCGTCGCTTGCGAGTTGATTTTCCATTCTTCGTCTGCCGCTTCGCTAAGGGCAGTCACGGCATCGGCGGGCGGCGCCCAGTGCCTTGGCGTAATGGCGTAAGTGCCATCTTTCAAGCGCGTCAGCCACAAATCATGGGTGCCAGAAGCCAAAGTTACCGCTTCCCCGGCGCCGCCGAAAATGGCATATTGCTGTCGCACTAAAGCGCCTGTGGGTAGCACTGCAGCGTGCGTGATTTTGGTGCGCGCCTGCAAGAGCGGATATTGACGCGCTTCTTCACCAACGCCAAACATTTGCAGCGTATTGGCATCGCGCGCCGCCACTCCTTGCGACAGCAAATTGTTCAAGCGTTGCAGCGGCGCCAAATCAACAGCGAGCGCGTTGGTGATGATGCCGTCGTTTTCCTGCGCCTGAAGCGGGACAACAAAACAGAAAAGGAAAACGAGCAGACGCGCGGCGAGGTGAGTCGCGTTGCGAGGCACGTTGCGAGGCACTGACGGGCTAAAAAACTTCATGATTATCTCGAACGATAGTTTGAATCGTGGATTCGATTTGGTTGCTACCGCTCTTCTTATGATTCTTTTTGAGCGTTCTTGCGAGGCCGACCACGCGGCGCGCTTTTTTTCGGCTCATTTGCTGGGTTTGCGGCGCCATCGCGCGGTTTATGCACTTTGTTGCGGCGCAAACGCTTGCCGCGATGATAGGCCACCGTGCGCCGCGCGATTTGGCAGTCGAAATCTTCGCGCAGGCGAATAACGACCTGATAATCGGTCAGTTTGGGAAACTGCGCAATTAACCGCGCCACGACATCGGTTTTGCTTTGGCACAAAAACAAAAGAGGAATGACTCCATAAGGCGTTTCTATGTTTTTGTTGCGAATCAGGCGTGAAACCGTGGAGGGATGCTCACCCAATTGCCGCGCGAGTTCGGCTTGCGCCAGAGGCTTCAATTGCTTCATGTCGCCGGTGCCGAGGTATTCCATCTGCTGCGAACAAAGCGTCATAATCAGCCGCGACAGCGCCGACAAGCGTTGATTAATAAAGCGCGCCCGCGATAAAACATCGCGCGCCAATGCGGGCAAATTGGGATCGGTTTTTAATTCTTTGAGCGCGTTGGGCTTGATGCGATAACGCTGCGCATAAACCGATTCCTGATGAAATTGAATGGCTAATTGCCCGTCCAAAACCTGCACAAACGCCACTGCTTCTTCGCTTTGTTGCGCGGCGCTGGCGCCCGCTCTGGCGTGTTGCGCGGGCGCGGCGCTGGAGGCTTCGTAGGTGTCCGCCATATAAACGCGGTCAGCCGCTTCGAGAACTTCCTGCGCTTCGGCCAACGAGCAACCGAATTTTTCGGACAATTCATCGGGCGTGGAATCGCCGCCGAGCACCATATCTAAAAAATCTTGCTCGCTGACACTATAACGCTCCACGAAATCGCGCGTGGTTTCGATGATTTCGCTGAGGTCAACCGTCGAATCCGCAGCGGTATTTTCGATGCGGTCAAAGCCGGGGCCATCGGAAGGCGCCGAGGGCCGCGAAAGCATCCAATCGGGAATGGTGCCGCGCCCCGATGAGCGCAAATAACGCAAATGCTTGGTCAAAATTCCGGCGGGCGCATGGTATTTGGCGGCGATTTCCTCAACGCGCTCTAACGCGTGCGGCGAAAGGAAATCCTGCTCCCAACCGTCGAAACTTTCGATTTTATAATCGCGGAAAAACTGGAAAAGCTGCTCATCCATGAACTCCTCATATTTGCCGCGCGGAATCTTGCCACGCAGACGCACTTTGGAGATCATGCCGTCTTTGACCAGCTTGTCGAACAGTGGCGAATCCTCAAACGAATGAATGTAAGAGCGAAATTCCTGCTCGGTTTGCGACAATAGCCCAACGTATTCTTCCGGCGGGCGCCGCATCTTGAGGCCCATTTCCTCGCGCTGATAAGCGCGCTGCCCGGCACTTGCCCTCATAATTAACACGCTCAACTTTCAGAAAACGACCTGTCAAAACAACCTTATTTATTTTCACTATTTGGCAGTCTTGTTGCAAGCTGCGGCGCCTTTTTCGGGAAATCGTCTGATTCAAATGACACGGCGCCCCGACTGAGGAGGGAAAGTCGGGGCGCCGTTAGGGGCACTGCTATAGAACGACTAAAGCGGAAGACGGGGGTCGAACCCGCGACCTCAAGCTTGGGAAGCTCGCGCTCTGCCAACTGAGCTACTTCCGCGTCTGGGCTGGCGCTTATTCATTTTAAGTCAAGCCAAACGATTTCGCAATTTGGCATAAGTAGAGCGTTACCCAAGTTTCCGAATAGCAAGCCCCTGTCGTTTCTTAGGAATCAAGCATCTTGACATTTTATTATTTTTTGTAAAAATCGAAGTAGCCAATTTTATTTTGTGTCAGTTCTTGTTTATTTCTGGGTATCGCTATGCGTATTCAGGGCTTATTTTTCAACGTATTCTCTTTTCGGCCCTATACTGCGGCCCGCTTTTTCACGTTTGGTAGCTCTGAGAAGCCGTCAGTGAATAAACGCTACGACTGCGCCGACGCCAAAACAGCGCCAAAACGAATCCCAACTCACAATTTCTCCGTTCCACCTTTAATCTGCCGTTCCCTCGACCTGCCCATCGCGCCGCCGAATGAATTGTCGGACGCGCTAAGTGATTGGGCGGCGCCGCCCAGTAGTCTGGCGGCCCCGCCGAACGGTCTGGCGGCTCCGCCGAACAGTCTGGCAGGCGCGCCGAACAGTCTGGCGGCCCCGCCGAGTAGTCTGGCAGCCCCGCCGAGTAGTCTGGCGGCCCCGCCCAATCACTTAGCGCGTCCGCCAAACGATTCGGCGCGCCCGCCGACCTGCCCGGCGGCTCCGCTGAGTCACTTAGCGGAGCCGCCCCACGACTTGCTCCTGCTGTGCCGTGATTTATCGCAGCGGATAACGACCTACTTTTCCCGACCTTTGATTGGAAACAAACGATTATGCTCAAGAATTACCTTCCCAAATCCGATGGCGAGCGCGTGAATTGGTGGCAGAACTTCATGCCCAAAATAACCGGCTATCAAACCGCGCTCGACCTGACCGCCGCAGAAATCGCCGTCGCCTTGGGCGATGGTGCGATGTTCATCCATCTGGTGACGCAACGCGTGTCTGCGGTCACCACGGCGGCGCAGGCGCAAAGGACTTACAAAAACTTGATCGCCAACGGGCCGATTGGCACCCCTACGGGCGCGCCGCCTGCGCTGCCGACGCTTTCAGCGGCCCCGACAACGGTGCCGGCTGGCATTTGGCCGCGCACGCGTGCTTTGGTGCAACGCATAAAGAGCGCCGCGAACTACACCGAAGCCATCGGCACCGATTTATGGATCATCGGCACCGACGAGGAAATTGATCCGACCACGGCTAAACCGACGTTCACCGCCACCGCCTTGCCTTCTGGCGAAGTGCGACTGAAATGGGTCAAAGGCGCCTTTGATGGCGTTGTCATCGAAGGCCGCGCGCCCGGCTCGGCAACGTGGACAGCGCTGGGCATTGACCATTTCAGCCCCTTTGTGGACACCCGCGACAATGCCACGGCGGGCCAACCCGAAGTGCGCGAATACCGCCTGCGCTATTTGCTCAAAGACGACCAAGTCGGCGAGTGGAGCGATGTCGTCAGCGTGACAACCAAGCCGTAAATGGCGGAGTGAACGCAATTACTTTCTACGAACGCCATGTTGTTGATGGAATTCAAATTTTCCCCATTACAAGGTGTGGGACAGGAGACAACACAGGAGACAACATTAGACCTCTTGCAAAAGTCAACAATGCAGATTCGCACACCGTTCGCCGCATCATCGCTAAAGCAAATCTTGTTTGAAAGGAAACGACAATGACTTACGAACTGAAACGACGCGATTTTTTGAAATTAGCCGCTGCGCCAGCGGCCCTTGGCCTGTTAAATTTAGCGGGCTGCAATGGCGGCAGCGGAGGCCCGGCTTTGCCTGCCGGAACCGATGTGCACGCCATCGTGGATGAAATTTTGAAGGCCAGTAAAGTGCCTGCTTTGTCAGGCGCGCTGATTAATAGCGGCACTATAAAAACCGCAACGCTTGGCATCCGCGAAATCGGCAAGAACGACAAGGTAACGGATAGAGATTTGTTCACGATTGGCTCAATCCAGAAATCCGTCACAGGCACGCTGGCGGGGCGATTAGTGGAGAAAGGCAGGATTCGCTACGACACCACCATTGTGGAGCTTTTTCCCGAATTTGCTTCCATCATGAATGCGCAGTATCGAACTGTCACTTTAGAGCAACTGCTCAACCATCGCGCGGGGCTGATACCGCATCAATCAGACGACGATAGAGCGATTATCGGCGGCTACCCTTATTCTGGCACGCTGCGCGAGCAACGCGTCAAATACGCACGCAATGTGCTGAAACTCGCGCCCAGTGGCGCGCTCGGCGATTTCCTTTATTCTAATGCCGGATTTATCATCGCGGGTGCCATGATGGAGCGCGCCACCAACACGGATTACTTTACGCTGCTCCAACGCGAAGTCTTTGCGCCATTGGGAAGTCGGGTTTATCAGGGTAGTCCACGGGATAATGGCCCCAACCAACCGCGCGGCCACGTTGAAATCGCAACAGCACCGTTTGCACAAGGCTTCACGCTCGATGGGTTAGATCACCTCTTTGAACCGACGGGCGACGAATGCATCAGCACGCCGGAGTTCGCCCGCTATGCGCAAATGCACCTGCGCGGCCTACTTGGACAAAAAACCATCGTCAGCGCCGCGACTATGACCAAATTGCACACGCCGATTCCGGTGCCCATTCCCTCGTTACCTGATTTTCGCATCGGTTACTCCTTCGGCTGGGCTGAGCGCACCTATAAGGGTGTGCGCACCATCATGCATGACGGTTCGGATGGCACATTCTTCTCGCAACTTATCATTCAGCCGACGCGCAATTTGGCTTCGTATGCGGTGACCAACATCGGCCCCGGAGTCAACGGCGAAAGCGATCAGTGGTTCAGCTACAAAGCCGTCACCGATGTCGCCACACGCTTGTTGGATCTGCCGAATTTTATCTGGGACGAAGCCTTTAACGGTGCCACCCCCAGCAACAGCAAATACGGCAAAAACTCTCGCAAAAGCCTGTTCCGTTTGCGGTAAATCTCAGGCAACAGTTTGCTGTCACAAATGCGACAGCAAACTGTTTTTCTTTCTTGACACTTTCGCTCATGAATTCTGCTACGATAAGGACAAAAATAGGGGCAGAGGAGAATTATGAAACCACTGAAATTTGTCGTAAAGCACCTGATGACCATTTGCGCCATCGTGCTGTTTCTGAGTGCGGCTTCGCCCGCTCAGGCTTTTAGCAGACTGGGCCGCGTTTATGCCAATAATCCTTATGTCACCGAAAGCAACAGCGGCACAGTCAACCTCAACTTCACCGTGTCTGGCTATCCGCCCAGTTCCTTTGATGGAACTTTCGACCGCTCTGTGACGGTGGATTATACGACTAACGATGTCACAGCGACGGCTGGAACCGATTACACCTCAACATCTGGCAGCGTGACTTTCATGACCGGCACCCACGCAACTGTTAGCGTGCCCATCAAGGGCGATACCACGACCGAAGGAAACGAGACTTTCACACTGAAATTAACGCCTTCGACTTTTGGTTTCATCGGGTCATCGGCCACCGGCACGATTGTGGACGATGACGCCCCGTTGATTTCCATTGGCAACGTGAACTTAGTGGAAGGCAACGGCACCACCAACGCCACGTTTAACGTAACGCTTTCCGGCACCAGTCCGGCCAGCATCACGGTGAATTATGCGACAGCGGACGGCACAGCCACGCAGCCTGCGGATTACACCTCGGCCAGCGGCACTCTTACTTTCGCACCGGGCGAAACCGCGCAGAGTATCACGGTTCCCATTGTGGGCGATGCGTCGGACGAAGCCACTGAAACCTTTTTCGTCAATTTGTCCGCGCCTGTTAACGCCTTCATTAACAAGTCGCAGGGCATCGGCACGATTACCGACGATGATGTCGCGCCAACGCTATCCATCAATAACGTTTCCATAAGCGAAGGCAATAGCGGCCAGAAAAATCTCTCTTTCGCCGTCACGCCGAGCATCGTCAGCGGGAAAGTTATCACCGTGAAATATGCCACCGCCGATGGCACCGCCAAACAACCCGCCGATTACACCGCTGCCTCCGGCACCTTGACGATTCCTGCAAATCAAGCCTCTGGCCTCATTACCATCCCAATTCAGGGCGATGCTTTGGATGAAAGTAACGAGACGTTCTTCGTTAATCTGGGTCAAGCGACTAATGCCACGTTAAGTGCGTCGGCACAAGGCATCGGCACAATTCTTGACGATGATAACGCGCCTTTAATTTCCATCAACGATGTTTCTGTCGTTGAGGGAAACCCGCCCTCTAACGGGGCACCCGGCACTGCGGACGCAACTTTTACCCTCACTTTGTCGGCTATCAGCGGACAATCCGTGACGGTGAGTGCCATTCCCGCCAATGGCACTGCGCGGGCACCATTCGATTACACCAGCGGCGGCAAAACTCTTACTTTTGCGCCCGGAGAAAACAGCAAGACATTTAGCGTGCCAGTGGTTGGCGATACGCTAAACGAAGACGCGGAAAATTTTTACGTTTTATTGTCTTCGCCGGTCAACTCCGTCATCACACGAGGGCGCGGCGTCGGCACCATTAACGATGATGACTCCGCGCCTTCTATTACCATCGAAGACCTAAGCATGGGCGAAGGTAATAGCGGACAGCGCACCGCTGTTTTGCGTTTGCATTTGTCATCGCCCAGCGGCAAGTTAGTCAAAGTCAGCTACAACACCGACACCAGCGGCACCGCAAAATCGAGCGACGATTATGATGCCGTTCCTACTACACAAATCGCTTTCGCCACCGGCCAAACCGTCGCCTTAGCGCGCGTTCTCATCAACGGCGACACGCTTGATGAAGCCGACGAAACCTTCAAGGTCAATCTTAGTGGCGCGGTCAATGCTTCGATTGTGGATAATCAAGCCATCGGCACCATTCTCAACGATGACCGCGCTCCGGCCTTGCTCATCACCGATGTGAACGCCACCGAAGGCAATAGCGGAGCGCGCAACATAGTCTTTATTGTCAGCTTATCGGCCATCAGCGGACAGACGATTACGGTGAATTACGCCACCGCCAACGGCACCGCGCAATCCGGCAGCGACTACGTTGCCAAAAGCGGCACGCTGACTTTCGGCCCCGGCCAAATTAACAATACCTTCAGTGTGAGCATCAACGGTGATACGCAGGTTGAGCAGGACGAACTATTTTATGTGCTGCTGTCGGGCGCGACCAATGCCACTATAGCCAAAGCACGCGGCACTGGCACAATTCTCAACGATGACGCTTCTGGTTAATTGTTGGAAGCACCCGTGAAAACCGAACCGGCGTCCTTCATCCGAAGGGCGCCGGTTCGGTTTTAGGCAGCGGGATGGGTGCTATATGCAGAAAAGTTCCCTCAGCGCGTAGACGCGTGCAACTGCATACAAGGCACATCGCGGTGCGTCTTCGCTAAGAAGCGAATTTCGCAACACACGCGGGCAGGGGACTGGTCTTATCGTTATACTGGCCGATAAACGTCGGTCGCAGCGTCGCGCTCAATGCACACATCACAACACCACTCATCGCACTCACTCAAGGAGACATCACACTAATGAAATCGCGCCCCTTCGCGTTGCTGTTTTTGCTGCCCCTTTTGCCAATCACTGTGGCTCCGTCCGCTTTTGCCGCCCCACCGACTGATGGCGCAACGGCAAAAACCGAAGTTCCACCTTCCGCTACGCCCGCTTTGCCGCCCCCGGAAAATGCGGCTGCTTTGCCAACACCTCCGGCCACTGAAAATGCCGCGCCCGCGTGGGATTATTCGTCACTGGCCGAATGGCGCCGCATTCCTGCCGAAGACCCAATTAAATCGGTAGCCATTTCTCCCGATGGAAAAATTTTTGCGGGTGGTGGCGATGGCAAAGTCTACTTGTGGAATGACGCCGGTGAATTGCTGCTCACTATCGTCACCGAGCCGCAATTAGCGCCCGATGTGCCGAAGCCCAAACCCGAAGATGATTTGCTGGGACAAAAGCGACCCGCATTGCCGTCTGCGCAAAAATGGGTGCGCTTGTTGGCTTTTTCTCCCGATGGAAAACTGCTTGCCACGGCAGGCGCCGATAGCACTGTGAAGTTGTGGAACATGGATAACGGTCAATGGATTCGCACCTTCGCCGGTCATCAGAATTTAGTGACTTCGATTGTTTTCACGCCCGATAGCCGCGCCTTTGCGACAGGAAGTTTGGACAAGAATATCAAACTGTGGAACACCGCCAATGGTCAGCTTTTGGGCACCTTGACGCAACACGTTTATCCGGTGCGCTCGGTGGCGTTTACCAAAGATTTGAATACGCTCATCAGCGTCGGCGCGCAAAGCAATGGCCGCAAAAACGGCGAACTGAAATTTTGGGACATCGCGGGCAAAGGCGATCTCAAGCAAGAAATGACCCTTGATGGTATCGCGCCGGAGACGGCGCAATTGTTGGCCGATGGACGAATCTTGGCCTCCGGCGCCGATTTCCGTCGCCCTGCGGTGAAATTGTGGGATGCACAAAGCGGAAAATTTGTGCGTAACACCGTGCCGGGCTATGCTTCGGGCGTGGCAATTGGTTCGATGGCATTCACTTCTGATTTTCGTGTAGTGGCTGGCGGTGGCGCGCGCACTGGTAAGCACGCGGCGGTGTGGGTGTGGGAAGTGCGCACCGGCAAAATCTTGAAAATCCTGCAAACGTCCGCGCAAAACGGCGTGGCTTTCTCGCCCGATGGTCGCGTTTTGGCTGTTGCGGGTGAGGATAAATCTCTTCAGTTATGGCGCGTGCCGTAAGTCATATAAATCGCTTTTTTATTGCCTGCGCTCTGGTTTGCAGTATGAGCGCGGCAGTTTTTTTTGCGTCGGCCCAAAGCGAAAAACCGCGCGATATGTGTAGCCTCACCTTGATTCCATTTCTCGACCCGTGGAAAAAGGCCGCGCCTCGCTGGTTGGATATTGATGACCGGCGCTTTCACGATTTCATCAATAAAATCGGCACGCCGCAGGAGTTCAGTTATCAAGCGGCGCAAGTTGTGCTGACTTATGAACAGCAGCAAGCGGATGGCATTTTTCGGGGCCACATCGAAGCACGCGCGTTGAAACCCAATTTTGCCTATCAAATCAAATTATGCGGCAAGCCGCGCTATGGTCAGCGCGGTTGGGGACCGTTTGGTGATGATAATTCCAACGCGAATTTGGGTTTTCAAGGCCGCTGGTGGGATGACACAGTGCAGCAGAGCGGATGGAACGATTATTACAAATCGCTTTATGTCAAAGCCGAAACGTCGCGCAAGCATAGCATAGTTGGTTATTTGTTCGCTGGAGATTTCGTGACCGATGAAATGGGAAATGCCAGCCATGATTTCACTATCGAAAAACCGCTGCATATTACATGGCAGGACAAGCAAATGACGACTTTAAAAAAATACGAAGCCGGGTCTTTTGTCTCAGGTAGCACGCAAGCACCGTATCTTGGCTATGGCGGCCCACAAGTGCCTCGCTCTATTAAATTGTGGTATGAACACGAAGCCAAGCGCCCGGCACAAGTAAAATTGCCGCGCGGCCAATACAATTGCCGCTTGTTGATTACCGAAGAAAGTTTTCACTCGAACAAGTCCGCCGGAGGGCATTGGCTGACGGTTTTAGCAACAGAAGATCTTCAAAACGGACAACCCGATGCCGACTCGAAAAACGATTTGGTGTTTGAAATGAAGTAAAGACTAACAAGGTTTACAGCGGACTTTTGGCTTTGAGGATGGCGTCCATCAAGCCGGGAAATCGCTTGTCGAGGTCGGCTTTGCGCAACGATAAGCAGCGCTGCGTGCCTTCGACGCGCACTGCTATAATGCCGGCTTCGCGCAGAACTTTGAAGTGATGGGATTGCGTTGGCTTGGCGAGTCCCAATTCCAAACCGCCGCAACAACTTTCGCCGTGTTTGTCCAGCACGCGCACTATTTGCAGCCGCACCGGATCGCTCAGGGCGTGCAAAATCACCGAGAGCGGCACGTTTTTCAAGGTGGGATGATGAAGGTTTCTCATAGGTTAATAGTATAATGCTTCGAAAATTTTCGAACAAGCAAAAAAGAGTTGGGAACCGCCTTCAGCATTTTGGCTCTTTGTTCCACGGTTTTCGAAGTATCAAAGGAGAAAACAATGTCGAACGTGCAACACGTTAATGAATCGCAATTTGCGAGCCAAGTTGAAGGCGCATCAGGCGTGGTTTTGGTAGATTTTACGGCGGCTTGGTGCCCGCCGTGCAAGGCGCTATCCCCTGTTTTGGACGGCTTGGCAGAGCGCTATGCGGGCCGCGCCAAAGTTGTGAAGGTGGACGTGGATGAAAACCCCGGCGTGTCGGCGCGTTATGGCGTGCAGGGCATTCCGAATTTGCTGGTCTTCAAGGACGGCCAAGTGGTTAATCAGGCTGTGGGATTTCAACCCGAAGCAAAACTGGCAACACTCTTAGACAGCGCATTGGAGTCGTAAAGCAAACAGACACGCAGCGCAACGAGGTGCGAAATGACACACGAGATTTTAGGCATTCATCATGTAACGGCCATAACGAGCGACGCGCAAAGGAACGTTCAATTCTATGCGGGGTTGCTGGGCCAACGCTTGGTGAAAGTCACGATTAACTTTGATGATCCCGGTTCTTATCATTTGTATTATGGTGACGATCTGGGGCGGCCCGGCACAGCTATGACTTTTTTCGCATGGCCGGGCGCGTCACAATTGCCCCGCGAACGGCGGCGTGGCACGCGGTTGGTAACGGCCACTGCCTATGCCGCGCCACTTGGCGCTCTTGAATTCTGGCGCGAGCGTTTAAGCGTTGCAGGCGTGGAAAGCGAAGCCGGTGAACGATTCGGTGCTGCCTTGCTGTCGTTTGAAGACCCCGATGGACTTGCCATCGAAATCATTGAGCAAGCGGGCGTCGAAGCGCGGCCTTTTTGGGACGGCGCGGGCATTGAAAGTTCGTTTGCCTTGCGCGGTTTTTATGGCGTGACGCTGACCGAAAGTGAAGCGGCCTTCAGTCAGCGCTTTTTGGGTGAAGTTATGAACTGGCGGCAAGTCGCACAGGAAGATCGGCGCACACGTTTTCTGATTGGCGATGGCAGCGAGCGCGGGACTTTTGTGGATGTGTTGGCATCAAACGCTATGCGTGGCGGAACGGGGCCGGGATTTGTGCATCACGTCGCTTGGCGCGTGGCGGATGATGAGGCACACCTGGCGTGGCACGAAAAGATTACTAACGTCGGTGCTAACATTAGTCCTGTCATGGAGCGTTGCTATTTTCGTTCGATTTACTTCCGCGAGCCGGGTGGCGTGCTGTTTGAAATTGCTACCGATGAGCCGGGTTTCACATTGGATGAAAGCGCAGAGCAACTCGGCACGCATTTGAAGTTGCCGCCGTGGTTGGAGAATTCACGCGCGCAAATTGAAGGAATTTTGCCGACATTGCAATTGCCGGGAGGCGAAACTTTGCCATGAGCGAACAAGAGAACGAAATAGAATTCATTCATCGTTTTGTGCCCGGCGAAATCGAAAATGGGCCGGTGCTTTTGCTTTTGCATGGCACCGGCGGCAACGAAAACGATTTACTCGAAATAGGCCGCGCCGTTGCTCCCGGCGCGGCTTTGCTCAGTCCACGCGGCAAAGTTTTGGAAAATGGGATGCCGCGTTTTTTTCGGCGCTTTGCCGAGGGCATTTTCGATGTCGCAGACATCAAAGTGCGCGCCGCAGAATTGGCCGATTTCATCGGCAAGGCGGCTCACGAATATGGCTTTGATGCCCAGAATGTTTGGGCACTGGGTTATTCCAATGGCGC
>JANMKN010000289.1:0-13028 GCA_031372065.1 Abditibacteriaceae bacterium | reverse complement strand
CATCGAAAGTTTGAGAAAGGCCAAGTTATGTCTGAGTCTCCCCAACAAAAGATGATCATCACTGGTCCCGTGTCGTTGGAGCCGCATACGGTTTTAGCGCCGAACGCAAAAATTACAGTTGCGCCTCCCGGTCTTGCCTTGCCCGAAAATGGTTTATTGGTGCCCAATCATGTAGCAGCTAAACGACAGGCCATTGCTGAGGCGGCGGCGGACGCTACGCAAAAAGGCCGTAGCGTCGTAGTGATTAAACCTAATGAACTCAGAGTGCTTCAGCACCGCGTTGAAGAAATTACGCTGGTGGGCGTGGAGGAAAGCAAGCCTGCTTCGCGCGAATCGGTGTCAGAGCGTGCCAAGCGTCTCAAGGAAATTGCCGGGTGCCGGACATCAAACCGCAAGGCTCGCCGCAAGGAAGCGCGCAAGCAGCGTAGCGATTATTTGGATTAAAGGCGGTGCCTGATGGTAAAAATCAAGCCTATTGGCCCAGATGGGTTGGAAGAAGAGCCACTCGAAATTGAAGATGCCGATCATGTTGTGGTGGTGGATGGCAGCGCCAAACTGCTTATTTTGCATTTCAAGGAAATTCCTGCCGCCATCCAGCACAGGGAATATTTCAATGCCCTGCGTAACGTCTGCGCTGCCCATCAAATCCAACTGCCGCCGTGCATCGCTTTGGTCGGCGATAACGTTTCCTTGCAGGCTCTCGACGAAAACATCATGAACGAACTGGGATGGGTGCGCAAAGAAAAAGCGCCGTTGCGCGATCAAGTCCAAGCATAGAAATTCAGAAGAATGCATTAAAGCATCAAAGATGCATCACATTTAAACAGGCCATAAGAGCCGCGATTTCTCCTTGAGAGTCGCGGCTTTTAGTTTTTCCGGCTCCTTTTCCGGTGCCCTCTATGAGCGAAAACTCCTTCGATTCCCAATTCCAAATCACACCCGGTGAAATCAACGCGGTGGCCTCTCCCGACACGGCCTTTGAGATCGGCATGACGTTGGACGAAACAGCGACTTCGTTTGAAGAAAAAACGCTGGCGAAAGCTGTTTTGGATCAGGCCTATGCCGCTGAAAAGAAGGGACGGCAAGTCAGCTTGCATTTGCCGGGACTAAACCCCACCGCCGATGGACGCCCGGTTTGCATTGACGGTGATGTGCTGCTCAAAAGCATCGCTGCGAACTCGCTTTCGCCCAAACCAACGCCGGTGCGCATCAACCACACGCTCGACGCGCTGGGCGAATATACCGGCATTCGCGATACCGGAACGCTAACCAACCACACGATGTCTTTCTTGGAAGCGGTATCGCGCACGCCGGCGGTGCAGCTTATTATTCGCACGCGGCAACGCCAAACCGCGCGCTGGTGCAAGCGCTCGCGCCATCAAATGCTACCGGGTTTTGGCATTCGCCAAATCGAAGAACGAAGCGAATTAACGGGTGCAGCGGCTAAAGAACGCGACGCGCTGGAAGATTTCATCCTGCATGGAGGCCAACGCTATGATGCTTTGGGCGATTTGCGGCGTCGCTCCTTCGATAATCAACCCGGCGTATGGGATGGGCGCGGCAAAATCATCGCGGGCGGCTTGCAACCGCTGGTGCATCGCATGGTGCGCCATTCGCTCTCACTGGACTGGGCGCCGGTGCGCTTTGAGCCGGGCGGTGATGAAAACGCCATGCCTTTGGCGTGGTTTTCCAACGCGGATGTGGACGCCAAGCAGATCCGCCGCACTTACGAAGAAAAATACGTCCCACAGATTGACCAAAGCGGTTTACCTATCGCGTTTATTGAGTTGGAGCCGGGAACCTCCGCCTCGGCTTCGATGGTGTATCGCGAGTTTCCGTGGAATCGCATGGCTGTTATGGTGCGCAACCCGCGCACCGATTATTTTGGCCTCGGCTATGGCTATGGAGAAACTGAAGCCTCCATTGATGTTTTGGCTTCTTTGATTCTCAACCTCAAGTTTCGCGCCGAGTATTTCGACAACAACCACATTCCCCCTGCCATTGTCGCTTTGCGCGGCCAGTTAGCTGGTTTTAGCGATAACTCGCTGTCGGCGCTGCGCACGCAGCTGGCGATGAAAACCGGCAGTGTCGGCGCCTTCTTCCGCTTGCTGTATTTGGGCTTACCCGCCGATGAAAAAGCAGGCATTGAGATTTTGCCCCTGCGCAACGCCACCGGCGCGGTTAACGAAATGGAATATGCCCACAGCGACTTTCAAGCGCTGATGGTTTTGCTTTGCGCGATGTTCGGCATGGACCCGGTTGAAATCGGTTACGGCTCCCAATCAGAAGGCAGTTCGCTCAATGAAGCCGACCCCGAAACGCGCATCGAGCATTCGCAGGATAAAGGCCTTGTTCCGCTTCTCGAAGCGATTGCCGACTTCATCAACAAGCATATTCTCCAATTCCTCAATCCTGATTTTGAGTTCTACTGGACGGGTTTAAACCGCGATGATCAGGCCGCCGATGAAGCGCTGAAAACGCGCTTTTCCTTTGGTGACACGGCCAACGAACTGAAAGATGTTCAAGATCGGCCCCGTGACCTGCACGCTAAAGACACCGTTTTGTGGACGAAAACGGCGCGCAAATTCAAACAAGACAAATACGCCACCACCGAAGAATGGCGCGATAAAGTCGAAGCTGCTTACGAAAAAGAGTTCGAGGCCAAATACGGCAAGGACATCGTGGCGTGGTCAACGGCATGGGATGAACCGGCGGGCAACGTTTCCATGATGCAAACCATCGGCGCTGAAAAAGCAGAATTGCAAACGGCCAAACAACAGCAGCAGCAAATCAAGGATTTAATCGCCCAAGGGCACTCTCCCGAAGAGGCCGCGCAAATTGCGAAACAGCAAATGCAACAAATGGTGATGGGCGGCGCGATGGGTAATGACCCACAGGGCGGTTCGCAAGATAATCCACAAGGCCAGATGCCGGGGCAAATGGATGGACAGCCGGGCGCAGATTCCCCTAATGGCGGTCGTAACGGCGCCGATGCTGGTTATTCGCCTTTTGATTTGGATGCCCAACACAAAGGGCAAGATGCAAGCGCTGGTCAAGATGGTGGTCAAGATGGCGACCATAACGACGATCCTTACGACATCGAACCTGATGAAAATGACGACGATCAGGAGTGGGAGAAGCCAAAACCTGCTCAGGCGCGCCTTGGCAAGTCGGTTTCGCTTTTAGAGTCTGCTGCTCCCACAGAACGCATTATTCGCATTGTGCGGGTATAAATTGGGATTCGGTTATGCCATCGGCTCAGTGAATTTTATGCAGCGAAATATGCATTCTGTTGCTTGGAATGCGTATTTTATTGCGTTTTTTATACATTTTATGCGACAAATGGGTAATTTTATTCCAATTTGGGAGATTTTAAGAGAAAACTGGCCCGCGCTTTTGGTCTGGTTTTTTATCTCGTCGCTCGTCGCCGGCTCGCTCGTTGGCGCTTCGATCAGCTTTGCCTTGATGTGGCTTGCGGGCAAATGGCACGCGCATAGAGAAGCGCAGCGCCTTGCGACATTTGCGGCGACAGAAAATGCGACAAAATGGCATGACAAGCGGCAAGCGCGCACGCAAAAACTCAAGGATTTAATAACCCAAGAACACTTGCCAGAGGAAACGAAAGAAGTAAACGACTGGCCGTGGATTGATGAACATGGAAATGATTTGGAGTGAGCCACATGAATTCACAAAAATTGCGCATCGAATTGCCTCACGACGCCACAGCCGATGAAATCGCGGATGCGACATTGGCCCTGCTTTCTGAACCCGGCGTCGCTGAAATTGTGAATGCGCCTGCCTACATTGGTTTTAGTATTGGATCACAAACTTACCCAGCAACTATCCGGCAAATTTTGCCGGATAAGCTGGTTTTTGATGTGACGGCCTTAGCTCATTCTCCGGCGGCGCAAAAATCTTCTCTGCCCTTTGGTTTTCTTTCCAAGGCCCTTAAAATCGGTGGCCCTGCTCATGTCGGGCTTGATATATCCGAAGTGCGGCGCCGTCAAAAACAGGCTTCGCGCGCCGTGCCGCAACTGCAAAAGCAGTTAATTGATGACCTGCTCACCAATTTCAGCAGTTGGGACGCCACAATGGATTTGGTGAACGCTGCTTTAAAAGGCGGCATGGCTTCCGAAAAAGTGGCGGAATTGCAAAAGAAGCTATGGAATGTCGTCGAACGCGACGCCCGCGCCACGCTGCGCGACGCTTATCGCGCCATGTGGCAAAAGGGCCGCGAGGCAGCAGATAACTTCAAGCCATTGAGTGCTGATGAATCAGCGGAACTGGAGCGAATGTATCGCCGACAGCAGAATTTCTATTTGAACCTGCTCAAAGATCGCGAACAAAGCATAGGCCGTCTCTCCTTCGAGCGGCGCATTGCGATGTATGGCGCGGCATTGAAACAAGCGTTCTGGGCCGGTCAAGTTTTGGCTGATTTATCCTCTGACATTTACTGGGCATGGCAGCTCGGTGATGCGGAAGAGAATTGCGGCGATTGTCCCAAAATCGCGCGCGGTGGTCGCTGGAAAAGCGGTATCTATTCGGCGCGCGAATTAGCCCGTCTGGGGCTGTTTCCCGGCGCTGGTCACACCGAATGCGGCACTGGCTGCAAATGTTACCTTCAGCTTGCTGCCAAACCACAAGAACGGCCTGTGGGCCGCGTAATCAATGGCTTAACGGAATTGGCTTTGAGCGGAATGAAATCGAATTCCTTTAGCGGACAGGAGCGGCAAGACCGCGAAATCTATGAACGGAATGCAAATCGCCATAACTGGAAGCATCGGGGGCGCAAATGAGCGAATTCAAACCGGTAAAACCATTTGGCAATCTACCTATTATCAGCCTCGTTCCTGATTTTGAGCGGGCATTTTTGAAAGCTTTCGGGCCGGAAGGCACGCATTCATTGCAAGGTGCCAAAAGGGTGGGCGGCACAGGCGCCTCGCACGCTGGCAGCCACTGGCAACGCGTAGCAGCTCCGGCGCGCGTGGTTCTGGACGATTACGGCGCGCGTGATGGTGTAATCGTTTCCATGACCGGTAAGCAGCTTAAAATCTGGACACCGGAACTGGGTATGTTCGTGGTGGATGCTAACGCCGCCTCGCCCTCTGACGCGAAAGTTCAGTGGGATCGGGAACACGCCGAATCACTGACACCCGTCAAAGGCAGTCTGGTCAACGTGCGCCGACCTGATGATAAAAGCCAATGGTTTGCGCGATTAGATGAATCTCTCGACGATAAAGCGCCAACGGATACGGTGCGTGTTGTGAAAGGCACGCTGGGCCGCAAAGCCGAAACTATCGAAGTGACGCGGCAAGATATTACCGGGCCGCATATCCCCACCAAAATCAAAGCCGAGGATGGTTCGTTCGTCAAAGACGCCGTTTCGCGGCGCAGAGCGTCGGCCTCGCTGCTTCAGGCCGCTCTCTCTCCGGCGGCGAAATGGCGCAATGCGCCGGCTATCGAATGGGTTCACTCGCTAAAGCGTGGCCGCCAAGCCGAAATTGCCGAAAAGGAAGCGGCGTGGTTTGGGGAGCATCAAGATGACGTAATCAGAATCGCGGTGAACGTCGCCATGCGCTCCGGGCTGACGGATGCCAATCGCGTCGAAGATGTGGTTTCAGAAGCGTTTTACGGCGCACTGTCGGGCCTGCGGCTTTACTGGAAGCGCTCGGCCAAACAACGCCACCTTGTGACGCGCAAATTAGCGGATCGTGCCCTGCGTCAACCGGGCGAAACACGCACTCGCGCTGAAATTGAAAAGGATTTTGGTTCTCTGAGCGATGGCGAACTGGAAACTCACCGCGCTCTGTGGCGCGCCTTTTCCAAAGCGCGCTCGGCGGTTATTAATTTGTCGTTCGATAAAAATCAGGTCGAAGTTGAAGACTGGGACAGTTTCGGCGATGATGATGAGGCAGATTCGGTTTATGCGGGCGATTATGAATCTGATGATTTAGATAATCATCACTCCAGCACCAGCCCACACAACATTAGCAAAGCCCGCGTGGTGGACATAATTCAAACCGACATTGCGGACGCGGCGAATCTTTCTCTGGGCGCGCGTTATCTGCTACGCGAGGCTCTTTTACGCCATTGGGAAATAACCGATGTCGTCGGCCAAACGCACATTTCCGAACGCGACGCGGCGGACATCGCGCGCGTTTTGCGCGAAGAATATGGCGCTGAACACGCCACACCTGAAAGTATTCCGGGGATGTGGCTGTATGTGAAAAACCGCCTGCGCGACGCGGTAAAAGCCAACCCTGCCTTACTCGCCGATTTGCGCGGCGAAAACGGCCATGAAAAATTAGCGAAAAGCCTGTTCATCTCGGAAATTATAGCTTTGCAAGGGAATCAGCGAGTAACGCAGTTACTTCCGCGCCTGCGTAAATCTTTCGACATCTTTAAGCATCCGCACGGCTACCATGGCTATTTTGCGCGCGTATATCATGCGCCGGACACAGGCGGTGGCGGCAAAAGAAAACCACATCCTGATGATTGGCTAAACCCCGCAAAGAAAGCAGAGAATCCCGTTCTTGAACCCGCTATGCAACAAGCGGTTGACGGCTTTCAGCATTTGCTTGATAAAGGCACGCTGCAAGGGCCAATGGGTTTGAAGTGGGTTGTAAAGCCGGAACATTTTTTAAAGTTGATTTGTGCGAAGTTATCAAACCCTTTTTCTTCGCCTTACGACGAGCCGGATTTAAAAGGCCTCAGCGCTGATTTGCCCGATGTTACTTACTTGAACGCCTTTGATTTGGCGGCGCAAGGAAAATTGAAAAGCAACAATATTGAAGGTTTTGAACCAGAGCGTGTTGCTGCTTTATATCTCTTACCTCAATTAATTGAGGATCCCGATTTTATTCTTCAGGAAATAAGAGAACCACGTCGAGGCCGCGAAGATAAATTTATCTTCGTGCGCACTTTCGAGGCTAAAGGACGCTATTTTATGGTGGCTTTTCAATTTGATAAGTTGGAGAGGTTACTGCGGCCTGTTAGTTTTCATCCTCATGCGCCTAACGAAAACGATACGCAGAGATTTAAAGCACTCTGGTCAGCCCCTAAAATGGAGTGGGGAAAACAAAACTCCCCGCGTCCTTTATAAGATGCGGGGAGCAAGGCAAAGTTCAGTTACAGCGACTGACGCCCCCGTGGGCTTGCAACCACGCTGCGTCCCGGATTGTGCTTTGGGATTACACACTCCGACACCGGGTTAAGGCCTGACCCGAACCGCGTTATTTCCGCCTACCTTTGCTCTTGGCGGGATGGTGCAAACTACCGCGACATCACATAAAATTATAGCAAATTTGAGGCGAACAATCTGGTTTTTAGGCCACAGAGCCGCAACGCATTCTCTTGGGAATATGTTGCGGTTTTTCTGTTTTTGAGACTTTCTTGAGGTGCATCATGGTTTACGTCACAGCAGATGAATTAGTGCAGTTGGTCAATCAGGGAGTTTCACCAAGCCCCAGACAGGGAAGAGGAAAAGTGGCTTCCACGCCTCAGCGCGCCCCAAAAGCAGCATTGCAAACAGCATTACAAAATGCGCCGGATTTCGATGATTCTGACCTGCTCATTTTGCTTGGTTATGACCCCAAACGGGGGGCGGCGGCGGTTTGCCCACGCAACTGGAAACGGCATGGTCTGCATTCCGTCAGCGCCTCGCCCGCCGATTGCCTCTCCAAAGCGATTCAGGATTTGGGAAATATAGGGCCTCTGGGCGTGCCGTTCGCACTCAGTTTCGATTTTTCGCCCACTGAAACACTGCTTAAATCACAGGAGGCGGCTGCCGGCGATATTGGCCCCTCCGAGCGTTGGATTACTGTTCACCCGCATGGCGAGGATGGCAAAGGCGTTCCTGTCAAAATCAAGCGCAACAGCGATAAATCGTGGAGTGTGGCCGGCGGCGCCGGTGGCAAAATCAATGGTCTGCGCCTGGTTCATGTCAAGTCTCCAGAAGAATATAAGAGCCTTGGTAAAGAACGGGCGCGACAAAAGCGTGAAAAGGAAGAACAAGATAAAGCCAAGCATTTTGAAAGCGTCAAAGACAAGCACCGCGCTTCTCTTCACGCGGAATCGGAAGCCACCGGCGAAAAGTTCACACCGGAACATATCGAAAAGGAAGCCCACAAACGCGCTATTGATGAGGTAAAGCAAACGCGCGAGGCACAAACCAAGGCCAGTGCCGACCTCGAAGCGCAAAAGCAAAAAGCGATTGACGAACATTTAACTGAAATCGCCAAAGCGCAAGGGTGGGACACATCCGTCTTTCAGATATCCGAGCAAAATTTAAAAGAATTGCAGGGCCAAAAAGAAAGCGAAATTCTCGCCAATAATCCGAAGTTGCGCGCCCGTTTGGCCTCCGAAAATCCCAACACAGCAGCGGCGGCGCGCGAGGAACTGCAAAAGCAAGCCGGTCAACTGGTGCAAAAAATTCAGGCCAAACATCAAAAATTGGTGCTGCGCCGCGTGTTGGAACTGGGCGATAACCTGTCCGATTTGGTTGCCACCGCTGCCGATGGCATCAGCCACGAAACAATGGGTGATGTCTCCATTGGGGACTTGGTCAAGCAAACAATGGGCGATAGCGGCAAAGGTTATGTGGCAGGCTTGCGCGCCGAAGCCGAAGCGCGGGGTATGGTGCTACCGGATGCCAAAGAGCAAGCAGACGCGCAAAATCGCCAGAGCCGTTTGGAACGCCACGGCTTCAATTTGGACAGCGTCGCGCGTTCTGAACAGTTTGTGCAGCGGGTGCAGGAAGGCGCGGCGGCGGCGCGCGAGGAAGTGCGACGCGCGGCGGAACAATTAGGTGAAAAAGGCGAGGGGCCGCTTGGCAAGATTCAGAATTTGGATACCATGCCTAAAACCACGGACATGAAAAGTGCCGTGGAAACCTTGACGCGCCTCAAGCAATTGAAAGCAACGCTGGCGGCCACCGACGAAGAAAAGCAACGCATCAAGGAAGCTGCGTCAATTGATGAAATTCCCAAAGCCGCTATCGTCCACGCCACGCCGCTTTCTAATGAAGACGCCTTGCAACAAGTGTTGGATGACCTTAGCAAACCGGACGAACGCGAAGCCGAAAAGGAGCGCCAGCGCGCGATGGGCGATTTGATTGATTGCTACAACGCGCAAGATGCTATCGCCCCGCTGGTGTCGCACCGTTTGAGCGGCCATAATGCGCTTTTTGGCAACGTGGCGCAAATCGCCGGTGTGCGCAGCCCCGACCCGCTGATGGCCGATATTTTAGGGCCAGAAGGCACTGCTCATGTTTTGCGGCGCGCGCTGGAACTTTCAACCAACGGAGACGCCACCAAAACGCAAGGCTTGCGCGCGGGCCTCGAAGCCCATCATGTCGAAACACAAATTGCTATTTCTGACACGGCGGTTGATCATGCCAAGGAACTAATGAACCAAGCCGAAAACTTGGAAGATCTCCCGCTCGAATCCGTGGATGCGCTCATGGCCGGACTTGACCAAGCCAAACAGAAAAATGACCTTGTGCGCCAAGCGCGCGAACATCTGGGCGTGGCTTTGGGCCGTCTCGAAGCGGGGGCGGCACTGAATTACGCGTTCATGGGCAAGCCCAAAAACGAAGTGCAGATTCCACTCGGCGCTGTCAGCACAGAGGATGCCCTTATTAAAGCGGGCGCGACGGGCCTGACCAAAGCGGATGTTTTTGACCCTGATACGGGCGACTTAAAAGAAGCCGGCCATTTTCGCATCTACAACGACGGCAAGAATAAATTTCTTGTCATCCATAGCGATGGTTTGCAGCACTTGGCCCATTCGCTCCAAGAAGACTCTGACCATTTGAAACGGGTGCAATTGGCCTCTGACATCAAAGAAGGCAAGCACGATGAAACCAACTGGTTACCCAAAGGGTTTTCGCCGCGCCCAGCCATTGATGTTTCCGGCGGCGATGGCGTTGTTGTGCCCCGTCACGATTTGCAATTGAATCTCGACGGCAAAACTTCACCAGACGAAATCGGCCAATCGCTCAAAGACCTTATTGCGCGGCGCATCGAAGCCGGTCAAGACGCCGTTGCCATTGTATCGGCCATTCGTGCCCAAGGCTTTCGCGCCGATCATGTCCCTACAGATTTGAATGAGGCTTACTCCAACGCTTTGCAATCTGTGGCTCCCGAATTCAAACGCACCGGCAATGCCTCTCTCGACGGTGAAGGCGCGCTCGATCATCAAAACAAAATCCGCGAACTGTTCAATGGCTATCATGCCGATTGGGTGCAAAATGAAATTGCTGCTGGTCGTATGGACAGCGCCGAACAAAGCATCCATAACCAAACCCTGCCACTTGATTGGAAAACGCATGATTTAGTGCATCAGGTGGCATTGCAAGACCCCAGATTTCAACACGCCTTCGCCGATGTGGGCTGTCTGGGCCGACAGGGACGTGCGGCGATTCGTGACTACGCCTTTGAACACATTTTTCGCGATCATGAGGGCAAGCCGATTGACCCCAAAAACAAAGAAAATCCGACGCAGGCTCTTAGCGTTGACGAGCGGCGCGCGTGGGAAAAATGGCGGGAATTATCGCAAGACGGCAAAGCCGACCCTTATAACGCCATTCAAAAGCATCTCGCCGATAGCGCGGAATCGTCCGGCGGCGGTTTATTTGGCGATGAAGCACCAGCGGAACCCCACACTTTTGCCTCAGTGGATTTGAATGATGATGCCGCTGTTATCGCAGCGGCAAGCCAACACGCGGCTGACCTTGGTTTCAAGGGCGAAGCGCGCAATATTGACCTGCAAACGCGCCAATACGAAGTGGGCTATCCCGAATTGGAAGTCACCGACAACAAATCGGAGCGTGAAGTGGCGGGCATCGCGCGGCGACGCATCAAAGGTTTTTTGCGTGATCATGCGTTCCGGCAAATGTTGGGCACGCCCGACTTAGGAATGCCGGAACCGAATAATAACTCGGCCAACGGAAAAGCCGCTCTGCCCGAACCGCATAAGGTTTTCAATCCTGAGTTGGTTCACACTGGCAGCCAGCGCTGGGCCGAATATGTGGCGGCCATGGGCGGCGGCGATAAAGAATCGGAGCGCCGCGCCTATCAAACCATTCAGGAAAAAATGAAGGGCGATTTCGCGGCGCGCTTTGCCAAGGGTTACAAACAGTTGCACGGCACAGAATTCCAAACAGCGCCGGTGCCTCTCACTTTTGGTGATGCCCACTCATTGGCCTCGCTGTCGCGTGATCGGCGCAAAGAAGTCGAAGCACTCAACAAATCAGAGCGCGCCAAATTGCATAAGCGCAAAGGCGGCAAATTCGACTTTGATAACACCGGCGCCAAATTAGAAGCCGAACGTAAAACTTCGCTTATGGGCGATGCCTTGTTCAGTGTGGACGAGGGCAAAACCGAGTCTCAGCAATTGGATACGCACCGTCTTTCGCTCGGCGGCGCCGCTGAAGCGATGGTGCGTAGTTTGATGCCCAATATCAATCTGAAAAAGGGCACGGCTGCCGCCGGTGACATTGATATGAGTTCGGCCACTGGCGTAAAGCGGCAACGCGCTGTAAAGCAGATAGAAGCCATGAAACGAGTGGGCTGTAACATGGGGGTGGGTAGCGGCAAATCTGCAATTTCCTTAGCGGCGCATTCACATCTCAAAAGCAAGGGCAAAGTGCAGCGCACCTTAATGGCGGTGCCCAGTGTGGTGCAGGAGCAATTCGGCTCAGAAGCGGCGCGCTTTTATGACCTGACCGATAAGAATCATCCGCAGTGGTTTTCGGACGCGGGCGCGGCGCCCGAAGCGCGGCGTGCCTCGTATCACAAGGATTCAGGCCATGATATTTGTGTCGTGACTCATCAGGCGCTACGCGACGATTTGAATTGGGCGCTGGCCCAGCACAAGTTCGATGGTGACGAAGAAAAAGCCTCTGACTTCTTAGGTAAAGCCCCGGAAGTGGAGCGCAATGCCGCCATGAAAGCCGCAATGGAGCATCATGGGTGGCACTTTGGTATGAGCGTGGTTGATGAAGGCCATAACCTCCTGAATCGCGCCGGCAAAGAAAATTCCGCAATGGCAAACACCATTGACGCTTTTACGGCAGGACACGAATACCATGTTCCGATGAGCGCCGACTTGCTGGGGAAAAACGATGCGTCGGAATCTTTCGATGCGCTACGCAAAATCGCCCCTGCGCGTTATGTAAATGACGATCATCCAGAAGCCAATGCCTCGCATACGATTACGCGTAGTGAGTTTTTGCGCAAATACAACGTCAACACACCGGCGGCGCATGAGGCTCTGCAACGCGAGCTGGCGCCGTATCATTATGCCGAAAGCATCAAACCGGATAGCGCGCTCGATTCTCAATTCCATAGTGTGGAAATGACTCCTCCACAGAAAAAAGACTATAACGATGTGCTGGCGATGTTCCAACGGGCGCGGGCTGCGCGCAAACAAGGGCAAGTGGATACAGAAGCGATAAAAACGCTCTCGCCTTCGTCGTTCGCCCCTGTTCCGGCGGCGCAACACGAAGAAGTCGCGGCGAAATTAGCCGGTTCGCTCGGTATTTTGCGCGATGCCGCCTTAGACCGCGTTGTTAATCAGCATCCCCAAGGCGCAAAATTGCATTGGCTTGATCAGCGTCTTGGTTTGAATGAACTGGGATTAAATCAACCGGACGGCGCCGCTGCCAAAACCGAAACGCCCTCTGGCGGCGGTCTATTCGGCGATGACGAACCAAAGCCAATTTCCGGCAACAGCAATATCAAGCGTCCCGAAGAACACTGCCCAATTATCTTCGCGCATAATCGCGAAGCGGTGAACCTCATAGAAAAGCATCTGGCCGATAAAGGCGTGCGCACGGCGCGTCTGGATGGTTCGATGAGCGGCGCTGAAAAAGAAGCGGCGAAAGTGAAATTCTCGCCGCAGTTCGATAAAGCGGCGGGGCGTTATGTTTCCGATCCGGGCGCGGATGTTATGATTTGCTCGGATGCGGGCGCTGTGGGCTGGAACGGGCAGCGTTCGCGCCATGTAATTCACTGGGACACGCCTCA
>JANMKN010000276.1:0-28207 GCA_031372065.1 Abditibacteriaceae bacterium | reverse complement strand
AGCCACTTTTCGCCCCCAAAAAGCCAAATTTCGCCCCTAATTCCATCTTCTCTATAGGAAAAAGCCCAAAACGAGGCTGTTTTTCCTGCTTCCTGCCGCCTGTCGCCTACTTCTCCGTCTCCGACAGCATAGTTTGGCTACGATTGATGAATGCTCACTTAATTCGATACAACTCGGCGCTGTGTAATAAGCCAACACCCAACAGTCTTCCATCTGGCGAGATAGCCAGACCTTCTTCATGGGTGCCCGGTGTTTCCTTTTCCAATTTGCCCGTTGCCACATCCCACAAATGATAACCATCGGAAACTTTGGAGCCATCGGGCGATAAAGCCAGCAAGCTAATACCCAAATAGACTTTGGCAGGCCAAGTTTTTAGCACCTCACCGGTTTGGCCGTTCCAGATAGTGAGTGCTTCATTGTTCCCAATAGCAGCAACGAAGGCTTCCTTTTCTGATAGCGCGATAGCACCGCCCCCGCCACTTCCGCCCGTCAACACTCGTTTTACTTTGGCGGTTTGTGTGTCATAAAGAGAGATGTCGCCACCTGCGCTGCGGGCAAAAGTTTTCCCATCGGCAGAAATTGCCACACCCTGCTTGTAATTATTGGGACTACCTTTTAACGGACTTCGAGCCTGAGATGTTTGCAGATTCAATAGTTGAAAGTCGCCGTTGCTTAAACCTATCGCTAAAGTTTGACCATCCGCTAAAAACGCCATTGCACCAACGCCTTGTCCACCGCCAGATGAGCCGGAAATAGAGTAACCCTTGAAAATACTGCCCTTGCGCCAATCGTAGAGCATCACATAGTTTGAGCCTGTGGCACACGCCAAAATATTGCCGTCCGGCGAAAAAGCGACGTTTCCCACAATACCGCCCGTTTTAATGGTTTGCGACAAGCGGTGCCACGATGTATCCCAAACATTCACCAAACCAAACTCGCCAACCGCCACATAGCGGCTATCCGGCGAAAAGGCAATCGAACGAGCGCAAAACTTCACCGGCAACGGATAAGGCCGCCATGACATTTTTTCGCGCCACCAAATCGGCAAGGCAATTAAGGCAAACGGCAATACCACCATGCCGATGATTTTGCGGAACTGACTTTGGGGAGCGAAAACTGTCATTAGATTAGCGCGACTTCTTTGGCTGTGGTTTGGCCTTTAGCTCTTTAGCGACGCGAATTTTATCTTCTTTAATTGTGTTGATCAGACTTTGAGCCCTTCCTTTCCAAGGATCGTCTGAAGGTGCCAAGCGAAGGTATTGTTTATAAGCATCAATTGCTTTGTCAGCATCCGACGGTGCCTTACTTTTCATCCAACGAGCTAAAAAAGCAGAACCCAATACACTGTAATTGTTAGGAATCAAAGGTTTGCTATTAACTAACTCTTGTGCGTATTTTAATCCTCGTTCGCTCGCGCCCGGTTTAATGGAAAACGATAGCACATCAACCATAAGGAATTTCACGGTTTGGTCGTTCGGGTCACGTTTCAGCAAACGTTCGCCTAATGCTTCTAAACCGGAAATACGCTTCTCCATACGCAGAATAAGGAAACGTAGGCGTGCATATTCATAACTTCGAGGAGATTTGGGGCGCCCCAAAGCCTCACTCACTTTTGACAGATACAGATGCTGATACTTCTGCTTTTCAGTCAACTTTGTAAAAGTGCGCATAAGACAATAACCCCACCTGAATTGAGTTGGAGCATCCAATGGATTCCGTTGGGCTTCTTCTTGATATTTTTGCAGAAGTTGCGTTGGAACAGATGAAGTCGTAACAGCGCTTTCCACTTGTGTCTTCATGTGTAGGAAAGGGTGTTCGTCTGCGGTCCACTGTTCTGCTGTCCATGCCCCTAACGGCGGCAACCCTCTGGAGACACGAGTGGACTTTTGCATATTCTGCGCTATGCTCACAGGTTCCAAAATAACAATGAAGATGATGAAAAAGACAAATCGCTTGCTCATAAGAATCCAATATCAAGGAGATGGGGCAGGAGTAGGTGTGGGCGGAGGTAAGACGCCCGGATCCGACGTATCCCACTTAAAATCCCCAGCCGCGTGTTTATTACCAGTCCAAATGCGGTGTTCCCGCCGCTCTCGGCCCTCATAACCATGCTTGCCATACATTTCCGCTTCTAAAAATCGGTCGAAGTATTCCACCATAAACGTCGGAGTCATACTATAATATCCTCGCTGGGTCAAAGGAACGGAGCCAAAATCCATTCCGGGCGGTTCGAGAATCCTCGAATCATCAAGCCCCCACACGTCATTAAATGCAACACCGTATGAAGGTGGGGTCGTCGCCTTTTCCATTTGGCCCGTAAATAAGTTTATGAAGCCAAGTTCCGCGCCAATTGAGGAAAAAATATCTGCTATTGGAGAAGTCCACTCAGCAATTGTTGAAGAAACTCGATATAGCAAAGTGTCCCACTGAAAAACTACACCTTCACAAACAGTATTCTCGAAACACTTTTCAACCGGCAGAGTTGGAATGAACCGATAAAAATCAGTCGGGGTATCTGAACGATATTTTACAAAATTTTCTCTCTGCAAATGCCATGTCACTTGGAACTTACCAGTGATTTGATTTGGAACAGCATCAGGACTTGAATCGGAAACGTCAACCATGATCGTTTTGGTTACAGGACCGGTAAGAGTCGCACCCAAAAACAAAGCTGTGCTTGGCATTCCTTCATATTCAAAGGCACCAGCCTGTCCCCCCTGCCACTTACGGTCTTCTGCGTTTGGGGCAATATCCAATTGTGAGTTTTGACCTGTTGTGTTGCTGGCCGCAAGACGCTCCACCACAGTGCCTCTTAAATCACCGGGCACGCTCCATACATAATGTGGGTTATCAATGGCATCTTGGTCCACACGAAAAAGGCCGGTAGCATAATATCCATCGGGGAAAACGGGATGAGGATATGGATTCGTAACTCCGTCTATTTTAGCTCTGGGTTTCACCCTTTCTGCGATAGTGTCCAGTTTTTTGCGATCAGGTTCATTTACCCAAGGCCATTGGTCAACGTGGCCTGGAGCCGCTACATCATGTGACCAAGGCTCCCAACTGGTTTCTGGGTCAAAAAAAGCATACTTTGATTCCTCGATATCTGACCAAAGGTTGTAATTCACCTGCTTGGCTTGATACCACAGCGCAGTTGTCGTTAGTGCAATTTGGGGATCAGTGTCACTGGCTGGCACCATTGATTCAACAGATAATTCACGCGTGCTCAAGCGAATGGCATTTCTCCGATTTGGATCATAATTAACCTGCTTGGTGACTTTATAACCAGAAGCACCAAGAGCATGCATTCTAGGAGTCCCATATGATTGAGAAAAGACCGGAAGGTCAGGAAAAGGATCAGTAAAAGTCCAATTTGGGCTTCCTAATCCATTGCTGGCACTTAATTGAGACGCCAGTGATCCCTGAGCAGTAGCAGAAGAGCTTTCACGATACCAAAATATCTTAGAAGGTTGGCTGTCGGGAACGGGGTTTCCATTGGCGTCTTTGTCGGGCACCCATGTAATCCACGGCGTAACACTGCCTTTTTGATAGGATTGTGTATGCGCACGCACAAACGGGGCTCCATAAAACCAATAAGCCCATTTATCAGGTGACCAGTCTGTTCTGGCTCCGTAAATGCCATATGGCAAGCAGTCATCGTCTCTCCAAGTGTAATCGGGCGTGTCCCACTGCCAATAATGCCAAGAGGACGGGCCATGATCTACGCCGACACGTTCATAATGATTTACTTCCCAATGGCCGTTGGTGGGTGGAATTTGAGCAGCCACCGGTGCTTGGCTGGCTAACAGGGGCAATGCTAACAGCAGAGACGGCAAAATTGAATTTTTGAAGATTGAAGTTTTCATGATGGTTCACCTTGAGTGCCTCACGGCATCAGTTATTCTCCTCGCGGCCCCGTATTCACTTTGACCTTGACCGAAGCCGTATTGCCACATTCAGCCGTTACCACATAAGGCGTCGCCGAGGCTTCCTCAAAACTCACAGAGATTGATTCACCACAAAGAGGCACACCAGCCCGATCCCATTCGGGATTGATAACAGCTAAAAGCGGCTTAAACGGCCATGCCAGTTGGGGATGCTTTTTAATGGCGCGCAAACTAAAGTTGACGCCCGCTTCGACTTCCAGCGGTAATCCTGTCGCTGCATTGTTGCCGTTGGCATCTATATCGTGCCAAGTCTGTGTCTGGTCAAACGAATATTGCAGGCCAGCAATGTATTCGCGATAGGTCGTATCCAGTTTCACCACGTCGGCTAATGAAGAGTCTGAGGCAGGTGCAGCGCGCACCAAAACTGACTTGAAGTTGCCATCAATTGCTGAGGTAGTGGGCGTCACTTCGACACGCAGAACACAGGTCGCATTTGAAGCTAATTCAGGTGTTGTCCACCCTTCGCCTGTAATATCCTCGGTTATATCCTGAGCGTTGACTTCAGGGTCAATTAACGCATCAAATTCAGGATTAATCCCCAAAGAACTACTCAAATAAAAATACTTCACGCTCCATCCGGCGCTATCGCCGTCGCCTTGCACGGCAAACGAAGCGGTTAAGGAACTGTCGTTTTGCACGCGCACAAAAGAGGTGTGAGTGGTGATTCCGATTGTGTAATCACTATGACTTTGCCCCGCACCATCAAGGTTATAAGCATCGTTGCCGATGAACTCTGGCATAGCGTGCAAATCTTCGCTTTCGCCTGCTACCCAAAGGTCTACCGGAGGCAGTGGCGGGGGTGGGAATGTTGGTAGGGCGCTGACTTGATTGCTGTTGGCGCTTTCGTAGGTGCCATTAAAAGAGCGCACAACGTAGAAATACCTTGTGCCGCCTGTCACTTGCGTGTCGGTGTAATTTGTGACGGTCAGATTGGTCGCAATTTGGTCATACGGGCCGCTATTGGTCGTGGAGCGATAGAGGTTGTAACCACTCGCTGCGGTCACGGCATTCCAATTCAACAGCACTTGCTCTTCGCCCGCTGCGGCAGTCAGGTTTAGCGGCGCGTCAATGATATCCAAGACTGTGATGACCTGCACCACATCCACATCATCGGGCGTGCCGTCCATTGGCGACGCTTGAAGCGGCACGTTTTTGGTGGCGCCGTCATTCAGCAAAGTAGTCGCTTCCACCGTCACCCGCAGAGTGCAGCGCGCTTGCGGTTCCAAAACCGGCGTTGCCCAGCCTTCGCCAGTTACGCCGTCTGTTACATCTTCGGGCGGCGTTGGCTCGGCTTCGGGGTCGCTGGGCGCTTCGGCGATGGCGTAGTAGCGCACACTCCAACCCAGTTCATCGCCGGGCGCGGTTACGGTGAACGAAGCGGGCATAGAAGTCTGGTTTTGCACCTGCACGGTGTAAGTGGTGGTGCTATCAGGCACCGCGCTTTGATTGATTTTTTGGTTGTCGCCGTCGTTGCTGTAAATATCCTCGCCGGTAAAGTTGTCTGCGGCGTTTTCATCACCGGCGCGAAGGGTGACATCTACCGGGCGGGGCAACGGCACAGGCGTCGGCGTTGGTGCTACCGTGGGCGTCGGGGTTGGCTGCACGACAGGCGTCGGTGTGGCGCTGGGTTCGCCACCATCACCAGCGGGCAAAGTGGTGACTTCGCTGCTTGCTCCCGCTGTATCGCCGCCATTGCCGATTGCTATCCAACGGAAGGCATAAGCCGTTGCAGGTTGCAGGTTCGAGGCAGTCACGCTCGGCGGCGCGTAGCCTTCGCCGACATTCACCTGCGTTACATCGGAGTAAGTTTCATTGCCCGCCGCTGCCAGTTTCACTTGCAAGCGCAATGAATTGGTGTTGCTGGGGGCCGTCGGCACCGTGACGTTCAGTTGCGTGGCACCCACGTTGCTGAACTGCGGCGCGGGCGGCACTCCCGGCGGCAGGCTGGGCGTGTTGCAAGTGCCCTCGGCGCCCGCTGTTTCGCCGCCAACGCCCAGCGCCACGGCGCGAAACGCAATGTAGCTATCGGGCGTGAGGCTGCTCACCGTCACGCTGTCGCCGCCGCCTAAAGCCTCGGCAATGGTGACATAGGTCGGGTTATATGGGTCATCGTTGGTGCGCTTTTCCAAACGCAAAGTTGTAGCGCCTTGCGGCAAGGCAGGCAGAATCACGCGCGCCGAGGTCGCTGTAATGCTGCTGAAAGTTGGCGCTTCCGGCGTTTCGGGTGGCGCGGGCGTTGTCGTTACTGTCGCCGTCGCGCCCGCTGTTTGTCCGCCCTCGCCAACGGCCAACCAGTGAAAATCGTAAGCAGTTTCTGGCAGCAAATCGTAAACATAAGCGCGTTCGCCGCCGCTGCCATACCAGTTATCAAACTGACCGACATCGCTCCATGTGCCAGCACCAGCAAGGCGTCGCTGCAACTTCAATTGGTTGGCATAAGTGGGAAACGCGGGCAGCGGCACTTGCAAACTGCTGGCACTGACTTCTTCAAACGTCGGCGCCGCTGGTGCATCCGGCGCGGGTGGCAAAGTCGAAAACGAAGCGCTGTAGCCCGCTGTTTCGCCACCATCTCCAACGGCCACAACGCGCACGCTGTAATAGGCTTGCGGCGATAAATCGCTCAAATTCACACTGGCGCCACCGGCCAAATCGCTGGCAACGGTTTCAAAAACCGGCCCTTCGCCGTAATAACCGTAATAGCCATCGCCAGTCGCTTTTTCCAAACGCAAACTGCTGGCGCCTGTGGGCAAAGCGGGCAGCACAACGTGGGCCGAGGTGGAAGTAATTTGGCCCACAGCGGGCACATCCGGCGCATCCGGCGGCGCGGGCGAAGTGGTTACGGCGTTGGCGCTGCCCGCCGTGCTGCCGTCGTAGCCATCGGCGACCCAGCGCACAAGATAAATCGTTTCGGGCGTTAATCCATTAATTTCAGCGGGATATTGTGAGCCATAATAGCTGGCGTAAGAATCGTAAGTTCCGGCATTAATCCACGAGCCGCCGGACGCTTTGTATTGCAATACGACTTGATAGGCATCCTGCGGGACAGTCGCAATTTGCACTTGCACGCTTTGGGAAGTCACACCGACAAACAGCGGCGTTTGCGGCGCGGCAGGCAAATCAGCGTGGGCAACGCCAGCAAGAAACAAACAAAAAATCAACAGATGCGCCAAACGCGGTAGCGCGAAACGACTTAAATTGACAGGAAAAATCGGGGGGGGTAAAACATAAAACCGAACCTCCAAAACACAGCCACACAAAACGCCAAAACGCCAAAACTAAAAACCGGCGGGTTACAAAAAACAGCAACGAACCGGCAAAGAAAATCGAACACACCAACAAAACGCAAAACAGCAATAAGCGGCGAATTGACAGGAATTATCAGCAAAACGGACAGTGGCAACAAGAGCTGAATGTATCGAGTTTTTCAAACGAAGTAATAAGCAAAAGAGGTATTTATAAAATGCGAAAACTGGCCCATGCGCGCGAGATGATGATGAAATTCAGGATGTTTTAAAGGCTGATGACCATGTGTTATGGAATGTCATGGAATGAGGTTGAGTGATGCTGTAAAATGAGCGCCATTCTCTTATGACAAAACGAAATGTGTTAAAAATTCTGGCTTTGTGCTGCCTTTTGTCGGGGCCTGTCGCGCAGGCGCAAAATGTGCCTTCGACGTCTTACTCATGGCGCAATGTGGAAATTGGCGGCGGCGGTTTTGTGACCGGCCTGATTTTTCATGCCACGCAAAAAGATTTGCTTTATGCGCGCACTGATATTGGCGGCGCTTATCGGTGGAACGCGCAAAGCAAGCGTTGGATGCCGCTCAACGACGCTTTTGGCGGCGCCGATTGGAATTTATACGGCATTGAAAGTTTGGCGCTTGATCCGACGGACATCAATCGCGTTTACATCGCGGCGGGCACTTATACCAACGATTGGGCCGGTTACGGCGCGGTGCTGCGCTCCACCGATCAGGGCAAAACATGGCAGCGCACCGATTTGCCCTTCAAAAACGGCGGTAATCAGGATGGGCGTTCTATGGGCGAACGTCTTGTCGTTGATCCGGCGCAACCCAATCGCGTGTTTTTCGGGACGCGCACCAGCGGCCTATGGAAAAGTGAAGACCACGGCGCCACATGGAGTAAGGTGGCGAGTTTTCCGAAAAATGCCGACGATTCCACCGCCAAAGACATCGGCATTAGCTTTGTTATTTTCGGGCTGGATAATGCAATTTATGCGGGCGTTGCTGACCGCACAACCAATCTTTATCGTTCGCGCGACGGCGGCCAAACATGGGACGCCGTCAAGGGCCAGCCGCGCGGGTTTTTGCCGCATCACGGCGTTTTCGATAGCGATGGCACCCTTTATCTCACTTACGGCGACGGCCCCGGCCCGAACGGTATGAAAAACGGCGCGGTGTGGAAATACAAGCGCGGCCAATGGCGCGAAATCACGCCGGTGAAACCGACAGAAAAAAATGGCTTCGGCTATGCCGGCCTTGCTGTAGATGCCGCGCAACGCGGCACGATTATGGTGGCGACGATGGATCGCTGGGGCGCGGGCGATGATATTTTTCGCTCACGCAATGGCGGCAAAACATGGCAGTCGCTGAAAAAGTTTTCCCAGCGCGATGCTTCGGCCTCGCCGTTTTTAAAATGGACACGCGCGGAAGCCGATTTGGGCCATTGGATTGGTGACTTGGAAATTGACCCGTTTAATTCTGACCACGCGCTTTATGTAACCGGCGCCACCATTTGGGGCACCGATGATTTGCGCCGCATGGACGAGGCAGCAACAACATCGTGGACGCCGCGCGCGCAGGGCCTTGAAGAAACCTCGGTGCTGGATTTAATCTCGCCACCCGAAGGCGCGCCTCTCATCAGCGCCATGCGCGACCTCGGCGGTTTTGTGCATGACGATTTGACGGTTTCGCCTGCTGGCGGCGTGTGGAAAAATCCGACCTATAGCAACACAGACAGCCTTGATTTTGGCGAGAAAGCAGCGTGCATTATCGTGCGTTCCGGTTCTGGTGGCAAAGACGTGCGCCGCATCGCGTATTCGCTGGACAGCGGCAAAACGTGGCAGCCTTTTATCAGTGAACCCGAAGGCGCCAAAGGCTCCGGCCCGCTTGCTATAAGCGCCGATGGACAAAGTGTCATTTGGACACCAAGTGAATTAGGCCCGTATTTAACGCGCACGTTTGGCGGCACATGGCAAGCCTGTCAAGGGCCACAGGGCACGTTGCAAAATAACGCCGTTGTAGTTGCTGACCGTGAAAATCCTCAGTGGTTTTATGCACTGGGCGAGGGCACTTTGCTGTTTAGCGACGATAGCGGCGCTACCTTTTCGCCGCGCGCGACAAAACTGCCGGGCGGCAAATTGCGCGCGGTTGCAGGCCGCGCCGGAGATATTTGGCTGTGCAGCGGCAGCAACGGTTTGCACCACTCAACCGATGGCGGCGCGACCTTTAGCAAATTGCCCAGTGTGCACACTGCCGACACTCTTGGTTTTGGCAAAGCCGCGCCAAACCAAACTTATCCGGCGCTTTATCTAAGCGGAAGAATCGGTGATGTGAACGGTGTTTTTCGCTCGAATGATGGCGGGAAAAATTGGCTGCGCATCAACGACGACGCGCATCAATTCGGTTACATCGGCAAAGTCGTGAGCGGCGATCCGCGCGTTTATGGCCGCGTTTATTTGGGCACCAACGGGCGCGGCATTTTAGTCGCCGACCCGAAAACTGTGGAGCAGTAAATATGAAACAGATTCTTGCTGTCTTGCTGTTTTTCCTGATCGTGCAAGATGCAGAGGCGCAGCTTAATATCCTTGTGCGCGGCGAACAACCAACCGAATTGGCACCGCATGGGGGCGGCAATTGCTATGCGCCCAGCATTCTAATCGCAGGCAACAAATGGCGCCTGTGGTATGGCGCGCAAGGCAATGACGGCCATGATCGCATTCATTACGCCGAGTCCGATAATGCAGGCCGCACTTGGACAAAATTAGGCGTGGCGCTTGATTGCGGCACAGCGAATCATGTCAACGATCCGTCCATCGTCAAGGCTAACGGCGCTTATTTCATGTTTTACACGGTGGCTCAAGAAGGCATCGAAGACGCTATTGCTTTAGCGGTTTCCGACGATGGGCGCCATTGGCAAAAGCGCGGCGTGGTGTTGGCGCCGGGCAAAAAAGGGCAATGGGATTCTCGTTTTGTGGGGCGGCCTGCGGTGCTTCACGAAAACGGAATTTTTAAAATGTGGTTCGACGGCAAACCCACCGAAGAAGACGCGCCAGCCGCCAAACTCGAAGGCGCGCGGGCCGTTGGTTACGCAACTTCGCCCGATGGCGAGCATTGGACGCGCTTCGCGGGCAACCCGGTGTTTCAAAAAGGCGCGGGCGCGGTTGATGTGGCGCGCACAGAAACCGGCTACGTTTTGCTTTATGAAGGCCACAACGGAACCAGCATAGCCCGCAGCGCCGATGGCATTGTGTGGCAGGATGCCGGTTTGCTATCGCCTCTTACAGGTGCTGAATCTGACCGCTTTGGGCACGTTACGCCGCATCTCGTGCAAGTCGGCGACAAGTGGCGGCTTTTTGTTGGTGCTGCCGCGCGCCAAAGTTGGGATGGCAACGCCATTGCTGAAGTGAAAATTGAAAATCTATCGCGGTCAATTACAGAGTCCTCAACCGCCAGAAAATCCTCAATGCAAAACTTTGATTTTCAAAAGTCTATTGAGCCTCTGCCGCTGACGGCAAAGTTTTCCGACCCCGATTATTACATCTGGTGCGGCAGTGGTGTGAAGGGTGACGACGGCAAATATCACCTGTTTTATTCGCGCTGGCTCAAGAAACTCGGCTTTTCGGCATGGGTGACGCATTCAGAAATCGCGCACGCTGTTAGCGATTCTCCCTTTGGCCCCTATAAACACGTCGATGTGACTTTGCCGACGCGCGGCAAAGAATTCTGGGACGGCCTTTGCACTCATAATCCGACTATTCATCGCTTTGGCAACAAGTATTATTTGTATTACATGGGCAACACCGGCGATGGCGTCAACATGAAAACGCTGAACTGGACGCATCGCAACAATCAGCGCATCGGCGTGGCGGTGGCCGATAAACCCGAAGGGCCGTGGACACGTTTCGATAAGCCCGTTATTGCGCCAACGCCCGGATTTTACGATGCGCTTTGCTGCGCCAATCCGAGTGTCACCGCGCGTCCCGAAGGCGGTTATTTAATGATATATAAAGCCGTCGGCGATAAGAACCCGCTGCCGTTTGGCGGGCCGGTTTTGCATTGTGTGGCGACATCCGATAGCCCCATTGGGCCTTTTGAAAAATATCCTGATCCCGTCTTCGTAAAAGAAGGCGTGGCATTCGCCGCTGAAGACCCGTTTATCTGGACGCAAGGCGGGCATTACTTTGCCATTGTGAAAGACAACGCCGGCCATTTCACCAACGCCGGAAAATCGCTGGCGCTTTTTCAATCGGCGGACGGCTTTCATTGGGAATTAGCAGCGCATCCTTTGGTCAGCAAAATCGAAGTGACGTGGCAGGATGGGCGCGTGCAAAAACTCAACTCGCTCGAACGCCCACAACTGCTGATTGAAAACGGCGTGCCCGTCGCGCTTTATTGCGCCGCTGATGAAGACAACAAACGCGAATTTTCTTACAACCTGCAAATTCCTTTGGCGCCTTGAAAACCTCATGTAAACTTCCGGCTACCATGAAATTTTTTCTGCTTACCGCTGTGCTGTGTTTTTCTGTGGTCGCTTCGGCCCAAAATGAGCCGAAAACTGCCGACCAAGCGATTTATTTGCGTGAAGTGACCAACGCACTCGGCAAAAAATGGCCCGCCAACCGCGCCGTAAACATTGTGTGTCATGGTCATAGCGTGCCCGCCGGTTATTTCAAAACGCCGGTTGTGGATAGCTTGAACGCTTATCCACATCTGCTGCACGCCGGTTTGAAAGCGAAGTTTCCGTTTGCAGTCATCAACGTCATCGTGACGGCCATCGGTGGCGAAGATTCGGAGTCGGGCGCGCGGCGCTTTGAAAAAGATGTGCTAACGCATAATCCTGATGTGGTGACGATTGATTATGCGCTCAATGATCGCCGCATTGGTCTGGAACGCGCCCGCACCGCATGGCTTTCCATGATAACCGCCGCGAAAGCTAAGGGCATCAAAGTGATTTTGCTGACGCCAACGGGTGATTTATCAGCCAAACTCGACGATTCGCAAGACCTTCTCAATCAGCATGCCGCGCAGATTCGCCAACTCGCTGCCGAACAAGATGTGGGCCTCGTAGATAGCCTCGCCGCGTTTAAAAAGCATATTCAGGATGGCGGCAAACTGGACGATTTGATGTCGCAGATTAACCATCCCAACCGCGTCGGACATGACCTTGTCGCAGCGGCGTTGCTCGCATGGTTTCCGGCTGAGGCACACTGAACTTTGAAATTATGAAATTTCCTCTCGCCGTTTTTTTGAGCCTGATGCCGACTCTTTTTGCTCATGCCGACGATGATCCGCGCGGGCCGATTCCTACGGTTCAAATGCGTGTTGAAGCCATTCCGGGCCGCGTTGAAGCCAAGGATTTTAGATTCGACGCGGCCAAAATTCCGGCGCGGCCCGGCAAAGCCCAATGGATTTGGCTCCATGCCGAAAAATATCCCAATGCGAAACCGACAGCGACCTTTTTTCGCCGCGAAATCGAACTTGCCGCCGCGCCGCAAAAGGCGCACGTTTGGTTTAGCGCCGATGCACACGCGCGGCTTTATATCAACGGTCAACTTGTCGGGCGCGGGCCGGACGATGGCGGACAGGATTATCCCGGCCAGCAAACCGGCAAAGTTTTCGTGAATTTTCGTGACCTCACGCCGTTTTTTCGCGCTGGGAAAAACGTCATCGCTGCCGAAGTTTTCAGCGCTGACGCGATGGAAGGTCGTTACAACACAACAGGCAAAAGCGCGTTTTTGCTCGAAGCGTCGCTGCAATTGCCCAGTGGCAAAATTGTGGATTTGCAAGCCGATAATTCATGGCGCGCTGTGCCGTCCGACAGTTGGAAATTCGCCGATGCAGGCAGCGGGCGCGCTTTGCAATTCGATGGCACAGTCGAGCCGCAAGGCTGGCGCATCGCCGGTTTCGATGACAGCGCGTGGCCGTTTTGCGCGCCCGAAACTTCAGCGCGCCCCGAATTAGCGCAGAGCCAGCTTCCGGCACGCATGGAAGCGATTTATCCGGCGCAAGGCGTAGTTCGCGCGAGTGAAAATGTCAAAGCCGATGGCGGCAAAATCACTTTCGGTAGCGCGGGCAAAGCGACAGTGCGCTATGATCGCGTATTGAGCGGCTTCATCGGTTTCAAAGTGCGCGCCGCGACAGGCGGCACGGTTCTCAATATCGAACCGAACGAGCCAAATGCGCCCGGTCATCATCGTCACGCCTCGGCCAAATTGCGCGAGGGCGAACAAAGTTTTGAGTTGCCATTTTACGACAGCTTTTCGGTCATCAATCTCACCGCCAGTGCGCCACTGGAAATCCTGGATGTGCGCGCCACTTTCGTCTCGATTCCCGTTAGTTACGCAGGCGATTTTTCGTGCAGCGACGAAGAACTCAATAAAATTTGGCAAGCCTCGCGGTGGCTGACGCAAATTTGTCAGCAAACGCATCATCTCGATTCGCCGCACCATCAAGAGCCGATTTGCGACCCCGGCGATTATCTCATCATCGCGCTGAATAATTACAACGCCTTCGGGCAACCGCATTTAGCAAAGCAGGATTTGCGCAAATATGCGTGGCTGCTTCAGCAATCGAAATATCGTCCGTTCCACACCAGCTATGCGCTACTGTGGCTGCAAATGTTGGTGCAATACGAAGACTACACCGGCGACAGCGCACTGGTGAAAGAACTCACGCCCACTGTCCACGCGCTGCTCGACCAGTTCGCCACTTATCGCGGCAAAAACGGCATTCTTTCGGAAGCGCCCGATTATATGTTTATGGATTGGGTGAACATCGCCGGATTCGGCGCGCATCATCCGCCCGCCGTGATTGGACAAGGCTACATGACGACGTTTTATTATCGCGCTTTGCAAGATGGCATCCGCGTGGCGAAGCTGAATAACGACGCCGCGCGCGTTACCAAATATGAAGTTCTGCAACGCGAGATTGCCGACGCTTATAACCGCGAATTATGGGACGAAAAGGCTGGACTTTACCGCGACGGCAAGCCGTTTGTGACTTCGGTCAAACCCGCGCAATGGCTGCCTGCCGACAAAGACATCGAAACGCACAGCACGCAAAACAACGTGCTGGCGGTGCTTTACGATTTAGCGCCGCGCGAACGTCAAGCGCCGATTATGCGCCGTCTGCTGGAAGGCGAAATGAACACGCAGCCTTATTATATGCATTTTGTTTTCGCGGCGATGCAACACGCGGGCGTTTTTAACGAATACGCCGCCGACCAAATGCGGCGCTGGCACATCGAAGACGACACGCAATCGTTCCGCGAAATGTGGGGCACGGGCGATTACAGTCACGCGTGGCAATGCACGCCACTTTTTCAAATGTCGGGCCGCGTTTTAGGCATTGCGCCCGCCGCGCCGGGCTTTGAAAAAGTCCAAATCGCGCCGCAGCCATGCGATTTGCAATGGGCCAAAGGCAGCGTGCCGACGCCGCACGGCAAAGTAAGTGTCAGTTGGACACGAAGCGCTACGAAGTTCACGCTGGAAGCGATTCTTCCTCAAGGTATGTTGGGTTCGTTGGAAATTCCCGTTTTGGGCAAAAACGCGAAGTTGACTGTGAATGGCCGTCCGGTGCCCATTGGAAAAGATGCGCTCTCCGTTGCGGTTGCCATCGCGGGAAGCACTGGCGGCAAGCATGAAGCGATTCTGACTTTTGAAGCGCCGCCCGCTCTGCCCAAACCCGCGCCGTGGCCCCTCGAAACAAAAACGGCAGCAGCGCAAGCCGCTTTTGAAAACGAAACCGATAAAAACAATCTGGTGAAACTGGGCAACGCGGCTCTGCTGCGCGTGGACGAAAAAGCCGCGCATAACGGCGGCGGCATCAACGCCGATGCCATTCACAACGGCACCACCAAAAACGGCGAGGGCGCCCCGAACACGCAGGACGACGGGGTAACCTTTCGCGGCTACGGCGAAGGCGACTTTCTAACTTTCCAATTCGACACCACGAAAAACCCGCGCGGCTTCGACATCACTGGCATTACGACTTTCGCCGGTCACGCCGATGCCCGCGCCAGCCAAAGTTATTCAATCTCCGTCGCCTTCGCCAACGACCCGACGAAGTTCATACCGTGGGGCAAAGCGTCTGTGCAAAGCAACGGCGGCGCCTCGCGCATTAAAATCCAAAACCCCAACGGCGGCGTATTAGAAAACGGCGCCTTAAAAGCCAGCGGCGTTTCGGCCATTCGCTTCCAATTTCAAAACGGCCCGCAAGGCTTCAATGTTTACCGCGAATTCTGCATCAGCGGCACGGCGGCGAAGGAGTGAAAGCGACTTGGAAGAAGCACGAACCGTGTTGTGGGATGGGGTTCGCCGTATCGCCTTGGTCTTCCGGCGTATCGCTTTAGCCATAATTCGTATCGTCTTGGGTGTTCGGCGTATTGTCTCGGTTATCCGGCCTATTGACGCAGAAAGCCGACGTGTTGACATGGTCGCATCCGCTGTTGACCCGCCGATAACTTGTATTGACTTCACGATAATTCGTATTGACTTCATGATAATTTGTATTGACTTCACGATAACTTGAGAAAATTCTGGAAATTCCCTACCACGCGCCCGTTTTGGGGTATGGTTCTCTAAGGAATGTTTGGCTATAATGGCTTTTACCGTTGAAATTCAGGAGAAATATCTATGGCTTTGTCACACAACTTCATTAAAACGCGCGTGGTCGCCACGCGCAACGTGCAAGAAGAGATCGCCGCCGACTGGCTATGGCAAGAATTAGATGTCGCCGGTTGGGACGCCAAAATCGCCGCTTTAAACGCGCAAGAAGCCACCGAACGCGCCGCGCATACCGCTCTGGAAACGACCATCGGGCAGTTAAATGCCAAAATCAAGCTGCTCGAACGTCAAAAAGTGCTGGCTATCGGCATGGCGAAGAATCGCCAGCGCACCGACGCCGCGAAATTATCGCTTTTGGACTCGCTGGAAGAAAAAGGCGACGGGCGCAGCGCCACCATCGAAGAAGCCGAAGATTGGCTGGGCGTTTGGGATGAAATAGACCCTACGTGGTCTCCGCTGCCCGGCGTCACTGTAGCCTCTTTCACGACACTCAAAAGTGACTGCGGCACTTTGAACAAAACCTGTGGACGTCAACGCACCGCATGGCGCCATGCCGCCGAAGACCTCGGCAAACTATTAAACGATCTCGATGACCTTTCAGTTACTTGGTATGACGACGCCACCCGCGTTTTTGCGCCCGGCACCCCGCAAGGCGACCTCATTCGCGGCCAAGTGCCGACGACTTACACGCCGGACGACGAAACCGACAATCCACCGGCTCCGCCCTCGCCGTAAATCGTAGCGGCGGCCATGAAAGCTGGCTCCTTTCAATTCCATTCCAACTCGCCCGGCAAATTGTGCGCGGCGAATTCGATATGCACCACGCGGCGATGATGCGGCGCAGTGGCGGGCGAGGAGGCGTGCAGCAACAGCGGGCGCATTAAAATCGCGCCGCCGTGCGGCGAAGTGCAAACTCTCGGCTCGGTTTGGGCGCGAAATTCTACGATTTCGTCCGGCGTCATTTTGCCGCGCAAATGAGAAGCGGGCAAAACGCGCAGTGGGCCGTTTTCGGCGTTGCAATCGTCAAGGTGCAAGCGCACAGTGAGCATTTGTTCCAAAACTTCAGCGGGCGGTTGGACATGAATGAGGCCCACTTTTTCTGACCACGGGCCGAAACCTTCAAGCGCCACGCGGTTTTTGACGGCAATGCTCAAATCTTGATGCCAGCCGACTTTCCAGTTGGCGCCCGGCGTTTTGTCGAACAAAATGCCACGCACCGCAAAATAATTGTCTCCCAAAATTGGCACCAAAACGTGGCGTAGCGCCTCGCTTTGCGCCCAATGGCGCACCGCTTCGATGTGCAGCAAATTGCGCATCGCATAAACGCCGCCGCGCTTGCGCCGCGCGCCGATGGCCTCGTGAGCCGCAACCAGAGCGCCTATCAGTTCGGCGACTTGATCTTCATCGGCCAACTGCGGCACAAGGACGAAACCGTCTGCTTCGATTTGTTGTGAAAAATCAGGATTGACTTGCATCGGATTCCAATATATAATGCCTTCCAATAGGAGGCGCGCAATGGACATAGATCGCGAACTACTCAAGGGTAATACGCCGACCTTAGTGTTAGCAATTCTCAGTGATGGCCCGCTACATGGTTACGGCATCGCTCGCGAATTGGAACGGCGCAGTGACAGCGCCTTGAAGTTCAAAGACGGCACGCTTTATCCCACGCTGCATTCGCTGGAAGCGGACGGCCTCATCGAAAGTCGGTGGGAGAATCCCGACAAAGGACAGGCGCGAAAAATTTACGCCATCACCAAGTCGGGCAAAGCAACTTTGGAACAGCGCACGCAGCAATGGCGCAGTTTCGTGAACGCGGTGGAAACCGTAATCGGAGGTGTTTCGCATGGAAAAGACACAAAACCAACCCGCAGAAAATCGCTCTGAGGCCACTCGCGCGGCAAATGACGCGGCCATCGAAGCCTATTTGGATCGCTTGTGCGGCCCATTGAAGCGTGTGACGCCCGCGCGTCGCGAGGAAATCCGGCGCGAAGTGCAAGGGCACTTGCAAATGTTGATGGCGGGGCAGGATAGCGCGCCGGACGCGCTGCAAAAAGCGTTGGCGCAGTTTGGCGAACCGGAAAAAGTGGGGCGCGCAATGGCACGAAGGGCACAGTGGGATGACATTCGGTTATCATGGCGCGCGATGCGCTGGACGAGGCGCTTTGGTTTGCTTTGTCTGGGGTTTGTCTGCTTCTGGGGCGCGGCCATGACCGTGGAATTTTACCGCTGGATGAGTTGGGGCGGCGATGGGTGGCAGCGTTTTGTCTTCGGGCCGTTGTTGCCCCTAACAATAGGATGCTGGTGGGGCACACGCGAGTCGCCAACGCGACGCGGCTATTTAATTATTGCGGCGTTGTCTATTGGCATCGCCACCCTGTTACCGATTCCGCATCAGTATTCGCACGCCGATATGGACAGTGTGGGCATGATGGACTTGAGTGCCTGTGTGCGATTTACGGTTGTCCTAATGTGGTTGTGGACTTCATGTTCGGCGTGTGGCTTGGCGCGTATGTTATTGGGACAATCGTCTTCACGAGACGCTGCGACAACAGAAACCCTTGGATAAGTGACATTGCACTGGCGCAGACTTTTGTTGGTAGCGTGATGACGACAATCTGCATAAATTCGGCTTTGCGCCGTGGTTCCCTTACTGCCTCGCCGCAATCAGCGCGGCGTTGCCGCCAACGCGGGTCGGTGTCCTTCAATTCGCGGGCCGATTCACGCGCAATAATTGGCCGTGCAAATCCTCTTGCTCCGTGACGGCGGCGTGAATGCGCCCGGCTTGTCCGGCGAAATCCAAGTCGAGCGTGCAAACGATGATGCCGCTATGTGCGGGTTGTTCGCGGTGTAACTCTTCAACGACGGGCAGCGGGAAGTTTTCGTTGGAGTAGAAGCGCGCCACAATCAGGCTTCCTCGTTTTCTTGAATCTGCTGTGCGATTTCCTCGCCGTGAGCGCGAACGTAGGCCCAAGCGTGCGTCAAATCTTCGGCGCGCAGTATTGGGTAGGCGCGCAATAAATCGGCTTCGCTGGCGCCGAGTCGCCGCCCTTGTTCCAACAGCCACACGGGAATGCGCGTGCGGACGATGCGCGGCTCACCGCCGCAAACGTCCGGCGCGCTCTCGATGCCGAGAAACGCTTCGCCAAGGTCGCTAACGACCCATTGCAGCAGTTGCGCTTTTTCCGCCCGCGTCATGCGCGCCAACAATTGTTCAATTTCAAGCAGTGCGCTGGTCATGGTGAGTTTTAGTGTAGGCCAAAGCCGCGCCTCGCTGCGTTGCCGACCAAAGAAATTCGCTCTAAGTTTTACGAGGGATTATCAACGTCTAACATAGCTGCTTTCAAGTTTTCTGTTGTGTATTCGAGCCATTCAAACCCATGTTCGGTGAGATTGTCGCTGCCCTTGATTTGCGTTGCGGCAGCATCCCAGAGTTGGAGAAAACGGTGGCGGGAATCGAAATCCGTGAGGATGTCATCGAGAAAAACGATCCAGCCCATTATACCGGTTTGCAAAATTTCGTTTTGCTCGCGCAAAAATTGCGTGATGGCGTCATCGGCGTCGAGATGCACGGATGCCTGCTCATAAAGAGCTTCTACACAGACTTCGATGGCGCCATTTGATCCCCAATGAACGTCGTTGTCGAACTTAAATCCAGCACTCATAAAAAGTTACGCTTTTACTGTTCCGCCGCAATCAGCGCGGCGTTGCCGCTCCAACGCGGGTCGGTGTCTTTGAGTTCGCGCGTTTCGTTGTCTTTGGTTTCGCGCAGAATGGTGTGGAAGTGGCCGCCGCCGAAATCAATTTCGCAAAAGCTGAACGTCGCGCGGGAGTTTTCGACGATGAACATCGGCGTCTTCAGGTTTTGGCCGGACGAGTAGGCCATTCCGCCCAAAAGCTCGGTCGTGCCGCCGTTCGTGGTTTGGTGCAGCGTGCCGCCGCCTTCGGTTTTGTAACCGAGAATCCATTGCGTGCCGCCATCGTTGGAAATATGCACGCCGCCGCCTTCGACGTTGAATTGTCGCGCCCACAGCTTTTCGCTTTTGAAACGGAAGTTATGACCGACCACGTCTTCAATGAAAACTTCGCCGCTGCCATGTCCGCGATAAGCGTCGCCGCCTTGATAGTTGATCGCCAAGCGGTGCAAAACAAGCGTTCGCTTGGCGTTATTTTCGATAAAACAGTGCGGGCCGCCCGAAAAATCGGTGCTCATGCCTTCGACGATGACGACCGGCGCGCCGCCGTCCTCGAAGCGAAAGGCGGGCTTGCCGGCTTTGCGAAGTTCATCCGTCATGTCGAGCCACGCGCGGCAGCCGATGAGACGGCGCACGTTGCCGCGAATGACAATCGTGTCGCCGATATTGTAGTTGCCGCGCGGCAGATAAACCGTCGTGGCGCCGGAGTCAATCGCTTTCTGAATCGCGGCGCTGTCGTCCTGTCCGTCGCCTTCTTTGGCGCCGAATTGCTGTGCGCCCGCCCAGTCTCCGATGGCGTCCCACGGCACAATCGGCGTTTCTTTAATCGGCAGATTGAGCGGTTTAACAGCGCCGCCGAACAGGTTTGAGGGCGCCTTATTGACGAAGAAGTCCACGTTCGCGCCGTCCACGCCTTTTTTCGACCCAGAGGGTGCCCCGCCGGTTTTGTTTTCGATTGCTTGTTTGTAGCCGCTCGTTTTGATGTTGCGCGCCAGCATCGTGCCTTCGAGCAGAATCGCGGGCTGCGTCGCGGCGGCGCCTAAGCCTTTAAATTCGCAGTCAATCAAGACGTTCAGTCCGCCGTTGGCTAAAAAGGCGGGCACGTCGTTGAGGCTTTTTAAATCGCGCCCTGTGAAAGGCTGGCCGTCGTTGCGAAAGCCGGCTTTGTTTTGATGCTCGACTGAAATGTGTTCCAGCGTTTCGCCGTTGACGGTCGTGGCGGTCTTCACGCCGTTGTCGAAGCCGACGACTTTCACGTTTTTGATGAAGCACGGGCCTTGCTCGTCGGTGTAGCCCATGTCGAGGCCGTTCACGCCCTGACCGTCGCCGGAAACTATCGTCACGTCGTAAACGCCGCCCTGATTGCTGGCGATGAACTGCACGCCGCACGCGCCCGGATTGCCGACGCCGGTATCAACCGTCAGATTATGAATCTCGTTGGAAAAGCGCTGCGCGGGCGCGTTGCCCGTCCAAATCACGCCGCGCGGCTTGCGCGCATTGTCGTAGCCGACGCAGTTATCTTTGAGCTTAATCACCGCGCCGCCCCGGCTTTGGCCCCATAAAACCGTGTTGCGCTCGTCTTTACCCCAGCGAATCGTGTCCGAAACCAGATAAATGCCGTTCGGCAGATAAATAATGGCGTTCTTGGAGCCGTAATCGGTGAAAGCGCGTTGAATCGCAGCCGTATCGTCGGAAATGCCGTCGCCTTTGGCGAAATAGGGCGCTTTTGTCACATCAATAACGCCCGCGCCGTCGGGGAAAAGCGCGCCGGGCGCGAGTTTGGGATGCGTCGGACGCGGATATTTCGGCGTCCACACGATTTTTTGCGGCGCAGGCGCCTTTTCGTCGGCGTTGGCGAAGCGAATTTCGGCCAATCCGCTCATTTCGCCGCCGCGATAATTCGACTTGATTTGCAGCTTGAAATAGCGCGCTGCGACCGGCTTTTCAAACTTAACCGCTTGGCCTTTGTAATCGTCCTTGCCGGGCGCCTGTTCCAGCGTGAAATCGCCGACCGGCGCGAAAGTCTGGCCGTCGCCGGACGCCGAAACCGCTACGTCTTTGATGCTGCGATTGCTCCAGCCGCCTTCGTTGTAGTTCCACGCATAAAATCCGGCGACGTTGAAAGGCTTGCCCAAATCGAATTGCAGCCACGAATTCGCGTCACCATTCCACATATTGTTGCCGTCCCAAATGTTGGCGGTATGCACCCAAACGCCGCTGCCGGGCTTGCTTTCGTCCCAGCCGGAACCGTCAATGGTTTTGCGCGGCGTGCGTCCGGCGCCGTCTTGCGAACTCGACGCCGTCGCATCCACCGGCGTGATAAACGCGCCAATCGTGGCGTTCGGCGCCTCGTCGGCGCGAGCAAAGGCGGACAGCAGCAAAACGGCGGGCAAAAGCAATTTGATTCGCATGAAAGTTCCTTGAAGCGCCAAAGGCGCGGAGAGTTTGAAAACTTCGCCGCGCCTTTGGTTGTGAGCGACTTACTTGCCGTCGGGATTGAGAAAGATTCGATCTGCGATGGCGGTTGTGCGGCGAAGCCGTGTAGAAAGCGTGGGTGTTGTGTAACACTCGTGGCGCCGCGTTTAAGTAAGGGGTTTTTATGGCAATTCAAAATCGCATTCAAGATTTATTGGACGAGGTCGTGCGCAAAGGACACGAATTAGGCGTGCAAGTCGCGGCTTACCACAAGGGCGCGCTCATCGCCGATGCGTGGAGCGGCGACATGGATGCCTCGCGCCGCACAAAAATCAGCGGCGACACGCTGTTTCCGGTGTTTTCGACGACCAAAGGCATCGCTGCCACGATTATTCATTTGTTGGTGGAGCGCGGCCAGATTGCCTACGACACGCGCATCGCACAGGTGTGGCCGGAGTTCGCCGCCAACGGCAAAAGTGAAATTACGCTGCGCTACTGCCTAACGCACATGGCGGGCTTGCCTCATGTGCCGATGACAATCGGGCCGCCGCAAATTCACGATTGGGACGCCGTTTGCGCCGCCTTAGCCGCCGCCAAACCCGCGTGGTCGCCGGGTTCGCGCATGGAATATCATGCCATGACCTATGGCTGGCTCCTCGGCGAAGTGGCGCAGCGCGTGGATGGCCGCCCGTTCTCGCAAATGGTGCAAGAGGAAATCTGCGCGCCTTTGAATATCGAAACGCTGTTCACCGGCTTGCCCGCCGTGCTGGATTCGCACGTTGCCACGCTTGAAGCGCGCGAATTTGAAATGCCGGTGCTGGATGAAACGGTGCCGCAAGCCGTTCCCGCTTTTGCGTGGCCGCTGCATGAAATGATGAATCGCCCGGAAGCGCGCCGCGCCTGCCAACCGGCCAGCAATGGCATTATGAACGCGCGGGCCATCGCGCGCCATTATGCGGCCTTGTTGCCCGGCGGCGTGGAGGGAGTCGAACTGCTGCCGCCCGAACGCATCCGCGAGGCGATTGTCTGGCACGAGCCGCCCGGCGAAGCGCCGCTGCATTTTGGTTTGGGCTATTTGGTCGGCGGTGAAGGCTCGAACATGGGCAGCGAAAACTCCTTCGGACACGGCGGTTATGGCGGCTCGCTTGGCTTTGCCGATCTCGAAACCGGGCTGGCCTTTGGCTTCACGCGCAACCTGTTTTCTCCGGCGCCGACTCTTGAAAAAGTGCTCGGCGAACTGCGGGCCGCTTTATGAAATTCTTTTCCCTGCCTCTTGTCACTTTGTTAGTCGCGGCGCCGCTGCTCGCGCAAGAAAAACCGGCCTTATTTGAACAGCGCGTCGCCGAATCCAATCCTTTGCGTGTCGAGCAAGCCAAGGAACTGGACGCTTACATCAACGCGATGAAGGCCGACACTTCGCGGCTGCGCGCTTTGCTGCCGCACGATTACTCGTCGCCAAAAGCCTTTGCGAAAGCGGCGCAGCCGTATCGCAAGGCGTTTTGCGAAAGCATCGGCTATCCGCCGCCGGGCAGCGTGCCCAAAGAAGCGCCTTCGTTCGAGCAGATGGGGCAAGACGATCTCGGCACTTATTATCGTGCGCGCATTGCGATTTTGCCCGGCGTTCACGCCGAAGGCATTTACATCGTGCCCAAAGGACTCAAAGGCAAGGCGCCGCTGATTATTTCGATGCATGGCGGCGGCGGTTCGCCCGAAGTGGCGTTGTTCAACGGCGGCGCCAACTATCACGACATGGTGCGCGGCGGGGTGAAACGCGGATACATCGTTTTCGCGCCGCAGCATCTCTTTTCGGTGGACGGAATGCCCGGTAACATCCGCAACACTACGGATGAGCGAATGCGCCTCATCGGCACCAGCTTGACGGCGGTGGAAATCGCCAAAATCACCCGCAGTTTAGATGTGCTTTTGCAGCGTCCCGAAGTGGACGCCACGCGTGTTGGCATGGTCGGCTTGTCGTATGGCGGTTATTACGCGCTGGTCACGCCCGCCATTGACACGCGCATCAAAGTTTCGGTTTGCAGTTGCTACTACGGCGTGCAAGAAGGCCGCTACGAGCGCGATGAACTTTCGGTGCCCGGCGATTTTAAATTCAAAGATCGCTTCACTTTGTTTCGCGACTCCGACATTGTGGCGCTCATTTGCCCGCGCGCCTTGCAAATTCAAGCCGGCAGCGCCGATGACGACGATCATCGCGAACCGGGAATCAAACTCGCGCCGCTTTCCGCTTCTTACTACACCAAACTGAAAATTCCCGACCGTTTCCAACATTTCGTCTTTGAGGGCAAACACGAATTCCACGATGAATCCGCTTGGGCTTTCGTGCAGAAGCATTTGTAAAGCGGCGTATACTTTAGGCGTTGTGGATTCCGCTTTTAAGGTGACAGAGGATGAACGACTTCTTTACCCCGCTAAATGACGAGCCGATAATTGATGAGCAAGATTTACTGGGTCGGCGACAATTGTTGGAAGAACTAAAGCACGCCATCTCGCAAGGCAAACCGCCGCAGGTCTTTGGTGTTCACGGCGATTGGGGTTCGGGCAAGACCAGTTTTCTGCGTCAACTGCGCTATGAACTCACGGGCGAGCGCGAAGTTGCGCCCAATGAGAATTTGGGCAAGCGTGAAGAGACTCGGCAAAACAAAGAAGCGGACAAGTTTGCGCAATCGAACCCACATATCACGGCGATTTGGTTTGAGGCGTGGCGCTATCAGCACGAGCAAACGCCGATTGTGGCTTTGCTTCATGAAATTCGCTCGCAGTTGACTTGGAAGGGGAACTTCTGGGCCAAGATGCAAACGCAGGGCGGCAAAATTGCCGAGACGACCATTCGCGGCGCCTTGATGTCTTTTGAAGACATTACCAAGAAGATTGGCATTCAAGCCTCGAAGATTCAGACGGCGGGCGAAACATGGGAAAAGGAACATCTCGCGGTAGCTTTGCCTGCCAATCAAGTTCGGGCGTTGTTGGATGAAGTTTTAGGTCAACTGTTGCCGCCAACAGGCAAAGAAGCATCGGATGAAAAACGCCGCCTTGTCATCTTCATTGACGACCTTGACCGCTGCGAGCCGGAGACGGCGTTTCGTTTGTTGGAAGGCATCAAGATTTATCTGAATCTTTCGCGCTGCGTGTTTGTGCTGGGCCTTAATCAGCGCGAAATTGAACGGGCGATTGCCAAGTTTATTCCTTCATATAAAAAAGAAAGCGACAGCGAGGAATTGCAGATTCGCGCGCAGGAATACATGGAAAAGCTGTGCGGTCATGTCCTGCATCTGCCCTTGCCCGACTGTGAGGCGCAATCGAAAATCGTTCAGCATTTTCTGGCTAAAGTGGCCGAAGAGCCACGCGCCAAAGATGTGTGCGACGAACTTGTGAGTGTCATCGGTCGCGCGTCATGTTTGCCCGCCAATCCGCGTCGTATCAAGAGCTTTTGCAACACGGCGGCGAGACTATTGTTGCGCCGATTGAAAACGGTGCCGCCCAACTCTGTGATTCCAGCGAACGAGGCTGCTGTGGCGTGCATCGTGGCGAGCTTTTATCAATTCCATCCCAAGGTTTATCGTTTGTTGGCAAGTAATCCCGACTTCTACGAATTCATTGTGCGCCGCGCTACCTCCAATGAAAAAACGGCGGAGAGCAAAGACGCGGAGGGCAACAAGCCGACTGCGGATGAATTGAAAATTCACGCCGCACTTGATGCGCTGGAACTTACCTCAAGACCCGACGAAAAAGCCTCCACTCCCGGAGGTGCTACGCGTTTGTCGCTGCACGCTGACCCGGCCTACGGCAACGTGTTGCACTGTCAGGGATTAATTGCCGCCAATCGTTTCAAGATTGGGCCGGACGAAGTGCGTTTGTATTTGGAGGTTTAAGTCGTGCCAGCACCGAAGAAGTCGCCCACCATTGAATCTATTCCCGCGCCACAGAAGCCCGACAGAGGCGCGTTTCTTGACCCGCAGAGCGATAAAGTGCTGCGGCGTTATTTTCTCGATGTGCATGATTGGCATGGTTACATCAAGTTTCTGGGGCTTCCGGCGCTGATTGAGACGAGCCGCGATGTGCCGCTGCGCAATTTGTATGTTGAGCCGCGCTTTGCGGCGCAGCATCTGACGCCGGAGAGTTTCGATAACACGGGTAGGTTGCCGGAAACGGTGGCGGCGTTGGAGGCTTTGAAAGAGCATCAGCGCCTTGTGCTGCTCGGCGACCCCGGCTCTGGGAAATCTACGCTGGTCAACTGGCTCGCGGAGTGTTTGACGTTTCCTTTGGAAACGCCGGTGACGAGCGCGCTTGGCCCGTTGGTGCCGTTGCCGCTGATTCTGCGCGAGTTGGGCATTGATGCCTCGATAACGTGGGATTCGCTGCTCGAAAAGTTCTTGGCGCGGCCCGTCGCGCAGAGTTTGAAAGAGAATCCGCAGACGCTCGAAACGCTCTTGCAAAGTGGTCAAGCCTTCGTCATGTTGGACGGCATTGATGAAATCGCCAGCATCGAAGTGCGCCAAGCCTTGCGAAAGGCTGTGTATGATGGTTTTCGTCGTTATCCTCTCGCCCAATGGCTGTTGACTTCGCGGGTGGTGGGATACGACGAGGTCAACTTTAATCAATTACAAGTTGATTTCAGTCCAAATTCCGGCAGTGGCGGTAGTGCGGGGTTTGTTCAAGGAACTGCTCTACTTCGCTATGCTGCGCCCTTCAATGACTCGCAAGTGGAACAGTTTGCGAGCAATTGGTATTCGCAGCACGACAGCAACCCGCATTTAGCAAAAACAGATGCCGTAGAGTTTTTGAAGGCGGTCAAGGATGCGCCGGACACGCGACGCTTGGCGCGCATTCCGAATCTGCTGACGCTGATGGCGCTGATTTATCGCATCGAAGCCGAGTTGCCGCATGGTCGCGCGGTGCTTTACCGCAAAATCTCCGAAGCCTATCTCAATTCCATTGATTCGTTTCGCAAGTTGCCGATGTCGGTCAACTTCACCCTGTCCGACAAAGAGCGTTGGCTGGCGGCAGTGGCTTTTCAAATGCAGTTGCGCCGTCATGAAACGCAGAAACTTAATAAAGAGTGGGAGAGAGGATTCATCACAGCGCGTCTTGAAATACCGGGTGAAATCTTGGTGCCGGGCGACAAGGTGATAAAGTGGTTGGCCGAGGCGATGCGCCCGAAGGTGGGCAACGAAGCGGAGAAGACGGCGGCGGCGCTCTTAGATTACATCGGGCGACGCAGCGGGCTGCTCTTGCCGCGCGGCGAGAATCAATTCGCCTTTTTGCATCTGACCTTTCAAGAATACTACGCGGGCCTCTTCATCAAAGAGACAATCATGTCGCGGGTGTGGCTAAAAAACAACGACTTCCAGCAAACCGACACCTCGGAAACCTCTTTGCCACGTTTGCGCGACTATGCTAACTCTCCGGTCTGGCAGGAAACCTTTCTGCTGCTGTTCGAGAGCCTGTCCGATGAAGGCGAATGGCCGGACGACTTGCTGCGTCTGCTCTTTGAAAATGATTTCGAGGCGAATAATCCGCAACCACTGAAGCAAAAGTTTATGTGGGGTAATGTGCCTTATTATAGTCCCAAGGATGACCAAACTCAGATGGTGACTTTACTATCGCTAATTTCCGTTGATCCACACAGCGGTCTAAGCGCCGATTTGCGCCCCATTTTGTGGCGGGTCTGCTGGCAATGGGAAATAGATCGGCAGCAACAGACGACAGGGGATCATTCGGTTAGGGAAAATTTAGTCGCCCGCGCCCTGCTGACGCCAATTGCCTGTTTGTCGCAAGTTGTGCAACAATTGGTCGAAGTCGCCTCAGCCGCATCACTTAGACATATGTGGCTTTGTGGCTGCGTAGGACTGAGTGATGTGTCGGCGTTGGCGGCGCTGATTAATCTGCAATTCCTCGACTTGAGCGGCACATCCATGAGTGATGTGTCGGTGTTGGCGGCGCTAACACATCTGAAAAGCCTTCGCTTGGTTGGCACGCCTGTGAGTGATGTGTCGGCATTGGCGGCGCTGATCAATCTGCAAGTCCTCAACTTGAGTGGCACGCCCGTGAGCGATGTGTCGGCGTTGGTTGCATTGCCCAATCTTCAAGTCCTCTCCATGAGCGAAAACAGGAAAGGCAAAGTGAGCGGGGTGGAGTTGTTGCAAGACAAGATTCATTGGGTGTAAAACATGGTGTGGAACACCGTGTTGTTAGTAGCGCAGTTTGCCGATTTTGACCCAAATGCGTGTGCGGAGGCCGAAAAAGGCGCGTTTTAGGCACAAAAGGCGGTTTTTAGGCTCAAAAGTCGTTTTAAAACCGATAACGAGTCTCGTTATCGGTTTTAAAACG
>JANMKN010000265.1:0-18409 GCA_031372065.1 Abditibacteriaceae bacterium | reverse complement strand
AAACAAAGCTCTAAACCATGGACAGAATATTTTTGATTTTTTAGTTTTGAGTTTTGACTTGAATCAGTGGTGCTTCGCGCCTTTTTTAAAAACCCCGTAGCCAAACACCACAAAACAAAAAACACAAAACTCAAAACTAATTTTTACTTCTGCCCGGCGCAAAGGAGAGATTTTACAAATGGCGAGCGAAAAAGTTACACAAATCATGGAGTTAGTCGGCGGCATGACCGTTCTCGAACTCAACGACCTGGTGAAGACCCTGCAAGAAGAGTGGGGCGTTACGGCTGCTGTTGCTGTCTCTGGCGGCGGTGGCGGTGCGGTGGCTGAAGCGGCTCCGGTCGTGGAAGAGTCCACCGAATTTCAGGTCATTCTGAAGGAATTTGGCGCCAAGAAATTGGACGTCATCAAAGCCGTGCGCGAAGTTTTGCCGACTCTTGGCCTCAAAGAAGCCAAGGATTTGGTCGAAGGCGCTCCTGCCGACGTGGGCAACCCCGTCGCCAAAGAAGAAGCCGAAAAGATCAAGGAAAAACTCGAAGGCGTCGGTGCCGTTATCGAAGTCAAGGGTGTCTAAGTTTCTTCGGAAATCTAAAAAAGCCGCACAGGGAAATTCCCTGTGCGGCTTTTTTACTTGTGCTAATGGTTTTGATGTGGCGGACTCATCAGTGGCATCAAAATGATTGACAAAAGAATCAAACCGATAAATAACCACGTTGCCATGCGGACAATAAAAGTAATCGGGTTGGCCGCTTCATGCACATAATCTACTTTGCTTACTTTATCCAAATGGCGCTCCACTGCCTGTGCGATTATGATGACAATGAAAGCACCAACGATAGCACCTAACCCCGGTCCTAATGTTGAACCATACATGGGGAGACCAAAAGGTAATGCAAAGCCAACCAAACCAGCAGTGAGGCTGCACATTAATACGATTACCATTCTCAGCCATGACTTCATTTCCTTCACCTGACTCACAGTATTACATCATTTTCTCAATAGCAAAGGCACAGGCGCGACTGTCGAAGTCAAGGACGTATAAGAGCGAACCCAGAGCGTCAGCGACGGGTTTCAAACCAAAAAGCCGCACAGGGAAAATTTCCCTGTGCGGCTTTTTTTGTTCAGTTGCGGCGCAGAAGACGCTGCTTCTACCGCTAAAATGACTGCTTTAGCTCTAAAATCAGTCCCTTCAGCGTCAGAATGGACTGATTTTACTCCAGAATCAGTCCATTCTAACGTAGAATCAGTCGGGCAAACGATAGAATCAGTCGGGCAAACCGTAGAATCAGTCAAGAAAATGATGTAATTTACGGGTTTACTGTCGCGCCGTCGGGGATTTTGCGCTCGTGACGGCCATAAACCAGTTCAAAGAGCGGCGAGGCCATGAGTGTGGTGACAAGCGCCATCAGAACCAGCATGGCGAATAGGGGCGGCTCAATAACGCCTTTTTGCAGGCCGATATTGGCGATAATTAGGCCCATCATGCCGCGCGCGTTCATTAAAGTGCCAATAGCCAAGGCCGTGCGTTGATCGGAGCCGGTCAAGCGCGCCGCTGCCCAGCACGCGAAGCCCTTGCCGAAAATCGAAGCGGCCAGCAAAACCAGCGCGACGAGCAGCATCGTCGCGTCGCCGATAAAGCTCAATTCAGTTTTCAGGCCGGACAGAGTGAAAAACATCGGCAACAAAAAGACGACGACAAATGGTTCTAATTTCTCCTGAAGTTGGCGGGTTAAGGCGCCGCGCGGCATGGCAACGCCGAGCAAAAATCCGCCTAAAACCGCGTGCAAACCCAAACTTTCCATCACCCACGCGCTCAGGCAAAAAAGCATCAACACGCCGCCCATCAGCGTGGCGTTGATTTCGCCTTCGCGTTCGACAACGACGCCGATGGGTTTCAGCAGGCGATTGCCTACTGTCGTCATAAACAGCGCATAAAGCAAGCCGCCCACGCAGGCTTTGATAACAACAAATGTGTTGAGGCTGCCATCGGGCAGGCGTTGAAAACTCGCCAAAACTAAAGCCAGCACGCAACCGGCGGCGGCGTCGTCTATAGCGCCCGCTGCCAAAACTAAGGTGCCCAGAGCCGTTCCGGTGAGGCCGCGTTCGTAAATAATGCGCGCCAACATCGGAAACGCGGTCATGGCGATGGCCGCGCCCAAAAACAGAAACGCTTCAAACGACGTGGTTTTAGGGGCGAATAAGCCGGGTATTTTCAGAATCCACGGCGCCAAAAGCAGCGCGCATCCCAAAGGCACCAGCATTCCGGCCAGCGAAACGGCCACAGCGCTTTTGGCCTGCTGCCGGAACATCGTCGTGTTAAATTCGACGCCGACCAAAAACATATACAAGCCGACGCCGAGTTGCGCGCCGATGTAAAGCGTATTGAGCGATTCCGGCGGGAAAATCTGGCTTTGCAATTGCGGAAAGAGCAGTCCAAACAGCGACGGCCCCAAAAGCACGCCGGCGACCATTTCGCCGACAACCTGCGGCTGTCCAAGTCGTTGGGCGCCCAAACCAACGAGGCGGCAGGCCCCTAAAATAACCGCCATCTGCAAGAAAAACGTGAGTGTTAAAGCTGTTTGCGACATGGAGAATGCGAAATGTGATTGCTAAACCGCCGAATGTAACGTTTCATCTGGCAGCGTAGCGTAGCCCTTCGTTGAGAAAAGTGTTTTTGTCGGAAAACGGCGCGCCTCGTGAGAATTGTCATTTGCTATGTGTTCTCTCCGCTTTCTTCCTTAGTATGCATTATTTCATTAGAATCGCTCTGGATACCCCGTCGCTTGCGGCGGGGAGGAAAGAGCGCAGCGGCGTAGCCGCTGAAAAAGCATGGGCGTTACAATACAATCATGGCTCTTCGGCGAAGTTCTCACAATGTTTATGACACGCAATACCATTTGGTGTGGGCACCCAAATACCGCAAGAAAATTTTGTCGGGTGTGGTGGGAGAACGCATGCGCGAATTGTTTCTTGAGATCGGTGAGTCCTACGGGATCGAAATCGAGGAATTGGAATTGAGCGAGGATCATGTTCATATCTTTTGTTCATTTCCACCCAAGTATTCAATCACGCAGGTGGTGACTCGCTTGAAGAGTTTGAGTGCGCGGGCGATTTTTCAGGAACACCCGCAAATCAAGCGTCAGTTGTGGGGAGGGCAATTCTGGGAAGACGGCTGCTTTGCGCGCACGGTTGGCGACAAAATAACGGCTGAAGTCATCAAAAGATACATTCAGAACCATCGTGATGACAAATCCCCAGACCTCCAACTTAAGCTTTTCGAGGCCTAACGGTTCTCTCTCAATGCCCCGCCGCTTGCGGCGTGGGTGCCTTTACTTGAAAATTCGTATAGCTCAAAATTATGGCTCAAAATACGCGCTGCAGGAGTAGAGGTTTTCGGCGCGTTTTCTTCTGAAAGGTTAGAATTGAGAGTAGAGAAGAAACGTATTTTCTCCCTTTCAATTTGCGATTTTCAATTCCTATGACCTGGTTCTCCGATCAAGATTTACATTTCTTCGCCGAAGGCACACACGAGCGCGTTTATGAAAAAATGGGCGCGCATTTGACCTCGCACAAGGGCAAAAGCGGCGTGCAGTTTTCCGTTTGGGCGCCGAACGCGCGCCAAGTGTGGCTAATGGGCGATTTCAATGGCTGGCACGATTCAAATCAGCCGATGAATCCCGGACAAAATGGCATCTGGGAATTATTTGTGCCCGGCCTTGAAGTCCATGCGGTTTACAAATATCGCGTGCAAGGCATCGGCGGCGAATGTTACGACAAGGCCGACCCGTATGGCTTTGCGATGGAACAGCGCCCGCGCACCGCGTCGGTAGTGACTGATCTCGATTCGTATGAATGGCACGATAGCGAGTGGATTGGAAACCGGCCCCGTCATCAGGCACTTGATCGCCCGCTTTCGATTTACGAAGTGCATCTTGGCTCGTGGCGCAAAGAAATTGACGACAAATGGGGCTTGCGCTATCTGACTTATCACGAGATGGCAGCGGAAATGATTCCCTACGTCAAGAAATTAGGCTTCACGCACATCGAATTGTTGCCCATTACGGAACATCCGTTAGATGCCTCGTGGGGCTATCAGGTGATGGGGTTTTACGCGGCGACCAGCCGGTTCGGCACGCCGCAGGACTTGATGTATTTCATTGACCAATGTCACCAAAACGACATCGGCGTGATTCTGGACTGGGTGCCCGCGCATTTTCCCAAAGACGGTTCGGGACTTAATTATTTCGACGGCACGCATTTATATTCGCACGCCGATCCGCGTCAAGGCGAACACGTTGATTGGGGCACACTCATTTTCAATTACGACCGCAACGAAGTGCGCACTTTTCTGCTGTCGAATGCGATGTTCTGGATAGAAAAATTTCACTTCGATGGCCTGCGCGTAGATGCGGTAGCCTCAATGTTGTATCTCAATTATTCGCGCGAAGATGGCGACTGGCTGCCCAATGTTTACGGTGGTCACGAAAACCTCGGCGCCATTTCATTGTTGCGTAAAGTCAATGAAGCGGTGCATGGCGTGTTTCCGGGGGTGCTGACCATTGCCGAAGAATCTACCTCGTGGCCGATGGTGACGATGCCGACCTACTTGGGCGGTTTGGGCTTTAGCATGAAGTGGAATATGGGCTGGATGAACGACAGCCTGCACTATATGAAATACGAGCCGGTTCATCGCCGTTGGCACCAGAGCGAGATGACTTTTAGTCTTGTTTATGCCTTCAACGAGAATTATATTTTGCCGCTTTCGCACGATGAAGTGGTGCATTTGAAAAAATCGCTGCTCAATAAAATGCCGGGCGACGAGTGGCAACAATTCGCCAATTTACGCGCGTATTTGGCGTTCATGTGGGCGCATCCGGGCAAGAAATTACTCTTCATGGGCGGCGAAATCGCCCAGTGGACGGAATGGGCTTTCGAAGGCAGCATCGAATGGGATGTTTTGCAGGCGCCCACGCATCAAGGCGTGCAAACTTTGGTGCGCGACTTGAATCGTTTACTGCAAAGCGAAGCTGCGTTGCACGAAGACGATTTTCATCACACCGGCTTTGAATGGATTGATGGCAGCGACATCGAGGGCAGTGTTATCGCTTTTTTGCGTCATGCCAAAAAGAAACGCGAATCGGTTATCGCCGTGAGCCATTTCACGCCGCTTGTGCGTGAAGCCTATCGCCTCGGCGTGCCCTATTCGGGCGCTTATCAGGAAATTCTCAACACCGATTCAGCACTTTATGCAGGCAGTAATGTGGGCAATATGGGGCTTGTATTGGCGGATGATAAACCGTGGCATGGCCAGCCCTATTCCATTGCCATCACACTGCCGCCGTTAGCTACGGTGATGTTCAAAAAACAGAATGATACAGTATAAGCACGATGTCCAGTCGTAATCTGCGCGATGCTTATTGTGCCTCATTGTCGTGTGTTGTTTTTATTACTCCACCGTGACGCTCTTCGCCAGATTTCTCGGTTGGTCAACGTCGAAGCCGCGCAAAACGGCGATGTGGTAGGCCAGCATTTGTAAGGGAATCGCGGTGACAAAGGGCGATAGGCTTTCGGTTACTTCAGGGACGGGAATGACGAAATCGGCTTTGTCGGCGATTTCGTGGTCGTCGCTGTCGGCAATGGCGATGATTTGGCCTTTGCGCGCTTTGACTTCTTGCATATTGGACAAGATTTTTTCATAAACCACACTGCCGCGCCGCGCGTTGGCGATTGCTACAACCGGCATATTTTCGTCAATCAAGGCCAGTGGGCCGTGCTTTAATTCGCCCGCCGAATAGCCTTCGGCGTGAATGTAGGAAATCTCTTTCAACTTCAAGGCGCCTTCCAAAGCGCTGGGATAGCCATAGCCGCGCCCGATGAAAAGCGCGTGTTCGGACTTGTGATATTTTTCGGCGACGGCACGAACGGCGCTGTCATCGGCCAAGATTTGTTCGAGCATTTCCGGCAATTGCGCCAGACGTTCGAGGCGGCGCTTCATGCGATCTTCGTCCACAAGACCATGCACTTGGCCCAATTTCAAACTCAGCAAATACAAAGCGCCGATTTGCGCGGTGAAGGCTTTGGTGGATGCCACGGAAATTTCCGGCCCGGCGTTGGAATAAATCACACCATCGGACAAGCGTGCGATGGCGCTGCCGACGACATTGACAATCGAAAGCACTTTCAAGCCGCGCGTTTTGGCTTCTTCGAGTCCCGCTTTGGTATCTGCCGTTTCTCCGCTTTGGGAGATGCCAATCACCAGCGTGTCATGGTGCAAAATGGCGCCGCGCGCGTGGTCGGCGACGTTGCGATAGCGAAATTCGCTGCTGGTATCCACATCTACGGCGACCATGCCCAAGCGTTCGAGCAAGAGTTTGCCAATCAATCCCGAATGCCAACTGGTGCCGCAGGCTTGAATGAAAATGCGTTTGACGCCGCGCAATTGGTCATCGGTTAAACCGATGTCGTTGAGAATCACTTCGCCGCGTTCGTTGGTATAACGTGCCAGCAAATTGCGCAAAACTTGCGGCTGCTCGTGGATTTCCTTGAGCATAAAATGCGGCCATTCGCCTTTTTCGGCTTGCTCGGCTGACCATTCGATGTGCGCGACGGATTTATGGCGCACTTTGCCATCGTCAATGTCGCAAACTTCGACTTCATCAGCGCGCAAAACCGCCATTTCGCCGTCATCGAGAAAAATCACGCGGCGCGTTTTGTTGAGAATGGCGGGCACATCCGACGCGCAAAAATTTTCGCCTTGCCCCAAACCGACAATCAGGGGCGAGGCCTGACGTGCCGCTACCAAAATGTCCGGCACGTCTTTGTGCAGCACCGAAATCGCATAAGCGCCGCGCACTTTGGCAAGCGCCATGCGAACCGCTTGCGGCAAATCGCCGCATTCGTCGTAGGCGCGCTTAATTAAATTCGGCAGCACTTCGGTGTCGGTTTGCGAACGGAATTCGACGCCTTGTTCTTGCAATTCGCGGCGCAATTCAGCGTAGTTTTCGATGATGCCGTTGTGGCACACGAAAACCGATTCCGTTGCGTCGCGGTGCGGATGTGAGTTGATTTCATTCGGTTCGCCGTGCGTGGCCCAGCGCGTGTGCGCGATGCCAACGTGCCCATCAATCGGGTCGGCGTTTAAGGAATCTTCCAGCGCTTTTAATTTGCCGACGGTGCGGCGCAATTGCACGCCATGTCCGTTGACAATCGCCACGCCTGCGGAATCGTAGCCGCGATATTCCAATTTCGTTAGTCCAACAATCAATACGGCTGTCGCCGATCCATCTCCGATATATCCAACAATGCCACACATAGAAAATCTCCTGATTAGCCGCGAAAACGCGCAAAAACGGCATCCTGCCCAGATGGCACCCGACGACGCGATTTTATTTCGCAAAAAGTCACCCAAAATTGCGTTGTTTGGACGCCGTTTTTGCGTAACGAAGTTTAGCGGTTGATTTGTTTTTCAATTTCTCTCATGCCCTTTGCCAAACGAGGCCCCGGTCTCAAAATCCAATCGGCGGGCACCACAACAACGTTGCCTTGCCGAATACATTTTAAATCACGCAAGGCGGGCACGGCGCGTAATTCGCGCAGCGATTGTTTAATATCTGGTTTTGCCGAGGTGACGATATAAAAATCGGGATTGGCCTTCGCCAGACTTTCGAGGCTGAATTGCTTGTAGCCTTTGATGTTTGCCACGTTACGATAACCCAAATGCTTCAGCGCATCGCCGATAAAGGTATCGCTGCCGGTTGTCCATAAAGGCTGGCGTCCGACTTCAAAAAAGACCGTGATTTTGCTGGTTTTTACAGGTTGGGGGAAGGTTTTATTGAGCGCGGCGGCTTTTTCGGGCACGCCGAGCCATTTTGCGATTTTTTCGATGCCACTTTGCACTTCTATGATAGATTTCGGCTGCAAAAGCGCGACAGGCACAGCGCATTTGCGCTGCCAGAGTTCAATGCGCGCCGCGTCGTAGGTTTCGCCTTGTTGAATCAGTAAATCGGGGCGCACTGCGACGACTTTTTCAAAAAACGGGCCATTAAAATCGGCCACGACAGGCAGTTCTTTCGCTGCGGGTGGATAATCGGCACTTTGGTCGCGCGCCACGATTTTGTGGCCTTCGCCGAGCGCGAAAATCGTTTCGGTCACGCCCGGCGCGAGGGAGATTATGCGCTTTGGCACAGCCGAAAATTTGATTTCGCGGCCCAAATCGTCTTTGGGCAACGCTAAAGAAGTCGCTGGTTTTTGCTGTGTTGGTGGCGCCGCGCAGCCAGCTAAAACCAAACCTAAAAGAAGAAAAACACGCCGCGCCATGAGGGGGATTATAACCAAATGGCTCAACTGCGCGTTGGCATGTTGGTCATTGCTGCCTGCATTTTCCTTTCAAAAACGTGAGGGCCACGACAATTAATTGTCGTGGCCCTCACGTTTCCTGCGCCCTATTTAACCGGATACAACAAGCACAGGCTTATTGGTCGAAGCCTCGCGCGAATTGGCTTGGATGTTGGGATTGGTGTTCGCCGTGTCATGCAGCGCTAATGTGATGATGCGGCGCCCGGCATTCAACTCTTGCTGGATATAAGCAGTTACATCCAATTCATACCACGCATAAGTCGTTCCCGTCACGGTTTTTGTGCCGAGCGCGCTGCCCAAGGCGGGTTTGTTATTCCAGTTGATGCCCGTTTCCGTCCAAGTGGTATTGGACACGCTGTAAAGCGTGGTCGTCAGGCTGGTATTGGTGCCGGAACCGGCCAGATGTCCATAAAAACGTAATTTGACACTACTCAGGCTGCCGACTGTGCCCAAACTGTTCAAGTCGAATTTAAGGTAAGCATCGCGGTTTTCTTTGGCGCTGGTGCTGGTTTTTACTTCCAAACTGGTCGCGTTGCCGAAATTTGTTGTTGCACTGTTGCCGCCGCTTACATGAGCATCCGCTGTCGGATTCATGCTGACACTGGTTTGAACATTAAACGTTGCGCTGGCGACGGCGCTATCGGCATAACCAGAGGCAAAAGCTTTGGCCTTAATGGTAGCTGAAGCGAGTAGCGTAATGGCTCCTGTGTAAAGCGTCGAACTCGTTGTTGGAGTGCTGCCGTTGGTGGTGTAATAAAGCGTTGCGCTCGGCGTGGCGTCTGTGATGGTCACCGTCGCCTTGCCAAAAAACGAGCCGCCATTGGGCGTGATAATTGGCGTGGCAGCGGTGCCGATGATAGGCGTCTCGCTGGCTTCTACCGACTGTGCGCTCTCACCTGCCGCATTGGTTGCCGACACTTTATAAAAATAGGTGGTGCCGTTGACAACCGCTGCATCGGTGTAAGATGTGGTCGTGAGGCCAGAGACCAATGGCATCGCGCTTTGGCCGTTCGATGTCGTCGCGCGATAAACAGCGTAACTGGTGGCGCCGACACTGGCAGACCAATTGAGCGTGACTTGACCCGCAGCGGCAGTTGCCGTTAATGCTGTGGGCGCAGGCGGCGGGCCTTGTGGTGTGGCACTCGCTTCGTTGGAAACACTACTCGAACCCGCCGAATTCACGGCAGACACCACATAATAATACGCTGTGCCGTTGCTTAAATTGGCATCGGAATAGGTGACGGTGGGCGTGCCCGCATCGGGCACCGCGATAGTTGTGTTGTAAACGCCGCTGGTGGTGCCGCGCTGGAGATTGTAGCTGGTGGCGCCACTGATAGCCGTCCACGACAGATTAATTTGCGCGTTGCCTGCTGTAGCACTTAAATCCGTTGGAGCCGCAGGCGCGGGAAGTGGCATGGCGCTGGCTTGATTGGAAGCGGCGCTTTCGCCTCCGGCGTTGACAGCGGACACCACATAATTGTAAGTTGTGCCGTTCGTCAAATTGCTATCGGTGAAAGTGGTGCCTGTTCCGTTAGCCACCGCGTTATCGTTCAATCGCTTGACGTTATAACTAACCGCACCCGTGCTGGCTGTCCAGTTTAAAGTGACCTGTCCATCGCCTGCCGTGGCGCTCAAAGTAGGCGGTGCGGGCGCCAATGTGACACCGGCTTCGTTGGACGCGGCGCCTTCGCCAATGGCATTAACGGCGGCAACTACATAGCTGTAAGTCAGGCCGGGCAAAACGCCCGCATCTGTGTAATTGGGCACCGTTACGCCAGTCGTCAGCACGCTATACGCACCATTTCCAGTGCGACGTTTGACATTGTAAGTCGAAGCGCCCGAAACGGCTGTCCAGTTCAGATTAACCTGCCCATTATTTGCACTCGCGCCCAGATTAGCGGGCACAGCAGGCGCGCCGATGGTGAAGACAATATCATTGGCCGGATTTGCATCGGGGCTGGTGACTGTGTTGCCGTTGTAACTAAAATCTTCGGTTGCCATGACGGTTTTCCAAACGCCGCCCAAAGCCTTGTTGGTGCCGTTGCTATAAGTGTTGTGGAAAGTTTCTTCCGTTAAAAGCAAGCGACAATGATAGTTGCCGTTGGGCATGATAAAACCGGCAGCGCCAGAGCGACTTGCTTCGTATTCATAATACAAATTCAGCGAAGCCTTGCCGGTTTCGGTAGCTGCCCCAGACGCCGGTGCATTCGCGCCGTAGGCATAATAATGCGTCGGCGCGCTGTTGTCTAAATAACCGCCAATCGAAAAGGGCGATTCCGGCACGAGGACATCTTTAATGCCGCTTTGCCAATCCTGCCATGTGATGTGATAGCTGTAGCGCCCCGCGATGTCTTTCTCGCAATTGCCCTGCGCATCGGTAAAAAAGTCGCCCAAGAAAATGTAACCATAGACTGTGCGGCTCGGATAATAAGTCTGAAAATAACTATCGTTGATGTTAGTGCCGGGCGGCGTCGGTTCGTCATCCCACCAGCGGCCCAGATAACCCAGTTGCTGACTCGTCCAGTCGTCGCCATTCACCGGAGTCAGATTACCGTTGCCATCATAAACGTTATGCACTACCGGCGTGCCGGAGGCCAATTTATTAGTCGAAGTGATATAGGAATTGGCTGTTCCTGAACCACGCAAACCCGAAACTGGTTTGCCTGTTAGTTTCATTTGGTAAGCAAAATTTGGTTTCAATCCTGTGGCGCTTACATGAGCTACAAAGTAAGGAGACGAGGGATTGGCATCGTAAGTAAGGGTCACCTGTCCAGTAACGCCGTATTGAAAATTTCCATTGGCTGCGCTGCCACTGACCCAATCGTTGAATTGGTTGTAACGATCCGTGGTGCCGCTGCGATACGATCCGATGTCCCACCAACGCTCTTGAGCCGAAGCCCAGTTATCTTTAAACGGCACGAGCGTCACAGAAACTGGAGTGTTCAACGCCGCTCGCGCTTGGTCTGCCACTCCTGAAAACACCATCGCCACTGCACAAAAGGCAATGGCACGACTTACAAATTTGTTCTGCATATCAACCTCCAACTATATTTCCAGCGGCGGCTAACAAAACACTGTCGCTGAGTTGAAATAATTATAACAAACAATAGACCGAGATGAATCGCAAAAAACAAAAGACTGGAATGAATTACATCTGTATCCCATCATTTAAGTTGAAACTCCCACATCATTTGCGCCTGCGGGCGTCCACTTTTAGGGTGCGGCGCGATGCGTAGCGGCGTTTGATAAACGGTCTCGAGATTTTCCTGCGTCATCACGATGTCCGGCGCGCCGTGCGCGATGACGCGGCCTTCATTTAAAAGCAGCATTTGGTCGGCGATGGCGGACGCTAAATTTATCTGGTGCAAAACGGCGACGACGGCCAAGTTTTCGGTGACGGCAAGACGCCGCGCCAAATCTAAAATTTCGCATTGAAAACGAATATCCAAGTTGGAAATCGGCTCGTCCAGCAGCAAAATTTGCGGTTGTTGCGCTAAAGCGCGCGCCAAAAGCACGCGTTGACGCTCGCCGCCTGAAAGTTGCCCGATACGGCGCGTTGAGAATTGACTTGCGCCAACGTTTTCGAGGGCGCGCTGTGCGATTTCAACATCGTTTCGCGAAGGCGCGCCATAGGGCGGTAAATGCGGCGTGCGACCCAGCAAAACCATTTCTTCGACCAATAAATCGCGCCCACCTTCAAAATTTTGCGGCAAAAGCGCCACGCGCCGTGCCCTTTCGCGTGCTTCGAGCGAGAAAATATCGTCGCCTTCGATTTTTATGGTGCCGCGTTGCGGTTTTAAAAGTCCCGCCGCGCAACGCAAAAGCGTAGATTTGCCGCAACCATTTGGGCCAATAATCGATAAAACCGCGCCCGCTTGCACATGCAAGGAAACGTCGTGCAGCACCGTTTTTTCGCCGTAACCGGCACTTAAAGCGGAAATTTCGAGCATTTTTAAAATTGTCGTCTCGCCAACCACAAAAACAGCGGCACGCCGAGCAAAGATGTGATGATGCCAACGGGAATTTCCAGCGGCGGCAAAATCGAACGTGCCAAAGTGTCGCACAGCATTAATATGGTGGCGCCGCCGATGGCTGCGGCAGGAAACAAAACGCGCGCGCGCGTGCCAAAAAGCGGACGCATCAAATGCGGCGCCAGCAAGCCGACAAAGCCGATTAAGCCCGCTGCGGCTACGGCGGCAGCGCTCATCAATGATGCGGCAACAATCAGGCGGCGATGCACGCGCGTTACTTCGACGCCCAAACTGGCCGCTTCTTCGTCACCAACCTGCAAAGCGTCCACATCGCGCGCGGCGCCTAAAAACAAGGCTATGCCAACCAATAAAGCGAGGCTTAACACGATAATTTCCGGCCATTCGGCGCGCGTGAGGTCGCCGAGCATCCAAAAAGTGATTTGCTGGGCCAAAAGTGGATTCGACAGTGTGACAACAAGCGCCATCAGGGCCGAGAAAAAGGCCGAAAGCGCCACGCCGCACAGCAATAATCCGGCGCGGTCAAAGCCAAAAGAAAAATCGCCGCGCGGCTGTCCGAGTTTGTAAACCACCGCAGAAGCGGCCAGCGCGCCTGCAAAAGCTAAGGGCACCTGCGCGGCAAAACCGCCCCACTGCGGCAGTTTGAAAGCCACGGCTAACGTCGCGCCCAAAGCGCCGCCCGCCGAAATGCCCAGCAAATAAGGCTCGGCCAAAGGATTACGAAAAACCGCCTGCAAACCGGCGCCTGAACAGGCTAAAATGGCGCCAACGAGCATTCCCGTCAGCACGCGTTGCGGGCGCAAATGAAAAAACACTTGCGCTGCCACTTCGCGCGCGGAGGCATCATTTGACCACAAATCGCGCAGCGGCACCGCGCTGCCGCCACACAAGGCAAGCAGCAAAACGCAAAGAAACAGCGCGCCTAACATCGCCCAACGGCTTTTTGAGTTTTGAGTTCGGGTGCCCTTTGGGCGGGATTTTGAGTTTTGAATTTTGAAATGGCCCTTGCTTAAAACATTGAAAAACTAACGCTCTCTATTCTCCATTTTTCGCGTCCGGCGCGCATCTTGCAACTGCATTTTACAATCTGGCAAAGGGCTTCCTTGCAGGGTTGATAAAAGTCTTTATAAATTGCACCCTTTGCACGGCAACGCCATTTTGACAAACTACTGGCAATTTCGAGGAGCATTTTTTCAGGAGACATTTCCAGGAGGAAACGTTATGATTAACAAAACCACACGTCTGTTCGCTGTCAGTGCCGCTCTTTTGTGGAGCGGAGTCGCAATGGCTCAATCCGGCTCACCGACCGGTTCACCAACCGGGATGGCTACGGGTGCGCCCGGCGGTTCGTCTGTCGCCGCCGGTGGCGCGGCAACAGCCCCTGCTTTTGAAGCCGTTACGCCTGCTGTGGGCACTGGCATTGATACCGTAGAAACCACAGTCACCACCACGACTACCGATACGCTGCCGACTACGGGCGGCGCTCCGCTTTTGATGGCCTTGATGGGCGCCATGACCGCAGGCGGGGCTTTACTCGGTTTGAAAAAAGTCCGCTAAAGCAGCCGCAAAGCAACTTTTTTCAAGAGCCTTTTGACGCCGACATGAGTTTGTCCAACAAACTCATGTCGGCGTTTGTGTCTGTCCTGTTTTGCCCTGCCGTTTTATTTCGCTGATGTTATTCTGCTGATGAATGCCCGCGCGAAGCCGCTATTACGCGGCGCTTTGATATTTTTGTTATTCGGTGGCTTGTTGCTGATGCTTTGGCCAGCCGGACAAAGCGCCTATGGTTGGTGGAGCCAGCGCGCCTTGCAAGCGAATTGGAAAAAATCCGTGGCGCAAACTGATATGAAACCGCCAGTCGATTCTGCTCGCATCGCTTCTCGTGCAGCGAAAAATTCGCCTCGGAAATCAAAGAAAAACGCGCCCATTGCCACGCCAACGCCTAAAATTCATCACGCCGCCTTGCCGCCCACCCGCATTGTGATACCCGAAATTAGTCTGGACGCTGTTGTGTTACAGGGCATGGATGAGGGTGCTTTGCAGCGCGGGCCGGGACACGATCCCAACTCCGTCGCGCCGGGCCAACCCGGCAACTGCGTTCTTGCCGCGCATAGCAACATTTTCGGCGCGTGGTTTGGCAATCTGGATCAACTTTGGGCTGGTTCAGAAATCGAATTGCATACGCCTCGGCACATTTATACCTATACCGTGCTGACCTCGACTCAGCTTTCCCAAACCGATACTTCGGTTCTCAATCCTGACACTGGTGGAAGCGCCCAACTGACTTTAATAACTTGCACCAAGCCCGCCAGTATGTATCGCCATGTCGTAACGGCTATTTTAAAAGAAGAAAATTAGCAATTAGCTTTGAGCAATTAGCTTTGAGCCACACCAATTTATCGTCCATAGCTATTGCTGCGTAAAGGCGAAGACGCCTTTTTTGTTGGCGACGATAATATCGGGCTTGCCATCTTTGTTGAGATCGCCGGTGGTGACTTGTGTGCCGATACCGCTGTCGTTGTCTGCGAGGTGCGGAATGAACTCTGCGCCACCATTGCCATCGCGTTTGAGTTGGAACCAATACAACACAGGCTCGGCGCCCGGTTCGGCGTCGGCGTTCGGACCATGTGCCCAGCGGCGCTTGCCGGTCACAAGGTCAGGCACGCCGTCTCCATCCATATCGGTCAGGCGCATTGCGTGAAGTTGGCTGAACTTCACGCCTTGCTTATTTTCTTCGGGCGTGCTGCCCATAATTTTGTGTTCGCTGAAACTGCCGTCGGCTTTTTGCTCGAACCAGCCGAGGCCAAAGCCATGCGCTTCATAGCTGGTAATGACATCGTTGCGCCCATCGCCATTTACGTCATAAACATACATTTGCGCGCCGCCGCGACCAAACGGGCCAGCGTGAAACGCCCAATCCTTGTCATCTTTAGTGTCGGCGGGCTGCTCGAACCAGCCATCTTTGGTGAGAATATCCACACGTCCGTCGCCGTTTACATCGCCCGCGCCATAGCCGTGGGTGTAGCGGAAATATTTTTTATCGTTTTCCGCCGACTTAGGCGTGATAGGACGGAAACGCGCTTTGCCGGTGGGATTAGCCCAATCAATTTCGGCGTAGCCAAGCTGACCGCGCGTATGCAGCAGCAGTTCCGGCTTGCCATCGCCGTTGATGTCTTTCAAATCCGGCGATTCGTTATCCGCCACATCAAAGATGGCGTGTTTGGCCCAATCGCCCTCTTTGTTTTGCGGGTTGAGATAAAGATACGCTGGTTCGCCCGGCAGACCATACTCCAAAATATCGGCCCATGTGTCGCCGTTGAAATCGTAGGTGAAGGCCAAAAAGTAATCGGAGTAGCCGCTTTCCGGGTTATAGGGCGTTTTCGAGGGGCCTCCGGCATTGATGCTGGGCGGCGTAAAATTCGCGCGGCGGGCGAAATCTGGCCCATACCAAAGGGAGCAACCGGCGCTAATGTCCATATTGCCGTCGTGGTCGAAGTCGGCCACGGCGCAGCCTTCGGCAACGAATTCGGTGGTGAGCGTTTGCTTTTTGAAAGTAATGTCCGCCGCGACGGGCGCGATGGGAACAAGGGCAAGGAGGAGCAAGTGAAGTTTCATGGTGGTAAGTGGTTTTTCAATCAGGGTTTGGGTTTCGCCGCTGTAATCAATTTTTGTGTGGCTAACCATTCAATAGATTTGGTTTGCCACGCGTCCCAACTTGGCCCTTTGTAGCCATTCAAGCCGTGGCCTCCGTTGGGTAATTCCAAATATTCGGCGGGCACGCCGTTGGCTTTTAGCGCTGCATAAAGCATTTTGCTGTTCTCTGGAGTGACTACTTTATCGTCTTGGGCGTGCGCCAGAAACATCGGCGACGATTTGGCGGTGACTTGCTGCTCATTGGAAAACAAAACTTCCAGTTCCGGCTTGGGATTGGGGCCGAGCAGGTTGTTCTTGGTGCCGACATTGGTGTTTGGGCCGGTAAAAGTCACCACAGGATACACCAAAACCGCGAAGTCGGGGCGGCAACTCACGCGCTCAATGGAGTCTGTGGCATTAACATCGCCGGTGTCGAAATGAGTGCCCGCCGAGGAAGCGAGGTGCCCGCCCGCCGAGAAGCCGATGATGCCGATTTGATCGGGATTGATGCCCCACGCTTTGGCGTTGAAGCGCACCGTGCGAATGGCGCGTTGCGCATCAAGAAGCGGCACAAAGGCGCGGCCTTTAGGCAGGCGATATTCCAAGACGATGCCCGCGATGCCGTGTCCATCAAGCCATTGCGCGATGCCGTGCCCTTCGGCGCCGACAACCAGACCGCCATAACCGCCGCCCGGACAAATCACCATCGCCGCGCCGGTGGCTTTTTCGGGGTCTGGTCGGTAGACAGTAATCATCGGTGCCGCCGTCTCGAATTGGCCATCGCCAATCGGCGCCTTATCGGGCCACAAGGCCAATTTCTCAGGGGCGGCAGCGACTGGCCCGCAGGCGCTGATTGTAAGCAGAGCCGCCGTCACGGCGGCGAGTTTTTTCGTTGTCTTCATAATGAGCTGCTTTTCGAAGCTGTCACTTTGACACCGTAGTGCCGTTTTCGCCACGCAGCAGTTTCGTCTGGCTCCGCTCCCTGCTTAGGTTGGTGACTCAGTAAAGTTGACAATAAATTCTGGGTATAGTCGCATCTGACGAAGAAAAAACAGGTCAAACATCCTCCATGAAAACTTCCAAATCAAATCAATCATCCCGTCGCGTTTTTCTCAAACAATCCGCCGCCGCGCTCGGCGCGACTTTTGGCGCTCCTTTGATTCTTGCCAAATCGGTCAAAGGCGCCAACGAAAAGCTCAACATCGCGTGGGTCGGCTTTGGTGGCATGGGCTGGGGCGACCTGAATGCCTGTGCAAACGGCAACAACGTCGTTGCGCTGGCAGATTGCGACCCCAATACGTGGACGCGTGCCAAGGCGCAGTTCCCGGAGGCCAAGTTCTACACTGATTTTCGCCAGATGATTACCGAAATGGGCGATAAAATTGACGCTGTAGGCGTTGGCACACCCGACCATAACCACTTCGCCATCGCCTATATGGCCATCAACCACGGCAAGCATGTCTTTGTCGAAAAACCCCTGGTGCATTCGTTGTGGGAAGCGCGCACTTTGCAGCAGTTGGCGGCCCAAAAAGGCGTAGTCACACAGATGGGCAATCAGGGCCACGCCTTCGAAGGCGCTCGTCTCATCAAGGAATGGTATCAAGCCGGATTAATCGGCAACGTCAAGGAAGTGCTGGCATGGACAAATCGCCCCCATTCGGGCGTGGGCTTCAATGGCCAAGTGCAGACCGCGTTTCCTCCGGCGCAACCGGTGCCGCAAGGCATGGACTGGAATATGTGGTTGGGCCCGGTCGCCAAAGAAATCGGCTTTAATTCGACTTTGCATCCCATGCGCTGGCGTCCGTGGTGGGATTTCGGCTGCGGCGGCTTGGGCGATATTGGCTGCCACACGATTGATACCCCTTATTGGGCGCTCGATTTGGGTGCGCCCACCAGTGTCGAAGTCGAACTCAAAGGCCCAGCCAACTCGCTTTTCACGCCCAACGGCTCAATTGTTACCTACAACTTCCCGGCACGCGGCGACAAGCCACCGGTTAAAGTGAAATGGTTTGAAGGCCCCAGCGTGCCCGAAGCGCCCGCAGGCTATGATTTGGGCAATCCGGGCGGCGAAGGTGGCCTGATTATGGTCGGCGAGAACGGCGGCATTTACCATGCCGGAATGCGCCCCGACAGCCCGCAACTTTACCCGAAGGCCAAATGGGAAGAGTATCGCGCCAATCCCGACAAACGCGTGCCCAAAACGCTGGCCCGCACTAATGGCATTCACCTCGATTGGATAGACGCCATCAAAGCTGGCAAAAAATCCTGCTCGGACTTTAGTTATTCTGCACCACTCACCGAAACCATTTTGCTGGGCACTCTGGCAATTCGCACCGGCCAAACCGTCAAGTGGAACGCCGAAAAATTGGAAATCGAAGGCAACGCAGAAGCTGCCAAATTGATTCGATTGGAAGCTCGCCCCAGCTGGCGCCCCC
>JANMKN010000232.1:0-7890 GCA_031372065.1 Abditibacteriaceae bacterium | reverse complement strand
CGATCCCCTCACCCGGCCACTGCCCAGAGGGCGCCCGCCCGTGGGGAGAGTAGAGTGTAGTTAATACGCTTCTTCTCGCTTGAAACGGGCGGAAACGTATGGGCGAGGTTCTCCTCTCCCCAGCGCAGCGTTCGGGCGGGCGCCCTCTGGGCAGTGGCCGGGTGAGGGGATCAAGCGACAAAGTCGCTCTTTGCTCTAACACAAATTAACCGCGTAACATGATTACTTTGTAAATGCTTGGTTTAACACCGTCAAACTCTGCGTGTCAACAGCAAAAGCCTGTGCGCAAACGGCAAAGCCTTCTGCGGCAACAGCAAAACCCTGCGCAAGAAAGACAAAGCCTTGTGCAAGAACAACAAAGGCTTGTGCAGGAACGACAAGAGGCTGCGCGGAAAAGACAAAGCCTTGTGCAGGCACAGCAAACCCCTGCGCAGGAACGACAAGAGGCTGTGCAGGAACGACAAATCGTTCGGTTTTTGCGTTGAAGGCGCGTGCGAAGTCCAAATTCGCAAAAAGGCCAATTAATAACCCAAGTTGCCACCTATTGCAGCCCACCGCTAAAGCAATGGGCTGAACTTTCAAAAGCCTCGTAAACGAGGCTAAAGATGGCAAGTCCAGCCTCGTTTACGAGGCTTTTGATTCCTTTCAGCCCACTCGTTTACGGGTGGGTTTATAGGTAGCAACTTGGGTTAATATGTGTCTTTTGCCAATTCAGACGCGCAATTGGGGGCGGATGGAAACGACTTCTTCTGTTGGGATGTCACCGTTCATTAGCGTTTCAATCATCGAAAACAGCGCGGCCACAATCTGTGCGGGGTCTATTTCGATGAAAATCAGGTCGTCTTCATAGCCGTGTAACGTCGTGGCACTTTTGTTGGTGTGCGTGGCAATTTTTATATCCGCTCTGGGACGCAAGCCCAGTTTCGAAAAGGCGACTAAAGCACCGCGCGCCATCATGTCATCGAGAATGACAACGCCATCAGGCTGGTTTTTCTTGTTGGCAAAGAGTTCATTGGCGGCGCGAAATCCTTGTTCTTGATTGGTTTCGTCCGTCGTGAAATCGCTGCGCAAATCGTCATGCCGCCAAACCAGTGACGCATCGAATTCCAGCCCCGCTTTTTTCAGAGCGCTTTTGAAAGCATCCAATTCGGGGAACGATTTTGCTTCCGGCGCACGGCCAATGCCAGAACCCAGCGGCACCAAAAGCGCGATGCGATTAGCGCCTTGCGCGGCCAAAGATTTGACGCCAAGTCGCGCGGTTTCGGCATGATCGAGGCAAACGCGCCATTTCGCTAAGGGCGTATAAGCCAAAGCCACCAGCGGCAAATTTTGCGTTTCGAGCCATTGGGCGGCCTTCGGGTTTTGCTCGCCCACGAAAATAATGCCGTGCAAACGTCGTGTTTGAATGGCATCAGCCAAATCTTCATGCACCGGCGCACCGCTGGTGCTGGAAGGATCGGCCAAAAACAAGCTGAACGATTCGTGTCCTACCGAAGCGCGGCGGCGGGCTTCTTCGATGAGCATGGCAGCGAAAGGCGACGTGCCCGGCTGCAAAATATCGCGGTCATAAACGAGGCCAATGGTTTTTTGCTGCAAGCGTATCGAGACGAAAATGCCCACGCCGTGCTTGCGCGTGATAATATGCTGCGCTTCCAATTCGCTCAAAGCGCGATTCAGCGTGACGACGCTAACATTTAGCTCATCACAAAGCTGTTGCATGGTTGGCAGACGCGCTTCGGGGCCAAGTTGGTGAGCCAAATCGGTAAGATACGAAGTCAGGGCTTGTGTTTTAGTGCGATGAGAAAATGGTGTGAGTTTGGTGTTGGACATGATAATCAATTCGCACAGTTAAGTCTTGCGCAAGACTTAACTGTGCGAATTGATTTCAACTTATTCGTTAAAAATTAGCAAGGCCAAAACAAAAAGCCTCGCACTTTTTAGTGCGAGGCTTTTTGCTTTTCAGCACGAAGTTTTAACTCCAACCACCACAGATTCCACCGGTAGTAGAACCGCAGGTTCCTGTATCAGGAAAGTTGGTAGCAGCGTTGCCATCACCTACGGTTCCATCAGCGTTGTAATCCAGATTGAGCTTTGCTGGCGCATCCGCATAAGCGGCGGGCACATTGGCCGTATTATTATCCCTGACAGAATGTAACCACTTTACATGTCCATCAACAAAGCTATAGTTGGCACCATCGCTATGAACCGCAGCGTTAATGCGAGAGTTACCTTCGCCTACCCATCCAAGGGTCAAATTATTTGGATCGTTTAATCTGCGTCCATCATGCCGAGCACCGGGGCTGGCTGTTGGAATAATGAATGCCATGCAGTTGGTCTGGCCATTATTTCCGCCAAGACCATCGACAAAAGCTGGCGTTTGGGCAACTAATTTGATTTCAGCTAACGACTTTCCTGAACCGCCTAAAGGAAAGTTGTAGCTATAACCATTGGTAGGACGGCTGGTCAAACTGGGACAGGTGAAGATTTGAATGGTTTTTGCGTAAGGCTGAAGCGCCACTTTCCAGTTAACAGCAGCTCCACCTGACCCTCCAGTCAAAGAGTAGGGCAGAACCTGCTCGTCATAGTCTTGGGCGTATTGTGTCCAAGCGAGAGCAATTTGTTTGAGATTGTTCTGGCAAGACGACTTGCGGGCTTGCTCACGGGCGCGGGCGAAAACGGGAAAGAGAATCGCGGCGAGGAGCGCTATTATCGCTATGACGACAAGCAATTCAATCAGTGTGAAACCGCGTCGGGTGGGTTTGTGTGTCAAACGTCCAGTCATGTTTGTCTCCTGAATTTTGGTTGAGGTGTTTTTATTCTACCCAAAATTCTTCTTTATTAAACGTTTTTTTGAAAAATCTAATAACTCATGAAAATCTGACCTCTAAAACGGGCATTTGCTTGCTAATGCAAAGAACCTTTTGCGATTGATGGCGGGCCATTTGAATTCATTGATTGGCGTTCGTTATCACGCCTTTGCGCGAAGGTCATATTATGATAACTTTAAAGGCGCTTCTCCCATAGATTTTTGCCAGACAGAGGCGCCGGATTTTGACGGGGGCGCACTCTGAGGCTTAACGAGGTTCTCGCATGAAAGCAGGCACGCGCCGTGCTCTTTTTAAGCCGTTCCTTTTCTCAATTCTGGCCGCAAATGCTGGCCTTGCGCTTTTCTATTTCAATTCGATAACACAGGCCCAAACTGCGCCACCTGTGAGGGTTGATTCGTCGCGACCTTCGACTTCCACTGCGCCCGTTTCGAGAACGCCCGTTTCGGCTGATCGCATTCCGTTCGATCCCGCTATCGCAGCGCGCATAAAAGCTAATGTGGCGGCGCTTAGTGCCTTTCAATCGCGTGTGCCGGGCACGCCCGATTACGAAAAAGCCGCCGGTTGGGTCGAAAAGCAATTTCGCGACCTTGGCTTGAAAAACGTGCGCGCCGAAACGTTTAATGTCACTGTGCCGCGCACCATAAAATGCGAATTAACCATTAACGGGAGCGCAGTCAAACTGCTGCCGGTTTATCCCAACAGCATAGTGCCTTCGTCCACGCCCGAAGCGGGTTTTACCGCTTCATTAATCTATGCAGGTCAAGGCCGCGCCATTGATTTCAATGGCAAAGCGGTCAAAGATTCCATCGTGGCGTTGGACTTTAATTCGGGTATGAACTGGATCACCGCCGCCGATTTAGGCGCTCGCGCGGTGATTTTTTTGGAGCCAAAAGGCACCGGCTCGCGGGGCGAAGCGGAAACCAAATTTTCCAATATGCCCGTCGAATTCCCGCGCTTCTACGCGCCGCGCGATTCGGCGCAAACGATTTTAGCAGGCGCTTTAGCAGGCGCAGGCCGCAATGGAAAAACGGCTACAGCAGCTACTTTACTATCGTTGGTCAAATGGGAGCGCGTGAAGGGCCGCAACATTGTCGGCGAACTCAAAGGCACCGATAGTTCGCGGGCACAAAAGCCGGGCGATACGTTGGTGTTGGGTGGATATTACGATTCGATGTCCATCGTGCCGGATTTGGCGCCGGGTGCTGAAGCAGCCGGAAATATGGCCGCGCTGCTCGAAATCGCGCGCCATTACAGCCAGAAGCCACAGCCCTACTCGCTCACATTTGTCGCCAACGGCGCGCATCATGTTTCACTTTCAGGCGTGCGTAATTTTTTGGCGAAGCACTTTCTCGAAACCAAAAACGGCCCCACCAAAAAAGATAAAGACAACAAAGACATCAAAGAACCGGCGTTTTATCGCGGTTTTATCGGTCTGGATTTAACTTCGCGCACCGCGACGGTGGGTTTGTTCGCTAAATCCGCTTTTTACAATCAGATGGGCGCTGGTTCGGAAAATATTCTGCTGAACCAGTTCGCCGATTTTGCCAAGCAACTGAACGATTGGGTTGAGGATGAGGCGATTCGCCGTCAAGTGAAGCCCGAAACGTTTTATGTGGACGGCGTGACTGGCAAAGATGGCCGTTCATGGCGTTCGTATTTGCCCTCGCCCGTCGCACTCGACAGCGAATCGGCGACGATGGCACAAAAAGCGGGTATTTCATTCGTCACGGCCAACGATGTGCGCTCTTTGCAAGACACGCCTTTCGATTTGCCGCAATTTGTCAACGCGAATAACCTCGCGCGGCAAGTGGGCACCATCACGATGGTGATGGACAAAGCCTTTGGACCATTGCCAAAAGAAAAATCCACCAAAGAAAAATCACTTGGCATGGATTTACTGCCGGATTCGAGTTTGTTCTCGCAAAACTTTGGCTATGCTATCGGGCGCGCGATTTATCGCGATGTGGCATCGGGCACTTCATTCTTGCCGGAAACGCCGATTCCCGATGAAACCATGCCCAAACCCGACCCGATTTTCACGCCAGCGATGGAAAAGAAAATGCTGGCCGATATTGAAACGGGCACGCCGCGCGAGGTCAAGGAACTGAAACTGCGACTGGAAACCCGTCGCGAACGGCAAAGAAAACAAGATTTGATGGTGGCTGGCTTGCGCGGCACAATGGCGATGGGCCAGATTCTCAATCGCAACGGCGACTTAAAAACCTATTCGGGCGTGCGCGGTGCTTTTATCGAACGCGCTGAATTTTCATCGGGCAAGCCACCTGTGGCGCAATTTGTCTTTGTCGGCCCGCGCGTCGGCGACCCCAAAGGCGGCGGCACGCCGGATGCCGATATTGATACCTTTTCGGTCAACAGCGCCGGACGCGTGATTTTTGCGCGCGATTTGGGCGCGGAAAAAGACCGTTTTTCGCCGCGTTTCAAAAAAACCAATCAAACTCTCAACTTTTCCGACGAAAAAACCAATAAATATGCCGTAGACACCACCACAATGTGCTTCGAGTGTCGCGGCACGACGCTGCATGACACTTTGGATCAGCGTTATTATTCGGTTCTTAGCGAAATGACGGTGCTGGACGCGCAAACCGACGCAAATCCGGTGGAATATGGTTTTCTGGCTCCGGCGGGCGGCGGCGCGTGGAAAGAGCCGATTGCCATCGTTTATGCCAAACCAAATGCGCGCTTCAAACTTATCATGGCGCAAGGTTTGTTGGGCAAGCGCCTTGTGGTTTTGCACACGCAGCCGCGCACCGAAGCCGAACTGGAAGCCTTAGCAGCCATCGGCAACGAGGGCACGCGCACTTCCACAGAAGCGCAACGCCCGGTTTATCCCGAAGGCAACGGCATTTTCGTGCCGGAAGATATGCAGGCGCCGAGTAAGGTAATTTATGTCGCCTACCAAACAGCGCGCGATTTGTGGTCGCTTGATCAAGAGCGCATTAGTTTGTTGAAGCGCTTTGGCATCAGTAACGAGCGCGTGGACACGCTGCATAAACTGGCCGGTGGAATTAGTCAGGATGACAAAGGACATACTCAATCGCAGGCGGTGCCGGACGGCGGCGCACTTAAAGCAGCGGAGTTGGCGCTTGGTAATTTCGAATACGATAAGTTTTACCTCGAAGCCCGCCGTGCCTTTGGTTTCGAGTCGCGCGCTTATCCCGATGTCGAAGCCACATCGCAGGACGTTTTAAAAGGCATCGTTTTCTACCTTGCCCTGCTTTTGCCCTTCTCTTACTTCCTTGAGCGATTGGTTTTTGGCTTTCCCGATGTGCGCAAGCAGATTTTTGGCACGGGCGGCTCATTTTTGTTGATTTTTATTGGCATTCGCTACGTTCATCCAGCTTTTGAACTGGCGATGACGCCGTTTATCATCTTGCTGGCGTTTATCATTTTGGCGCTGACAGTCGTTGTCACTTCGTTTTTGTCCGGCAAATTTGAAGCGGAAATTAAGCGTTTAAAGCAAGGCGTCCACTTTGCCGATGTGGGCCGTCTTTCGGCGTTGAGCGCGGCTTTTGGCCTCGGCATCGCCAATATGCGCCGCCGTCCGACGCGCACGGCGCTTACCTGCGTCACGCTGGTGCTGCTCACCTTTACTGTGCTGTCGTTCACATCGGTGACGGCCAATATTACCAACTTCGCCAAAATTTGGGCGCCGGAAAGCACGCCGAAATATCAAGGTGTGCTGGTGCGACAGGCCGATTGGAGCGGTATGTCGCAGGCGGCGGTCATTTCGATGACCAACGAATTTCGCCAGAAATTTAAAACCGTGGCACGCCGCGCTTGGTATTTGTCGCCCAATCAGGGAGAAACGCTTTATTTGCGCGTGAACAACGCCGAAAAACCCGAAAAGTTCTTCCACGCACCGGCTTTGCTCGGCCTGACACCCGAAGAAAAAGACCTCGGTTCGCCGATTGCCACCACTATTATCAAAGGCCGCTGGTTCCAAAAAGATGGGCGACGCGATGTCTGCATTGTGCCCAGAGCGATGCTGCTTCCGCCCAAAGCAAAAGACGAAAAACCGGCTGCCGATGCCGAAAAACCGAAAATTCCCGAAGACACAGGCCCGCCTTTGGGCCTCACGCCCGACAACGCTATCGGCCAGAAAATTCAGGTCGCCGGTCAAGTTTTTGAAATCATCGGCGTCTTTGATAACAATGTGTGGTTCCCCGACCAAGATTCGGTCAAAACCGGCGCGCGGCCTCTTTATGACATTGACGGCGAAGAATTCACGCCGGTTGATTATTCGAACGATCAAAACAAAACGGCCCAGCAAAACAATAACTTGGCCGGGCAAAAAGGCGAGGAAGTTCAGGTTCAGCGCTATCAACACATGGACGCCAACGCCATGCTGCTTTTGCCTTACGAAACTGTGATGGATATGGGCGGCTCAACCCGTTCGATGGCTGCCGGTTTTTCGGATATGAAAGCCGGTCAGGAAGAATTAAACGACCTGATGAACCGCGCTGCACTCGGTATTTTTGGCACCGATAAAGGCGAAAACGGCAAACTGGTCGCGAAACTTTATTCGTCCGTCGAAAGTGCCAGTTACGAAGGCTTCGCCGCTTTAGTCGTGCCGATTCTCATTGCGGCGCTGATTATCGCTAACACCATGCTCGGCTCGGTTTACGAGCGCACACGCGAAATCGGGATTTATTCGGCAGTTGGCCTCGCGCCAATTCACGTCGCGGCCTTGTTTATTGCCGAAGCCTTTGTTTACGCTGTGCTGGGTTCGATTTCCGGCTATCTGGTGGCGCAATGCGTGGCGAAGGTTCTCACGACTTATAACTTGTTCCCCGGCATCACGCTCAATTATTCGTCTTCCTCGGCGGTCATTGCGACGTTGATTGTGATGGCGACGGTGCTGCTTTCGACATTATATCCGGCGTGGGCGGCCTCGCGGATGTCGCAGCCCGACATCGAACGCAAATGGCGACTTAATCCGCCACTGGGCGATTTGTGGCGTTTGCAATTTCCCTTTACCGTTTCGGGCCAGCAGCCGATGGGCGTGGCGCAGTTCCTTTCCGACTTCTTTGAAACGCACACC
>JANMKN010000218.1:0-1989 GCA_031372065.1 Abditibacteriaceae bacterium | reverse complement strand
GGGAGATGTTCAGCTAAAACTACGCGCCCGGAATTCGTCGCCAAAATCGGCGCTCCACTGGGAGCTTTGACATCGCCGCCGTTGTGCTGGCCCCACCATTTGCCATTCACCCAACGCTTGCGGCCATACGCTGAAGACGATTTTCCTTGCGTGGGCACAATCCATGTGCCTTCCCACAATGGCCCAGCGTTGGTGTCTGCCATTTTGCTTTGCACATGAAGTTTTTCACGGCGCAAAGCATCTTTTTTATTCATTGTCGAGGCCATTGAGGCGCCCATCGAAATATGCTGCTCTGGGAAATGACGCGACTTGGCGTTGACTATCGCAGTCAATGTTTTTTCAACGGTAGCACCATTAGCTTCAATTTGCACACGCGCTGAAATCGGAAATTGGCCGCCGGGCCGATCAAAGGGCAAACCAACATAACTACGCACAAGGCCATCGGGCCGCGCAAAGAATTTCACTTCTTTGGTGTCGAAAGCGCTCATAGCACCCGCGACAATTTTCTCGCCCGGCTGCGGATAAATCGTAAGCGTCAAAACATCGCCCGGTTGTGGCGCGGCAGGCGACACCTTCAAAGTCGCGGAGTGACAGGCATTGGCCTGAAGCACCGCAAAAATCATCAAACCAAATTTAAAAACTCGCATGGACGGGGGTTTACAACGCTAAGAGGCGCCGCGCTACTACAGGAACTGCCGTTCCTTTTTGCGCGCGATCAAAAACAGAACGAGCGACAAAATAAATAGCGTGAACGTCGTGGCATGAACGCGCAGACAAATTGTGCAAAACGTGTGCAAAATGAATTTCGAGATGTAAATAAAGGCCACCGAAGATGCAAAACCGGCACACGAGACGAGCCACTGCGTTAATCGAAAGCGCTGCCACGAAAAATTGGCTTCATTGGAAACGGCAGTCAGCAAAACAATGGCAAAGAAAACCATACCCAGCAGCCCTACAGGTATGCCGAAAATCGCCGAATATTTGCTGGACAAGACCGCGCTACAATTAATGGTCGCCGTTATACCGCAACCGATGTCCTCACCGCGTTGGTTCGCCAAATGCGCCATCCAAGCCTGATAGGACAAATACATTCCAATCATCCCAAGCCCAATATGCGGCCAACTAAAATGCCATTTTTTTGTTGTCATAAATTTGTTTGAACACGAGGCTGTGATGTTTCGTCTCTTTCGGCAGGAATTTTGCGCCAGAGAAAAGCACTGGCGACAACCTTCAGTTTGCCTGCATTGTCTCGAAGGGAGCAAATGATGTATTTATCTCGAAAATTGTTTTTGGTTGCGATAGCCGCCGCATCTGTGCTGCTTAATGGCTCGCCGTCGCAAGGGCAGGATCAGGTTCCTTCCGCCAACGCCCCTGTTTATCAAGGCACAACCCGTGCGCAGGTGGTTAAGGAAACTAATGCTCTTTCAGGGGGCAAAACGCAACGCTGGGCTAATGATCGTGATGCGGAACGTGATCGTTATCCAGACCGTGATCGTGACCATCGCCACGATACAAGTCCGAGTGCTTGCGTGCCGGGAACCAATACGGTCATCGTGCCGGTTTACCCCGGTTACGCACCGTATCCCGGTTACGCACCGTATCCCACTTACAACGCGCCCGCTTATCCTTCTTATCCTTACGGTTCGTCAGTCACAGTTTCGACGCCCGGCTACAACGACGGCACATTTAATGTGTTTCCTTGGACAACAACGGTGACAACGTTTGGCAGTGCGCCTGTAGTGCCCGATTATTATGGCTATCAGAATTACCCAGCGTATAATCCTTGTCCGAGTTATCCGGCCTACCCCACCTATGTTCCCAACCTTCAAGGCTATCGTGGCGCCGCGACGCCCGGATATGTTTTCAACGGCGGCAGTTTTCCCAGTGGCGCCTTCATAACCGGTAGCACAAACGGCTATTCCACGGGCTTTAGCGCCGGATATTCCAATGGGCGCACCCACGTCACCATTGGCGGGCGACGCTAAAATT
>JANMKN010000140.1:0-2556 GCA_031372065.1 Abditibacteriaceae bacterium | reverse complement strand
CACGGGTCTTTTTCGCGCTTCGGGTCATCAGCATCGCGTGGCTCCATGTTGAGAATGGTGTCGCCAATCATCATCGGCTCGAATTGTTTATTAAACGGGCGCCCGTTGCCCGTTGGTTTCCATTCGCGCTTCCAAATTTGTTTGCCCGAAAAATCGTAGCAGCCAAGCGAACCACTGGAATTATAAAACCACACCCATTTGCCATCGGTAAGCGGCGTGGGCGTGCTGGAATCGCTGAAACCGTAAGCGTAAGTGCTGGGTTCGCTGCCCAGCAAATCGGCTGTCCACAAAATCTTGCCGCTTTTGGCATCAAGGCAGTAACCCACAATGTCGCTGCCTCCTTTTTTCGCCGCAGCGGCATCAAGCGGCTTCATTGTCGTCAGAAAAACGCGCCCGCCCGCCACCGCAATGCCGCTTTGTCCTTCTTCGGGCAAAGTTGTTTTCCAAAGGATATTCTGGTTGCGCGTCATGCTCCATGAGAGCGGCGCTTTTCCATCCGTTTTCCAGTTGCCATTTGGCCCGGCGGCCTGCGGCCAGTCAGCAAAAACGCCGCTTGCAAAAGCAAGCAGCGCAACGAGCGAAATTGTGTTTTTCATGTTTTCCAAGTTTTTCAAATTCTCTAAATAGAACGCAAATCACGCAAATTTTCGGTAATTAACGCAAATCTTTTTCAAAAGAAATTCGCGTGTATTTCCGTAATTTGCGTTCTATTGTCTTAAGCCAAAACGCCGTGTGCGACTTCGCCATAAACATCAGTCAAGCGGAAATCGCGCCCGCCGTAACGATACGTCAGCTTCAAATGATCAATGCCCATCAGATGCAAAATCGTGGCGTGCAAATCGTGCATATGCATGACATTTTCTGTGGCGTAGTAGCCGTAATCGTCTGTCGCGCCATAAATGCAGCCGGGTTTAACGCCGCCGCCCGCCATCCAAATAGTAAAACCGTTCGGATTATGGTCGCGGCCATCGTCGCCTTGCGCCACCGGAGTGCGGCCAAATTCGCCACCCCAAATGACGAGCGTTTCATCCAACATTCCGCGCGATTTAAGGTCTTTCAATAGCCCGGCAATCGGCTTGTCCACTTCTTTGGCGTTGTTGGAATGGCCGTTTTTCAAATCGCCATGCTGATCCCATTTATAAGAATGCGTGGCTTGCACAAAACGCACGCCTTTTTCAGAAAAGCGGCGCGCTAAAAGGCATTGACGGCCAAAGTTTTCGGTCTTTTTCTCATTGATGCCGTAAAGATCGAGCGTCGCTTTGCTTTCGCCCGAAATGTCCATCAAACTCGGCCCTTCGGTTTGCATACGAAAGGCCAATTCAAACGATTGAATGCGGCCTTCCAAGTTCGGGTCGTGCCCAAAATGCTTGAGCTGATCTTGGCCCATATTTTTGAGCAAATCAAGCTGCATTTGCTGCAAATCGCTGCTGACATCGGAGTTTTGAATGTAAGAAAAGCCCGCTTTTTCGGCGGGAATGCTGGCGTTGCCAAGCGGCGTGCCTTGCGTGTAAGCCGGCAAAAACGCGCTCGACCAGTTTTGCACACCGCCATGTCCCAGCGTCGGGCAAATGGTGATGAAACCGGGCAAATTTTGGTTTTCTGTGCCTAAACCGTAAGTGATCCACGAACCCATCGAAGGCCGCACAAAGCTGTCCGAGCCGGTGTGTAATTGCAAAAGCGCGCCGCCATGCGCGTTGTTATCGGCTTTCATGGAGCGCACGATGCACAAATCGTCCACGCACTGCGCCACTTCTGGAAACAAGTCGCTGACGGGAATGCCGCTCTTACCGTATTGCTTGAATTCCCACGGCGATTTGAGCAAATTGCCCGTTCCGGCAAAAGTCACACGCGGCTTGGCAAATGGCAAAGGCTTGCCGCTATCGCGCGTGAGAAGCGGTTTCGGATCAAAGGTATCCACTTGCGATGGGCCACCGTGCATGAACAAAAAAATCACGCGCTTGGCTTTGGCCGGAAACATCGGATTTTTCGGCGATAGAGGATTATTGCCCCCAGTTTTTTCGGCGACTTTGGCCGCTGTTGTGGCCGCTTTGGCATCGTGTTCGCCAATCAATCCGGCCAAAGCCAAAGCGCCAAAACCCCCAGAGAATTGTTTCAACATTTGCCGCCGTGTCACGGCGCGGGAGCGATTGTTACAGAATTTCATAAAAGCCTTCGGCGGTTTTAGGTTTTTGGTCTTTGAATTCTAAACTTCAGCTAAAGTCATAAAGCGTCTGACCAAGCAAAAGACAAAATCCCAAGACCAAAAACCAAAAACTAATTCACAAACACAAATTCATTGGATGCCAGCAGCACTTGGCACAGGCCCGTCCACACTTTGACGCGGCGTTTAGCAGCATCGGTTTCGGTTGCTTGCAATTTTTCGTCGTAGCGCGCTAAAAACGCTGTAGCACGCGTGATTTCGCCCGCTTCAGCGGGGCGGCTGTAAGCGCGCAAGTAAGCCGTTTGGAGCAAATCAGCGTCGCTTTTGTCTTTCTGCGCTAAGAGATTTTCGGCAAAATGGCGCGCTTGTTCCATAACAAACGGGCTATTCATCAT
>JANMKN010000128.1:0-4510 GCA_031372065.1 Abditibacteriaceae bacterium | reverse complement strand
AACGGCCAAATTGCCGATTCCCGAATCGGTTTTGCCCGCGTCGGTGCCCCCCCAAACCGGCTCGGCCTAAACATCGAACCAAACAGCAAAAGCGAACGCACCAAAATCATGCGCTCGCTTTTTGTTTCGTCTGCTCCAATGCTCTTAAAAGATTAAACTTGGCTCAACTTTCGGGAAAGGTTTTTATGTCCAAACTGGGCTTCATTCATTACAACTGGCCGGGGTTTTCGTTCGACGATTTTTTGAAGTTTGCCGCTGATAACGGCGCGGGCTGGGTGGAACTTCAACTGACCGATGTTTGCGAAGACGACAACTTCGATATTCAACGCGCCGCGCAAGTGCGAACGCAAGTGGAAAATCATGGCCTCAAAGTTTCGGCATTGGCAGCGCGCAACGACTTTTTGCAAAGCGACAGCGAAGCCATCGTGTTTCAAGTGCAAAGAATGCAGCGCGTCGCGCAATTGGCACAAATTCTTTGCGACGAGCCGATTTTGCGCTCCGAAGGCGGCGCGCCCAAAGATGGTATTGCGCAAGACTCATGGGGTGCTGCGCTTTATGAATGCTTTTCGCGCTGCACCGATTTCGCGGATGAAATGGGAGTCACGTTAGCCATTGACAATCACGGCATCGTCACCAACGATGGCGATTTATTGATCGCGCTTTTGAAGCGCTTAAATCATCCACGCATCGGCTCCAACCTCGATACCATGAATTTTCGCTGGGCAGACAATGCCATCGAAGATTGCAATCGTTTTTACAGCGAACTGGCGCCTTATGTCAAACACACGCATTTAAAAGACGGCTCCGGCAGTTTCAAAGAATATCGCGGCGCGGCGCTCGGCGAAGGCGAAATTAATTTGCAACACGCGCTGAATTGCCTGAAAAATGTCGGTTACGATGGCATTTATTTGGCCGAATACGAAGGTCCCGAAACGCAAAATGGCGTCGGCTATGGCAAATGCCTGAAATGGATGAAAGCGAATGTTCTTTGACCTGCAAGTGAACGGCTATGCGGGCGTAGATTTCAACAGCGACAAAGTTTCCGCCGAAGATTTGCATTGCGTCTGCACCGCGCTCAAAGCCGATAAAGTTCTCGGCTTTTTGCCGACGATTATCACCGAACACATTCCCGTCATGGCGCGGCGCTTGGGAAATTTGGTGCTCTTGCGCGAGGCCGACCCGCTGGCAAAGGCTCTTATTCGCGGTTTTCATATTGAAGGCCCGTTTCTTTCTTCCGAAGACGGCTATCGTGGCGCCCATCCTGCCGATGCGATTCGCCCGGCGCATTTAGACGACATGAAAATCTTGCTGGACGCGGCGCACGGTTTGACCAAACTCGTCACTTTAGCACCCGAATGCGATGACAATTTCGCCGTCACCAAATTTCTCAGCGGCCAAAACATTCGCATTGCTGCCGGACACTCCAATGCATCCCTTGCACAACTGCAAAGCGCGGTTGATAATGGACTTTCTTTGTTTACACATTTGGGCAACGGTTGCCCGATGCTTTTGCCACGCCACGACAACATTATTCAACGCGCTTTGAGCCTTGAAAAATTGAAATTTACTTTCATTGCCGATGGCGCTCATGTGCCGTTTTTCGCTTTGAAAAATTATTTAAACACGGCGGGTTTGGAACGCTGCTGCATTGTCACCGATGCCATCGCGCCCGCCAGTCTGGGACCGGGAAACTACACTTTGGGCCGCTGGAATTTGACTATCGGCGATGATATGGTCGCCCGCGCGCCGGATGGCTCGCATTTGGTCGGCGCCGCCATCACCATGCCGCAAAGCGCCCAGAATCTGGTCGAACACTTGGGCCTAAGCGACGCGCAAGTCAAGCAATTAACGTGGGACAATCCACGCACGTTTTTGGAAGGTTAATCATGCAAGAAACAAAGAACGTCACCGTGCGCGAACTAACGCAGGACGAGTTGCCACTGATTTTGCCTCTCGTAGCGACACGCAACCCCCAAACAGCCTCCGCAGAGTTACGGCGAAGGTTAGAAGTGATGATTGGGCATGGATACCATTGCATTGCCGTATTTCTTGATGATCGCGTCATCGGAATCGCCGGGTATTGGCTTGGTGCCCGTTTCTATTGCGGCGAATACATGGATGTGGATAATGTTGTGGTCGAAGAATCAATGCGCTCGTCTGGCATCGGCACATTACTCATGGAATGGATGGAAAACAAGGCGCAAGAATTGGGTTGCAAAGTCGTAGTCCTTGATTCTTACATCACCCTCGCCGGTGCGCATAAATTTTACTTTGGGCGAGGTTATCACATTTTAGGTTTTCATTTTTCAAAGGATGCGAGCAAAGATTAGGCTCGCTTGGTCCAAAGGCCCATCATGCAAATTATCATCAGCGACAACAAATTGGAAAGCGGCAAGCGCGCGGCGGCGGATGGCGCGGCTCTGATTCGGGACGCAATTGAAACCAATGGCGCGGCCAACATCATTGTGGCGACAGGCACTTCGCAGTTTGAAATGTTGGAGGCACTCACACGCGAAGATGTGGATTGGTCACGCGTCACGGGTTTTCACCTTGATGAATACATTGGCCTCTCGCTCTCGCATCCGGCCTCGTTTCGCAAATATCTCAAAGAGCGTTTCGTGGATAAAGTGCCGCTGAAAGAATTTCATTACGTCAACGGCGAAGACGATGCGCAGGCCGAATGTGACCGTTTGGGCGCGATTATTGAACAATATCCGATTGATGTCGCGTTTATTGGCATCGGCGAAAACGGGCACATTGCCTTCAACGATCCGCCCGCCGATTTTGAAACCGAAGCGCCTTACATCGTGGTAAATTTGGACGAAGCCTGCAAAGCGCAGCAAATGGGCGAGGGCTGGTTTCCGACGATCAACGACGTGCCACAGCAGGCGATTTCGATGGGAATTCAGCAGATTCTCAAATCAAAATTCATCATTTGCACCGTGCCCGATGAGCGCAAAGCGCAAGCCGTCAAAGGCGCTGTCGAAGGCGTCATCACGCCGCAAGTGCCCGCTTCGATTTTGCAAAATCACAACGCTACGGGGCTTTACCTTGACCCGCCTTCCGCCTCGCTTTTATTGTGAGAAAACTGACTTTTGCGCCTTAGAGCCACATGAAAAGGGAATTTTTTATGAAACAACGAAGTGTCGTGCGCCGCTTGGCTACCGCGACTATAATGGCCGCGTGCATTCTGACCTGCACTCTGACAGGCGCGCAACACACGCAGGCCTCACCCGCCAATTTGACGATTTATCCGTCCACGGATATTTACCCCAAGGGTAATTGGCATTTGGATTCGGACATTGTGTCGGGCAGCAATTTCCGCGACACCACCTTCGCTTCGGCGGGCATTAATTACGGTTTGGGGCCAGATCGCAATGGCTTATTCGGACGCACCGATATTGGCATCGAATATCTGCCCGCGCCGCTTTCGGGCGTGTCAGGCAGCAATCGCTTGGTGCTGAATGCCAAAACGCAGTTGTTCAATCGAATGTATCAGACAGCGCGCGGTCCAATGTCCACGCGATTGGTGTTCGGCCTGCGCGGTTTTGGCAACAAGGGCAATCCGGGAATCGGCAACAGCACAGCGCCCAAAGATGTGATTTATCTGCTTGGCTCGCACGTTTTGCCGATTGGCCGCGTGCATTTGGGCGTGGCGCATTCGTTCGCCGAGCGCGCGTTTTTGCTCACACCAGCAGGCAACGCGGCGCGCACTTATGTGGAATTGGGCTACGATGTGCCGATTAGCAAACAAGCGCGCATCGCAGTGGATTATTACACCGGCAAATCAACTATTAGCGCACTGGCGCCGAGCATTCGCTATGCACTCGATAACCGTGGCAGCTTTCAACTGGGCCTGATTCGTTACAACGATAGCTCCCTCAAGCCGCGCCACCAGATTTATGGCGCCTTCGATTACGATTTCGGACGCGGCGCTCCTTCAGATGCCGGACGCGGCGCCACTTTGCCCGCGCCTCCCGTGGCGCCTCCCATGACCTCCGCAATGAGTTCCGGTCAGCAAAGTAGCAGCGTCAATCCGGCGCCGTTGATGTGGAAAAACTAAAGTCTTGCTGACCGCCTTCCAGCGCGCGAGTGACGCAAAGTCACTCGCGCGCTGTCATTTTATTGCGAGCAATTAGGAAAGAAAACAACGGCATGATTCCAAAAAAAGTCGCGGTCAGTGTTTTGGTGGGCGGAACTTTGTTAAGCGCGCCACTGTGGGCGCAAGAGCCGCATTATTACGTCGCAGTGGAAGCGAAAAAGCTGCTCAACCAAACCGTGGACACTGACATTTGCATTTACGGCGGCACTTCGGCGGGCGTAGCGGCGGCCTTGCAAGCGGCGCGCATGGGCAAAAAATCGGTCATTCTCGAACAGAATCGGCACCTTGGCGGCATGAGTTCGGGCGGTTTGGGCGAAACCGACATCGGCAACAAAGCGGCAATCGGCGGCATCGCGCGCGAGTTTTACAAACGCGTCGGGCAGAAAAGCGGCATGGCCGAAAACTGGA
>JANMKN010000127.1:0-7236 GCA_031372065.1 Abditibacteriaceae bacterium | reverse complement strand
ATGATGTGACGGTTTACAGAAATTGGCCCCAATATCGTTCCAACGCGCGCCTTGCAAAATTCTCTGGCAAATCAGACTCGCGGCGAGAGTTTTCGATTTCACGCATTCGAGCATCAATTTCTTTTTGTGAAAAGCCTTCCTTCGATAGCATTTCGTGAAGCTCTTGTTCGCCTTCCTTATTGAATCTGTCTTCTCGCTCTGCCTGAAATTGGAAAAAATGAGCGATGGCTTTAGATTCTTCACGCGTGAAGAGGCTGTATTTGTTGAGGTAATACGGTTCCCAACCTCCCCAATTTTCTAAGGTCAAACTGTATATGAGCGATTCAAATGTGTTTGAACTAAAAGCCAGCGATTTTGGGTCTTCATTGTCCATATTGCGCAGGAACCAGACAACAAAAGCAGGAATGTAATAGTGAAATCCGATGGGGTCAAGAAAACTTAGGCATTGATCACTGCTGGCAATATCTTCATCGGTTACATCTTGCCAGCGGGTTTCGGTGTCTTGTAACCGCGCTTCAGCGCGCTCTTCAGCGCTGCCATAATCATCAATCACCGAAGCCTCGCTTAACGAGACGCCATTTTCGCGCGAAACGCCATCAAACGCGGCGGTGATTTCGGCAATCAACGCCAGTTTTCGTTGTTCATAGGATGGGGTATTCATTGTTTCAGGCTTCTAATCGAACAATCGGTTTTGCGGCGAACAGTAGCCGCAAATGCAGTCCATCACGTCCATGATTAAGTCTTCGTCTTGTTCGCGGTTGGCTTCGCGCAGGTGAGCGCGAAATTGCTCGAAGGTTTCATAAACCTGCTGCTGTGTCTGGCCTTGTGCGGCGAAGTGAAGAGCCAATTGACGAAGTTGATTATAGGGTTCTTCGTGCCTTAATGAATTTTCAAATTCGGTTTGGAATTTCATTTTAACGAATCGCCGAGACGCAATCTCTTACCTCACAGACTCAATAATGCGCTTCCGAAGCTCTTTATTGAGCTATCGAAGCTCAATTTTTCAGCGCGACGATGCAATAATGCGCCCCAGAAGCGCATTAATGCGCCTCGGAAGCGCATTATTGAGCCTCGGAAGCGCATTATTGCGTCTCAGAAGCGCATTATTGAGCCTCGGAAGCGCAATAATGCGCCGTTGCTGTGCTTTTTAGGGCGTCGGCGGGTTGGGGGGCTTCTTCGGGCCGCGATTTTCGTAGAACTTGCCGATTTCCTTGACCGTGGCTTTGAGGCCGGGGACGACTTCGGCGCCATCTTGAAGCAGACTATAGCCTCGATTGCCCCCAGTCATGGACTCATTGCCCAAAGCCATAATGGTGTCGTTCAGAGCCGATGACAGCACATTCACCAAACCGAGAATTTCGACCAATTGCAACAAAAGCGTTACGTCTTTCTCGAACTCTGGCAGGTTGAAGGTGCCCGGCACGATTTCGGGATGGTCTTTGAGTGCCATCATCACTTTATCCAAGAAATCTGGCCCCTTGGCAGTCAACTTGATCGCTTTACGGCGCTCGGCAGGTAGCAGCGTGATGAGAAACGGCAGCTTGGCCGTGATGGAAGCGATAGAAGTGCGTATCGCTTGCAGGTCGGTTTCTGTTAATGTCGCGGAAATGTTTTGGTATGGCATGACAAACTCCTTCACTTGGGATAAATGTCATTTTATCATGACTATGGGCAAGGTTTCAAACGCTAAACGCAAAGGCGCAAAAGATGAAATAGGAACTGGCTTCGCCCTCGATTACGCGCCTTGGGAACATCTATGGAGCGCAGGCTTCCAGCCTGCATTAAGCGGGAACGCTAATGGCTTTTCCACAACCGCAAAGCGCGTTCGGCGGCATTGGTTAAAAGTTCATCGGCGCTATTTAAACATTCTTCGAGACGAAGCGGCGCGTTGGGCAAGGCAAAAGCCGAGAGCAAACCGAGTTCGTCCATTTGCGCGCCGCTTAAATGAACGGCGCCGCCAAAGGCGATGACGGGCACGCCGCGCTTGTTTTTAGCGCGGCGCGCGGCGCGGCACACGCCCGCGATGGTTTTGCCGCTTAAAGTTTGCGCGTCCAGCGAACCTTCGGCAGTTAAAACCACATCGGCGCGTTCGAGTTTGTCGGCGAAATGAGCGGCCTCAAGAATTGCTTCGATGCCGGGCCGAAGCTGCGTGCCGAGAAAACTCAGCAGGCCAAAGCCGATGCCGCCCGCCGCGCCCGCGCCGGGAAAATCACAAAAATCTTTGCCGATGGTTTGCGCTGTGACATCCGCGAAATGGCGCAACGCCGCGTCGAGAATGGGCACTTGTTCGGGCGTCGCGCCTTTTTGCGGGCCGTAAATGGGCGCCGCCCCGTTCGGGCCGTGCAAAGGGTTTGTCACATCGCACAAAACGCTGATTTCACAATCGCGCAGACGGCCATCAAGATTGCTTAAATCAATCGAATGCAAATCGCGCAGCGCGCCGCCGCCAAATGGCAGTTCGTGACCATTTTTATCAAAAAAACCGGCGCCTAAAGCCTGCAATGCGCCAATGCCGCCATCCGTTGTTGCCGAACCGCCGATGCCGAGCATGATTTTTCGGCAACCGGCATCTAAGGCGGCGCGAATCAGTTCGCCGGTGCCATAACTGGAAGTGCGCAAGGCATCGCGTTTTTCCGTTGGAACAAGCGTTAAACCCGATGCTTGTGCCATTTCGAGAACGGCGCGGCCATCGTCTAAAATAGCCCATTGCGCTTCGGTCATTGCGCCCAGCGGATTTCGCACTTTTGTATGTTGTAAAACGCCGCCCGCGCCCTGCAAAATCGCTGCGATGGTGCCTTCGCCGCCATCGGCTAAGGGCACAATCAAACAAGTGATTTGCTCGCCCAAAGCGCGCCGCGCGCCGCGTTCGAGGGCAGCGGCAGCTTGCAACGCAGAGAGAGAACCTTTGAGTGAATCGGGCGCGATTAAAACTGTAAGCATTTTTCTACCGCCATTATAACAAGGCGTGCATGACAAGGCGTGCGGCGCAAGTAGTGGCCCAAGTAGCTTGTTAAACTGGGTTGCACACAGGAGAAAACATGGTCAACGTTGGCATTATCGGCATCGGATTCATGGGCGTGACGCATTTCAAGGCGCTGCAAAAAGTGAAAGGCGCTCGCACCGCCGCGATTTGCACGCGCGATGAAAAAAAACTCGCTGGCGATTGGAGCGGGGTGCAAGGCAACTTCGGCGCTGCCGGTGGCGTGCAAGACCTCAAACGCGTGGCGCGCTACCCTGAAATTGACGAATTACTCGCCGATGATTCGATTGATTTGATTGACATTTGCCTGCCGACGCCGCTGCATCGCGAGGTGGCAATCAAAGCCTTGCGCGCCGGGAAAAATGTGCTGGTCGAAAAACCCATCGCGCTAACTTTAAAAGATGCCGACGCGATGATTCGCGCGGCGCAAGAAGCGAAAAAACTGCTGCTGGTCGCGCACGTTTTGCGTTTCATTCCGGCCTTCGTTGAAGCGCGCGAATTAGCGCTTTCGGGAAAATACGGCGCGCTGTGCGGTGTGCATTTAAAGCGCGTTATCGGGCGCAAACCGGGCTACAGTGAGCGCGCTTATTTCGATGAGGCGGGCGGGCCACTTTTGGACTTGCACATTCACGACACCGATTTTATGATGCACCTGTGCGGCACGCCGTCGCGTGTTCAGTCAACCGGCTATGCCGCTGCCGAAAATGATGTTTTGTATTTCAATACGCAGTATTTTTACGACGACAAACCTGTTGCGGCCAGCGCGCAATGTGGCGCCATTGGGCAACCGCCGGTTACCTTTGAACACGGCTTTGATTTTTACTTGGAAAGGGCCACGTTGCGCTACAACAACCTGCACCACGCCGAAGCGATTTCTGTGTGCGCCAACGGCAAGCAAAAAGATTTAATTCCGCGCCGTAAAGATGGCTTCGAGGCGCAGTTGCAGCACGCCGTTGATTGCGTGCAAGACAACACAGAATCAGAAATTATCTCCGCGCAAAATGCCCGCGCGGCGCTGGCGGTTTGTCTTCACGAAAAGCAATCGGCGCTAAGTGGCAAAGCGGTGCGCGTCAAGGTGTGACTATGAATCAGCCTGTGCAACAATGGGAATTTGCAGCGGCGCCAAAGCAAACCTTTCGCATCGAAATTCGCGGCGCGGCGCCTGAAAAAGCCGCTGCCATACTCGAATGGTGCGATGACCGCACGGATAACAATGGCGCCTTTTATCGCGCGTTTTTATCGCGCTCGGAAACTGGCTGGAGCGGCACTTTTACCACGCCGCCGCAAGCGAAATCGCTGCGCGTTTTGGTGGAACATTGGACTCATCTCGGCGCACCGCACAGCGGCGATTACGAGTGTGATTGTCACGAAGTCGAATCGCCCGCGCCTCGTCAAATTCGCGTGGCCGTTGCGCACAATCGCGCGCCGGAAAACGCGACAATCGAAGGCAACATCGCCTTGATGTGCCAAGCGATTGCCGACGCGGGCCGACAAAACGCGCAGTTGATTTGCCTGACAGAGAATTTTCCTGATCGGGCGGTCAATGCCCCGCTTGCCGAGCGTGCTTTGACCGCCGATGACGCGCGTTTGCAGCCGTTATGGGAAGCGATTCGCGCGGCGAATTTGTATGCGGCCTTTGCTCTGCATGAAAAAACACCGCAGGGCGTTTTTATCGCGGGTTGGCTGGTGTCGCCGCAAGGCGAAATCAGCGGGCGCTACAACAAACGCAATCTCACCATCAGCGAATTAGAAGGCGGATTGGCGCCGGGGCAGGAAGCGCCGGTTTTCGACACGCCAATCGGCAAAATCGGCATTTTGATTTGCTGGGACGCGTGGTTTCCCGAAAGCGCCACGCAACTCGCGCGGCGCGGCGCAGAAATCATTTGCTTTCCCTTGGCGGGCGACGGCACGTCCGCGCATTTCGACCACGTTTGGCGGGCGCGGGCTTTGGATAATCAAGTTTTCTGGCTGGCCTCGGCGACGGACAATTGCAGCCAAATGCCCAGTCGCATTATCGCACCCGATGGCTGCGTTTTAGCCGAAACCAAAATGCCCAATACGATTGTCACAACTGACATTGATCTTGATGCGCGCGTCGAAACATACTGGCTGTCTGTCGGGCCGTATCTTTCCAGCACGCGCAATGTTTACGACCACTCACGATTAGAAGGTAAGGAATTTTCATGAATCACCATGAAGCGCCGCAAGGCCCCGTTTCTCCCGAACCGCTGTTGCAAATGGCATTTTCCTTCGCGCCCGAACGCGTTTTGCACGCGACACTGGCGCTGAATGTCTATTCGCACATGGCGCAAGGCCACAAAAGTGCCGCTGCCATTGCACAGGCCGCTGAATCGTCCGTGCGCGGCATGACGATGTTGTTGGATGCCGCTGCCGTCTTTGGCTTGGTGAAAAAGCAAGGCGCCGAATACGAATTAACGCCGATGGCGCAGACTTTTTTGGTGCGCGAAAGCCCGGCTTACATTGGCGCGATGATGGAAGATTCTACCATTTGGAATAGCTGGACGAACATCGTCGAATGCGTCAAAACCGGCGGCAGCACATGGCGCGTGGAAACCGAAGAAAGAGCCACCGATTTCTTCCCGACGCTGATCAAAAGCCTTCATGTGCTGGGTTATATGCCCGCGCAACGCATGGCGCAGCAATTGCATTTGCCAACCGGCGCGCACGTTTTGGATGTGGCTTGCGGCAGCGCGGCGTGGAGCATCCCGTTTGCCGAAGCCGACCCGCAGGCGCGTCTGACGTTGCAAGATTTTTCCGGCGTTTTGGAACACACCAAAGGCTATTTAACGCGCCATAAGGTGATCGAACGCTGCGATTTTCTGTCCGGCAACCTGCGCGAAGTGGACTTTGGCGAGGCCCAATTCGATGCGGCGGTTTTAGGCAACATTGTGCATTCCGAAGGGCCGGAAAGTTCGCAAACGCTGTTCGCCAAACTGTATCGCGCTTTAAAAAGCGGCGGCAAAATCATCATCGTGGATATGATTGCCAACGAAGAGCGCACCGGCCCGCCCTTCGCCTTGATTTTCGCGCTGAATATGCTGGTCGCCACCAAAGATGGCGGCACTTACACGGTGGGCGAATACACTTCTTGGCTGCAAGGCGCCGGCTTTGCGAACGTGGAAACTTTGGATGTCGGCACGCATTCGCCGCTGCTTGTGGCAACGAAATCTTAAATAATGACCAATGATCTGACAGTGATTCTCAACCCCAAATCGGGGTCGGCTGGCGACAATTTTCGTGAGCGTGTGGAAGGCGCTCTAAAGAAAAGCGGCGCTGGCTACCAAATTCTTGAAACGACTCTCGAAAAAGACGGCGGCGCGCTGGCGCAAGAAGCCATTAAAAACGGCGCGCGGCATTTGGTGGCTTGTGGCGGCGATGGCACCGTCATGGCGGTGGTCAACGGCATCGGAAACAGCGGCTCTATCGGCAATTCCGCTGCGCCGGAAATCACTTTGTCCATTGTGCCGGGCGGCACCGCCAATTTGTTGGCCGGTGCTTTGAAAATTCCCAAAGACATTGACGAAGCCCTCAAAACGGCGCTTGAAGGCCAACAGCTCGCGCTGGATTTGGGAAAATGCGGCCCGACATGGTTTGCATTGGGCCTTGGTTTGGGTCTGACAGAGAAATTGATTTCACAAACCAGCACCGCCGAAAAAGAAAAGCTGGGCAAATTGGCCTACGCCAAAGCGATGTTGCGCGAACTGGGCATGAAACCGCATGGCTTTACGCTGAAACTCGACGACGCTCCGGCTCGCTCGCAAGCGGGTGTTGCCGTAGTCGTCGCCAACGCGGGCGAAATCGGCGGCGGCCTGACTTTCGCGCCGAACGCCAAAATGGATGACGGTTTATTGGACGTTTGCGTATTGCGCCGCTTTTATTTTCGCGATGTGGTGCGCTTGGTTTGGCGTTCGATTTTAGGCACCATGCCCGATGACCGCGCCGTAGAATTTTATCAGGCCCGCCGCGTCGAATTGCATAGTAAACCGCCGCTGGATTTGCAAATTGACGGCGAAGAAGCCGAAAAAATGATTCCCCTCATCGCCGAAGCCATCCCACACGCGATTCTCGTGCGTGTTCCGCCCGAAAAAGCTGCCCACGCCGCTTTTCAAGCCACCGGCGAGCCTCCGTTTTGGCAAAAAACCATGCCACTTGTGCGCGGAACGCTGTTTGTGCTGCTGCTAATGTCGATGCACCCGCAGCTGCACCCGCTGATCATGGGCCGGCAGGTGCTGGCC
>JANMKN010000111.1:0-5120 GCA_031372065.1 Abditibacteriaceae bacterium | reverse complement strand
CGTGTTAAGAAGGCGCGGCTGTTTTAAAATCAAACTGTGTCTTTGGTATAAGTAACCAGCGACGTAAAAAACGAAAGTTACATTGTCATCCGTTCTATTCGATTAGACCCGATGATTATTGCCGTTCTATTTTAAGATGCTTGGAAATTTTTTCGGCGGGCGCAACACAGGTTCGAGTCCAGTAAGTTCAAGCCAAGGCATTGCCTCGGACGCGCTTGTTTCGAGTGCCAATTTATTTGTGGGCCGCGAAAAACTGCTGGCCGCGTTTTGCCGTTATGCGGCGGCCAACAATCGCCAGAGGTTACGTGTTTTCGTGGTGCATGGGGCGTCCGGTTTGGGCAAAAGCGCCTTATTGGGGCAGTTTCGTGCTGCCTTAAGCGCCGCCGCGCCCGAATGTCCGCAAGCGAGTTTAAATTTCGCGGCCTTGCGCGATACTTCGCAGGCGTGGCGCGAAGCCTTGTGCGCCTTGCGCGCCGATTTAGGACAAATTGGGATGCATTTTCCGCAATTCGATTTGTTGGTCGGCTTTTCCATCGCGGGCGAAGGCGGCGATCCGGTGCTGGAACCTTTGCTGTGCCCGCCCTTGCAAGATGCCACGCGACTGGCAATGAACGCGCTGGATGTTTATCAAAACGATTCGGGTGAACTAAGAGATTTTGCCCTGCAAGTTGCACAAAATATAGGCGAAGTTTTTCCTCATCTCGCAGGTTCGCTTGTCGGCGATGACATCAGCGGCTTCGCCGACAGGCTGGGCCATCTGTGCCGCCGCAACATCATGAGCGACGCCGGTTTGCCGTCGGACATTGTGGAAGCCTTTGCGCTGGATTTAATTAATTCCTTGCCAATGGCGATGATGATTTATCCCGACGCTTCGATAGTGGAGGAAAACGCCATTCGCGGCGCCTTGTTTTTCGATGGCTACGAACACTTGTGGAATGACCGTCACGCGAGCGCACCGAGAAACGAAAGGCAACTCGATTGGTGGGTGCGCGACTTGTGCGCTCATTGCCTGACCAACGGTATCGTGCCGGTGATTGCCGGGCGCGAACGCCTGTTGTGGGCGGAAGACGATGCCGATTGGACGGACGCCGACTTAGAACAATATCCCATAGGCCGCCTGAGTTTCACCGAGGCCCGGCAATTTTTAGCGGAGTGTCAAATCGGCACCCCGCCGCGCGCCGACGACAGCGAATTTTCCTCCGCCTATGGCCCCGGTTGGGCCGATACACTGTTGCCTTCGTATAACAGCGCCAACGACGATCTTTTGCCCGCCTCCGATGTGCAACTTGATGCCTTGCAAGCCGCCATTCTGCGCTGTTGCGCCGGTGAAGATTCGCTGCCCGCTGCCCGCAATGGCGATCCTTCCTTCTGGTTCGGGTCGCCAGAAACCGAGCGCCAAGCGCCCGGTTGCCATCCTTTCTGGCTGGCGTTGTGCGCGACTATCGTGCTGCAATCGCGGGCCGGTGGCAAACGCGACCCCAATCCTACCCTTTTTGCGCGAACCACACCCGAACAACAAGAAGACCGCCTCGCCGAGGCATTTTTGCGCGCCCTGAATAACCGTTTGCTGGAACGGTGTCTGGTGGCTCTCAGTTTGACGCCGCGCTTCGATGAAGCAGCGATGCTCATTCAAGCAGAAGAATTTGGAAAGTCCAACGAGGCGCTCAATTGGGAAACATGGACGAGTTTGTTTTTCATGCAACATGAAACGTCCGGCCCCGATGCCCTGCCCTATTTGCGCATTCATCGCCTCATTCGCCGCTCGCTTCAAGCCCGCCTGAAACACGAAGAATCCATCGAAGAACATCTCAAATTGCTGCATTATTGGGCCGAGCGCGGCGAAAACGAACTTTCGTGGTTTCATCAGTGGAGCATTGACCCCACAGCGGCACTTGCCCGTTGGCGCACCGACCATCGCGCGGCGCTGGAATCCGGCGATATTGCCAAAGCCCGCGCCCAATTCGCCTTGTGGCGCGAAATTGTTTTGGACGAACGCGATCACCAAAAACTCGGCGATCCTTTGTGGGCGCGCACTCACGCCACACTGGCCCGCGCTCTGCTTGACACGCCATTCGTCTCGGCGCCCACGGCGCTTTGTTTGGCGATTGATCATCTGCAAAATGCCCATCAGGGCTATCTCGCCAGCGAATACCTCACGCAACGCGCCGATGTGCAAAAGTTGCTGCATCAGGTGCGCCATCAATTGTTGTTAGCCGATGCCGAAACCGCAATGCGCGTCGGCAATTTAGAGCGCGCCCGCGACAATTATTTGGCCTCATTGGATTATTTTACGCCAGAGAATTTCCCCGCGACATGGTGCCAAATTCAAACCAACTTGGCCCAAACTTACCGAGAATTACCCGATGATGCCGCCACATTAGCCATGCTCGAAATGCGCCGTGACACGGAAACTAATGCCACGCGCGCCATCAAACATTTTGAAAAATCGTTGCTGATGCTGCCCTATAATGAAAGTCCTGAACTGTGGGGCCAAACGCAGCGCTCTTTGGCCTTGCTTTATCATGCCTCGTCCGGCAGCACCCGCTTAACCAACGCCCGCAAAGCGATTACTCATTACAAAGAATCGCTAAAATGCTACACGGCGGAAACGCATCCCGATATTTGGGGCCAAACGCAGCGCGATTTAGCCGACTGCTACATGGAATTGCGCGGCGAAGATCGCGTGGCAGTCTTACAGCAGGCTATTGTTTTCTACGATGCCGCTTTGCAGTATTTCGAGGGAGAACAGTTTCCACTGGAACACGCTCAACTCTTGCATGATGTTGGCATTGCGTGGGGCGAACTGGGCTACGAAAACAGCGATGTCAAAGCCTTTGAGATAGCTTACAGCGCCTTTGAAGCCGCTCACACCGATTTTCAGGTCTTAGGTCTTCAGGAGGAAGCCGCCAAAGCTTTCGAAGTCGCCGAAGAAATTTCCGGCAAACTGCATCGTTTGCGCGGTGAACCCGATAAAACCTGAACCCACAGGGCAATTGCAAGGCGCTGAAACGTATACTGGTATTAATCTGGTGATTCTCAATCCTCATGGATGAATTTAACTTCTCAGCGCCTTCGTCGGCGCCCGCCTCAACTCCCGATCCTATTCCCGTTACTCCAACAGTCGCGCCAGAAAGCGCGCCCGCTTTGTTGCCATTGCCCGGTCAAAATGCACCGGCAACACAACCAGGCACGCCACAAAAAGCGGCTGCCAGCCCACTTATCGCCATGTTAGGCGGCGGCGTGTTGGCGTGTTTCTTGGTGGTTTTAGGCATGATGCTCGGCGGCAAAGGAGCAGGCGGCGGCATAATGGGTGGACACGGCGAGCAAGAGCGCATTGTGAATGCAGTGTCGAAAGTCGCTCCTGCCGTGATGAATGTGGATACCGAACTGGGCAACGACAGCGGCGATGGGCAGTTTTTGCCCGCGCCGGGCAGCGATAATGGGCCGCGCGCCGGCAAAGGCACTGGCGTCATTATTGACCGCGAAAAAGCGCTCATGCTGACCAATGCCCACGTCGTCAGCGACCCGGAAACGGGCGCCAGCGCCAAGAAGATTACGGCCACTACACGCGATGGCCAAAAATTTAGCGGCATTGTTATTGGCCGTGATCGCCGCAACGACATCGCAGTTGTCAAACTGGCGAAATCGCCGCCCGCCGAAGCCAAACTCGCGCCGATGAAAAGTGCCACCGATTTAGAAATCGGCCAATGGGCCATTGCCATCGGCAACCCTTTTGGCAACGCCAACACCATCACCGTAGGCGTCGTTTCGGCTCTGGGCCGCACCATTCCGGTGCCCGCCAACAACCGCGAAGGTGGCGAGGGCAAAGCTGAACTCAAAGACATGATTCAAACCGATGCCGCCATCAATCCCGGCAATAGCGGCGGCCCGCTTTGCAATATCAACGGCGAAGTTATCGGCATCAACACAGCGATTTTCGGCATCGGCACCGGCCTTGGTTTCAGCATTCCCATCACCAAAGCCAAAACTTTAGCCGATGAAATCATCCGAAAAGGCCATGTCGAATACGCTTTCGTGGGCGTTTATGAAGAAACTATTACCGATGGCCTGAAAAATGAATTCGGTCTACCCGATAAGGTCGGCGTGATGGTGAAATCCATTCATCCCGGCTCACCGGCGGCCAAAGGTGGGATTGTCGAAGGTGATGTCATTCGCAAATTCGACGGGCAAGAAATCAAAAACGGCGACGATTGGGAAAAGAAATTAGCCACCAAAAAGCCCGGCGAAAGCGTGAAACTCGAATTCAACCACGAAGGCGGCAATAAAACGATTACTCTCAAAGTGGAGCAAAAGCCCGATAATGTTGAGTGAATTGTGAAAACGCAGTCCTTCGATCCCGAACTACTCAAAAACTCAGGCGGCTCTGTCGCGCGGCGGGCAAAAAGATTGGAAAATCTGCCCGCCGCGCGCTTGATTTTGGGCGTTGATCCCGGCTTGCATCGCACCGGCTACGGCCTTGTCGAAGTGCAGAAAAAAGGCGCGCCGCTTTTCGTTGAAGCCGGATTTTTGACGGCCAAAGCGAAAGACCCGATGCCGCTGCGTTTGCAAAATTTGTTCGACGGTTTATGCGAAATCATCAAAGAATATCAGCCGGACATTGTCGTTATCGAAGACTTGTTTTCGACCTATCAGCATCCGCGCAGCGCGCTTTTAATGGCGCACGCGCGCGGCGTTTTTTTATTGGCCGCGCAACAATCGAATGTGCCGGTGCATTCGTTTTTGCCCAACGAAGTCAAGCAAGTCATCGCGGGCAACGGCCACGCCACCAAAACCGAAATGCAAGCCGCCGTCAAAGCGCGCCTCAAACTCGCCGCCGCTCCCGAACCGCCCGATGTCGCCGATGCTTTAGCCATCGCGCTCTGCTTCGCCGCCCGCCAAGAAACTGTGGCGAAGCTGAAATAGTGGGACTTGATTTAGAGCGGGTCTTGCGCCCAATGGAAGGCGTTTGAAAGCGTAATTCCTCCAACTTTGACAGATGGGCGGGTTTGAAGTCAGACCGGTTGAAACCGGTCTCTGCAAGAGCCAAGGCCACCTTCGTGGCCTAAAAATGGAGGTTTTGAGCCTGCGAAGGCAGGCTTTGCCTCTACAGACGCCGGTTT
>JANMKN010000026.1:0-8904 GCA_031372065.1 Abditibacteriaceae bacterium | reverse complement strand
TTTGTCGGGCGCGTATTTTGTGGCGGCGTCTTCGGCGTTTTCGGCTTTGGACGGAGGCCATGTGGGGTTCTTGCCGTCCAAAACTTGTTTGATAGCGGCTTCCAATTCTGTTTTTAGCGAGGGGGTCATGCCTTCGTTGGCATAGCGAATCACGCCTTGCCGGTCAAGGATAAAGATCGAGGGGAATTTTTTCGCGTGGAATTTATCGAAGACGGTGCGTTTTTCGTCAAACGCCACTGGATACCTGATGCCAAATTGCGGCAACTTTTGTTTGAGAGCGTTCCAGTCATATTCAATGGTATTCTTTTCTGCCGAACAATGAATACCAACGACTTCAAGCCCCTTGCTTTTGTTTTGATCGGCCAATTGCTCTATAAGGGGCGCGGCAAACTGGCAATGCGAACATTGCGCGCGCCATAATTCGAGCAACACAACTTTGCCACGCAAATCTGCCAATTGGACAGGCTTGTCCGTATTCGCCCACAGTTCCTTCGGAAAACTGAAGGCGGGCGGTTTCTGACCCCACCATTTCATCAAATAGTCGGGCGGCGGCGAGGCTGGCTTCTCGATGGAGTCAGGCTCACTGGTGGGAGTGCCTGTGGGGGAATTTTCGAGCGCAGGTAATTTTTTCGCGCCGTCCACAAAATAACCATAAACCGGCAAAGCGGCTAATAAGGCCACGATGGCTGCAATTTTCCATTTTTCCATGATCTTTTTCCTGTGAAGGCATCTTTAGGATGCAGCAATTTAATGTTTGGCGTTCATCCACGCCAGAACGCGATCAACCCGTTCCAGTTCCGCTTTGATTTTCTGCACTTCGAGTAGTGCGGCATCGGCGATGGCCGGGCGATAAGCGCGGGCATTATAACCGGGCAGCAAGCGCGTGTGCGGACGTGGCAGCATGGGCGACATCCGAATGATGCGCGCTCGCCAATCCAGTGGGCGCAAGGCGATAATCGAATCGTCGAAGGATTTTTGAATCTCATCGCCGCGCCGCTCGGCATAGCCCCGGTCGAGTTGCGACACCAAACGCCACTCTTCCATGGCTTTTTCGACCAATTTGGCAAACAAAAAGGCTAACCCCAAGTTTGAGTGGGTTACCGGATTATTGGGCGCAATGGCAAGGCTGCGTGAAAAGGCGTCAATGGCCTCGCGTAGTTTGTCGCCGCGCGCTAAAGTCAAGCCCAGCGCTCCTAAAATGTTCGGGTCTTCTGGAGAAATTTGGTGCGCCCGATAATAATGCTTGGCTGACAATTTGAAATCGCCGCGCTGATAATGCACAAAGGCGATGTTGGCTTCAAGTTCGGCGTTGCTTTGTTCATATTGCAACGCGGTATTCCAAGCCCACAAGGCTTCCTGATAGCGCCCTACTTCGGCGTGGCCCATGCCAATTAAAAAATAAGCGGGCGAAATCGAAGGGTCGTGCAGCGTGACGCGCTCCAAAATTTTGGCCGACGAATCGCGCATACCAACCAGATACTGGCACAGCGCCATGTTGAACAAACAAGCGATGAGATCGGGCCGCATACGCAGCGCATTTTCAAAAAACGTTCCGGCCTGCGCCCATTGTTGTTGCGTTCCGCCTTCCATCGTGAGCAGACCGAGGATGACCATCGCTTCGGTGCTATTCGGATTGATTTTTAGCGACTGCCGCACAATTTTGTAGGCTTGTTCGAGATCGCCTTCTTCGATGAGCAGCAAAGCCAAATCGGTCATGCTGGCGCGATGGCCTTGCGACAATTGCAAGGCGCGCAGCAAGTGTTTTTTGGCTTCGGCATAAAACTGCGTGCGCCCGCGCAATAAATAGGCGGCGGCTAAAACGGCATGCACATCGGGATGATTTGGGTTGGCCTGAAATGCCTGTCGCAGATATTCAACGCCCCGATCTGGTGAACCGCGTTCGATGTAAGCGCGGCCCAAATTGTAAAATACTTCAAATTCGGCGCGTTCCTGCCCGCCGGCTTGCTGCAAGTGTTCCAAGCCTTCGTCTAACTGGCCCGTCGAAGACAAGGCAACGCCCAAGTGGTTGGCGATATCCGGTTCATGGAAGTTGATGTATTCTTCGATGCTGCGCGCCATTTCCAAAAAATGAATGGCACGCGAGTAATTGCCTTGGTCGTAGGCCAGCACACCAAGGTTGTTCAAAACGTGTGTGTGCCCCGGTTGCATCCGCAAGGCGGCGCCCAAACGTGCAATAGCACGATTGGTTTCGTTCATGGCCGCTTCTACCAGCGCCAGATTGCACATCGCATCGGCATCGGTGACTTTGCCTTCCAAAACGGCGGCAGTGGAATAAGCCGCTTCATTGGCGACGGGGCCAGTAGTTTCTATTTCGTCAGCATGGGCAGGCACGACCTGAATATCATCGGGCGTTGGCAAATCGGATGATTTTTCGGGCTTTGATTCATTGCCGGAAGGTGATGCCGACGTCGCAGTGTCCAATTGCACCGTGTGGCTGGCGGCGGCTTCGAGGGCAGTGCGGGCCTCGCGCAAATTGTCGAGATATAAGTGTGCTAATCCGCGCAGCGTCATCGCTTCGTCGTGATAGGACTGTGCCACGCGCGAGTTTTGCTGCCACATTTTTTCAAGTTCGGCGACGGCTTCTAACACCAGCGGATAGCGCCGCGCCTGCAACGCGATAACGGCCTGATTAAATAGCACAAACGGGCTGGCCGCCCATTGCTTGCGCGCTTTGTCCAGCAAATCAAGAGCAGGCGACAATTGGCCTTTTTGCGCCAAAACAATGGCGTAATTGATATGGGTTTGACAATCGTGAGGATTCAATTGATGGGCGCGCGAAAGGTGAGCATTGGCGCGCTCCCATTGGTTGTCCAGCAAGGTTATAAGGCCCAGCATTCGCTGCACGTCGAACGAATCAGGTTCGTCTTCGGAGCGTTTTTCTAAGGCTTCGATGCGCGGATCAATGTGGGCGCGCAGTTGCTTTTCCAAATTTGAGCGCTGACTGTCTTTGCGGCGGCGCTCAATTAAACCACTCATACCACCCGCCGGACGCGGCACTTCAATGGTGCCGATTCCCGTGTCATCGGTGGCGGTTTCGGGCGCGTCGGTGAATAGAATCCACTGGCAAAGCGTGCAATAAGTGGAATTGGCTGCCGTAACGTGGCCGCAACGCCCGCAAACTAATCGAGACAAAGCAACGTTCCTTTTCTATACAGTCTGAATGTGTGTCGTCACATCAACACTTCAAAGGGATTTTGGGTGATCAAACAGCGCTGTTTTTTGCGGTGTGGGTGGGGTTTCGGGCGGTGCGAACAATTGTCCCCGCAAAAAACAAATGCCAAAAACCAAAACTGCCACGATAAGGCGCCACATCACAAACAAAGTCACGTCTTTGGTTTTCAGGTAGTTTAGCAGAAAGCCAATCGCCCAAAATCCTGAAGCCGCTGATATCAAAATCCCTAATAGCATCACGCCCGGCGAAGAATTGAGAGCTTCAAACGCGCCCGGTTCCAACAATTTACGCGCTTCCATAATGGTTGCCCCGATGGTAATCGGCACCGACATCAGAAATGAAAAGCGCGCTGCCGCTTCGCGTGTCAAACGGCGAAACAGGCCAAAGGTAATCGTCGCACCCGAACGTGAAACGCCCGGCACCAGCGCCAAAGCCTGTGAACAGCCGATGACTAAGGCGTCTTTGAGGTTGACTTCTTCTAATGTGCGTCGCTTGCGTCCAATGTGATCGGCCCACCATAAAAGCAGTGCCATGACAGCGAGCATCAGGGCATTGAAGCGCACATCAATGAAAACCGGCAGCTTTTCTTCGAGGTTATGTAGCAACAAACCCACAATAACTGCCGGGATACACGCCAAAAGCACCAAGTTACGCAATTTAACTTGCGCCGGATTGCGTATCAATTGTGCCCAATCGTGACGAAAGTAAAACACCAACGCGAATAAAGTCCCGATATGCAATAAAACATCGAATTGCAAATTGCGCCCTTGACCCAGCAACCAGTGAGTAATGTTGAGGTGTGCTGAAGAAGAAACCGGAATAAATTCTGTGAGACCTTGAACCAAACCAAGCAGGATGGCCTGCCACCATGTAACCATAAATCAATCGTCCAAACAAAGGGAAATTAACAGAAAATCTAAGCGGTGCTCGTTGTTGAGATGGCTGACGACGCTTCTGCGACGCCTTCAACTGTGACTTGCCGCCCGGCGTGCCATTCGGCCAGCACGATTTTCAAAATCGCCGCCAGCGGCACCGCCAAAAAGACGCCCATCAGATGAAAAAACTCCATGCCAATCAGCAAAGCGATGATAACCGTCACCGGATGTAAATCCACTTCGTGACCAATCACACGCGGCAAAAGCACTTTGCTTTCTAAAAAGTGCATCAGCGTAAAACCGAACAACAAAAGCCCGGTTGTCGAAACTGAACCCGTGGTCAGAAAACAAACCAACGTCAGTGGCAGCGCGCCGAGCAGCGGCCCGATAATCGGCACGGCGCGTGTCAATCCGGCAATCAAACCGAGCGTAAACGGATAACGCACGCCCAAAGACACCAGCATTAGCGTTACCAGCACCCACGCGATGACGCACATGAGGGCCTGACCGCGAATGTAGCCATCGAAAACATAATCGAGATGCACTGCCATGCGCGCCGCACGCGGGCGCCATTCGACAGGCAATAGCAACTTGGCTTCGGCGCGAATGGCCGGGCCATCGCACAAAAAATAAAACACCAGAACCGGAATAAGCAGCAATTCCACTAAAAAACCGGCGCCGTGAAACAGCTTGCCAATCGTGTCTTTGACCCATTCAAGGCCGCCATTAACCGAACTGGTGACCGCACTTTGCAATTGATCATTAAATTGCGGCCCGGCCCATGACATATGCTCATTGATGGCATCTTTCAATTTTCCGCTGAGGTCGCTGAAAAAACGATTGCGCCCTTCGGGATCATCCGGCACAAAACGATGCCACATATCTGCCGCATCGCGCGTGATCGGTTGCAAGCCGACCAAAATCAGCAGATAAAACGCCACTCCGATGCAAGCGAACACAAAAATAACGGCCAAACTGCGCCCGCGATGGCGCGCTTCGGGCGTTTTGCCGCTGAAAAGCGGGAACTTTTGCAGCGTATCAACCAGAGGCCGCAAAAGATAAGTCGCGCTCATCGCGATGACGAAAGTAATTAAAATTTCGCCCGCGTGTTCGCCGAGATAGGTCGCTTCTTCGGGCGCCTTCCAGATGACTGCTGCCACCAAAGTCACCATCGCCGCCAGCCAGACAATGCGACGATTCGTCCACAAAAAAGGTGGCTCGGACGGGTTCGGTGAAACAGGGAGTTGGCTCATTGAAAATTAAAATCAGGCGCGCACGAAATCCAAAGGCGAACTGGGCACTGGCGGCGGGCTATGCGCCGGATGGAAATCGCGTGGGCGCTCGCCGCGTCCGGCCCAATGCAAAATCGCCTGCGCGATGCGCTCGCACGCTTTGCCATCGCCATACGGATTGACCGCGTGGCTCATGCTGTTGTAATAATCCTCGTCCGATAGCAAACGTGTGGCTTCTTCGGCAATATCTTCACGCCGCGTGCCGACCAATTTCGCCGTGCCCGCGTGAACGCCTTCGGGACGCTCGGTGGTGCCGCGCAAAACCAAAACCGGCAGGCCCAAAGCAGGCGCTTCTTCCTGCACGCCGCCGCTATCCGTCAGCACCAAGTGCGCGCGTTTCATCACTTTAACGAGGTCAACGTAATCCATCGGCTCGGTCAGTTCGACGCGCGGATGGTTGCCCAAAACGCGCTGCAACGGCTCGCGCACAACGGGGTTGGGATGCATCGGCAAAACCACGCGCGTATCGGGGAACTTTTCGACAATTTCATGCAGCGCAAGAGCTATATTTTCTTGCGGCTTGCCCCAATTTTCGCGGCGATGCGTGGTAACCAAAATCAAGCGCTGCCCCGCCACTTTTTCGCTGGCCGCTTCGGGCCGGTTGACGACTTGCAAAAGCGCGTCAATCACGGTGTTTCCGGTCAGGAAAATGCTTTTTTCATCCACGCCTTCGCGCAAAAGATTTTCGCGCGCCATTTGCGTGGGCGCGAAATGCAATTGCGTGATTTGCGAAGTCAAGCGCCGGTTGATTTCTTCGGGAAACGGATCGTAAAGATTATCGGTGCGCAGGCCCGCTTCAACGTGTCCGAACGGGATTTTGTGATAAGCCGCCGCCAAAGCCGCCGCCAAAACCGTTGTGGTGTCGCCTTGCGCCAACACGATGTCCGGTTTGACTTCTTTCAGCACATCGTCAAGCCCCGTCAAGGCGCGCGTGGTGATTTCGGCCAAAGTTTGCCCCGCGAGCATGATGTTCAAATCGTGTTCGGGCACGATGCCGAAAAAGTCGAGAATCTGGTCGAGAATCTGGCGATGCTGCGCCGTCACGCCGACCACGCACTGAAATTCGGGCCGAGATTTCAATAAATTGACGAGCGGCGCCATTTTCACCGCTTCGGGCCGCGTGCCGAAAATCGGCAGCACAATAATGGGTTTATTTTGGTTAATTTGGGAGTTTGATGTTTCAAGCATCGCGCACAGTTTAGCGGAAGTTGCTTTTCTTTAGTCATATTCTTGCTCTGTTACTCCTATTCTGGCGCCGCTACCTATATTCTCGCTCCCGAAGCCATATTCCGGCTCTTTTTCATCAAATTCCGGCTCCTGAAGTTATATTCCGGCTCTTTTTGGCATATCCCCGCTCTTTTTATCGCATCCCCGCTCCTGCAGTCATTTCCCTCGCTCTTTTCGGCACATCCCCACTTTTTTCAGCATATCCCTCGCTTTTTTTGTCGCATCCCCGCTCTTTTCGGCATTTCCCCGTCTCCCACAGTCAAATCCCGGCCTTATTTTGAGTTAAGCAGCACCAAAACGCGCCCATCCGCGTTGCAAATTGGCGTTTTGTTCAAATTGGGCTTATGGTAAAACCTTCCCTGTTGATAGTCGTATGCTGATTTTCTTTCCCCAAGGAAACAAAATATTCAACCTTGCCTGCTCTGGATAACTATCAACATAGATAACTTTGCCAGACTTGTCCTCTTTACTATGCTCAGTGGTAGGAATTTCAAAATTAAAACTTGCGCCTTCACGCCACCAACGTGAACTCTCTGTTTGTTTTACATGGTCGAGAATTTCTTTCTCGGTTAGCAAATCCTCTAATCGGAGGCTGTGCACTACCTTGCCATTGGAATTGTAAATCACCAAAGTATGCTCGTAGCCTACGCTGGACCACTTATCGAGAGTAACAAAATAATTAACCTGTGTTTCAGGAACTAACACTCGCACGGGGATATTGACCAGTCGAAATTGCTTCAAGATTTGCTCGCTTCCATCGCGGTTTAAGCGAAATAGAGCCGCGCGGGCTGACGGTTTTTTGTCCGATATACGCCCCGGTTGGACTTTAATAGCGATGCTTCCATCCTCAGCAGCGAAAATAGCGGGATGTGGGGCTTCCCATTCATCACTGTAGGAAACACAGGAGAAGGCCAAGATGAGTGATACACAAATGGCGAAAAGATGTTTACGCATATCTGTTCCTCGGACAATATTATCATCTGCTTTATCTCTCATGATTTCTTCGCCATCCACACCGCGACAATAGCCACGGCGCCGAGCGCGGCGGAGACGGAATACATCAGAAGCGAGATTTTGAGCGGCGTCAGGCCGCGTTCGAGCAGGCGATGATGCAAATGGCCGCGATCGGCTTTCCACGGCGCTTGTTTAGCTAAAGTGCGACGAATGACGGCCCAAATGGTGTCGGCGACCGGGATGCCCAAAACCAACATCGGCACGCCCAAAGCGGTTGCTGCCGCCGTTTTCGCAGCAGCGGCGATGGCGATGAAAGCCAGCCAGAAACCAATCAAAAGCGCGCCGGTATCGCCCAAATAAATCTTCGCGGGCGGGAAATTCCACCTTAAAAATCCAAAACAGGCGCCGCTCACGGCTGCTGCTGCGGCGGCGGCCCATGTCGCGCCTTGCAAGTGTTCGATAATCGCCAGACTAAAAGCGGCGATAGCGCAGACGCCCGTTGCCAAGCCGTCCACGCCGTCTATGAAATTGATGCCGTTCATCAGGCCCAAGGCCCAAAATTCGGTGAGGAGCAGCGATTGCCATTCTAAAAGTGGCTGCGTGCCGGATGTGAAAGGCAAAGTTTGAATGCGCACATTGCCATGCCACATCAGGTAAACGATAACGATTTGCCCGCCAAATTTGGCCCACGGCGGCAATTCCCATTTGTCGTCGGTCATGCCGAGCAGCAAAATCAATAATCCACAGCCAAAGAAAACGGTGGACAAATGCAGGGTTTTTTGCGTTTGCGCGATGATAAGCGGATTATTTGATGGCGCCAGCCAACGCGCTTCGCTCGCGCCCGGTTGACGCCATAAAAGCGCCGCCAAAACCACGCCCGCGAAAATCGCCAAACCGCCCCATTGCGCCATTGGCTCGGCGTGAATGCGTCGCCCGCCCGGATGCGCCAAAGCGCCGCATTTGAAGGATAAAACCCGCACCAAAGGCGTGATAAGCAGCGCGACTAACATCGCCGCGAAAAACGCCGCTGTAGGAGAGCCTTTCAGTGCGGAAAACATAGGGAAAGCAGTGAGCTAATTGCTCATAAGTAACCCAAGTTGCCACCTATTGCAGCCCACCGCTAAAGCAATGGGCTGACCTTTCAAAAGTCTCGTAAACGAGGCTAAAGATGGCAAGTCCAGCCTCGTTCACGAGGCTTTTGATTCCTTTCAGCCCACTCGTTTACGGGTGGGGTATAGGTAGCAACTTGGGTTAAGTAGGTGGACACAATTAGATTAAAGAAGGTTTGTCATTCTGAGGGAGCCTAAGCGACTGAAGAATCCCCTTGCCTAATGGGTATTCTTCAGTCGCTTAGGCTCCCTCA